>DAOUTI010000205.1 GCA_030626795.1 Flavobacteriaceae bacterium
AAAAGAAAAGATGGGTTCATACCTTTTAAAAAATTAGGATCAAAAACTTATTATCCCAAAGAAAATCTTAATAATTTATTAATTGACTAGGGTTAAAAAAGTTGTTTTCTGATAACATGATACAGAATCAATGCAGAAAAATAAACAAACGAACTGTCACCTAAATTGTCACCTTAAATTATAAAACCCTGTAAACTAGACGTTTACAGGGTTTTCAGCGGAGAAAGAGGGATTCGAACCCCCGGAGGTGTGACCCTCGCTAGTTTTCAAGACTAGTGCATTCGACCACTCTGCCATTTCTCCAAAGTGTATCTGATTGCTCAAATGCGGGTGCAAATATAAAAACCTTTTTTGTTTTGTTAAAACATTTATTCGCTTTTTTTAAATAATTTTTTACCTTGCTTAGTTTCAAATAAATACTACTTTTACTTCCTTTAAATTATGGAATTAGAATTAATCCTTTTAGTAATCATTGGTTTTATAACCGGAATAATAAACATAATGGCAGGTGGTGGCTCATTACTAACACTTCCTATGTTAATTTTTTTAGGCTTACCACCTAGTGTTGCTAACGGAACCAATCGTGTTGCAATTCTTATCCAAAATATTTTTTCTACAGCAGGTTTTAAAAGCAAAGGAATAACAACCTTTCCTTATAGTATATACTTTGGTGTTTCGGCCATGTTTGGTGCAATTATAGGCGCTCAAATTGCTGTTGACATTAAGGGAGAAGTATTCAATAAAATTCTTGCAATTGTTATGCTCTTTGTTGTTGTATTTTTGGTTTTTAACCGAAAAACAAAAATGGAAGATTATATTGAGCGAATTACAGGTAAACATTTATGGATTAGTATTATAGTGTTTTTCTTTATAGGGATTTATGGTGGCTTTATTCAAGCAGGTACTGGTTTTTTAATGCTTTTAGCCTTGTCAGGAATTAATCAATTTAGCTTGGTAAAAAGTAATGCAATCAAGGTAATTGTTGCGTTAATTTATACAACATCTGCATTAATAATTTTTATAATGAATGATCAAGTAAACTGGAAATATGGCTTAATACTTGCTATTGGAAATGCTTCTGGTGGTTGGCTTGCAAGCCGATGGTCAGTTAAAAAAGGTGACGGACTTGTAAAAATATTTTTAATCATAATGGTAATTATTATGGCAATTAAATTGTGGTTTTTTTAGTCAACAATCTCAAAACTTTCAAACCCAATAAACTTTGACAATTCATAAATAACTTCCTCAACATTTGACTTAGGCGAACCTTTATACAACCATTTTATAAAATCGTCAATCGTATTTTCATTACCTTCTACTTCAATATAAACATTACCATCCGTTTTATTCCTCACCATACCATTTAAACCCAATACTTCCGCTTTATCTTTCGTGTATTTTCTAAACCAAACATTCTGTACTTTTCCAATAACTTGAATATTATAATGCACTTTATTCATCTTTTACAATAATTTTATCAAAAATAAACAATACAACAACTATTGTTATGCTATTAATCAAAATATTTTAACTTTGCTTTTCGAATATTTTAATCACATATATGAGTAATTCTATTGGTAATCTATTTAAATTAACAACATTTGGCGAATCACACGGTATCGCTATTGGCGGAATAATTGACGGTTGCCCTGCAGGAATTGAATTGGATTTTTATGCCATTCAATATGAATTAGATAGAAGGAAACCTGGTCAATCTAAAATCACAACGCAACGCAAAGAACCAGATCAAGTTGAGTTCTTATCAGGTATATTTGAAGGAAAAACTACGGGTGCATCCATAGGTTTTCAAATCAAAAACACCAATCAAAAAAGTAAAGATTACTCACACAATACAGATGTTTATCGTGCTTCACATGCCGATTATACTTACGATCAAAAATATGGAATTAGAGATCATAGAGGTGGTGGTAGAAGTTCGGCTCGCGAAACAGCAAATTGGATTGTTGCTGGAGCTATTGCCAAACAATTCCTTGACAAAGTAAAAATAAATGCTTTTACATCTTCGGTTGGTAATATTGATTTAAACAAACATCATCCAGACTTAGATTTTTCAAAAACCGAAAGTAATATCGTGCGTTGTCCAGATATCGCTATTGCGGAAAAAATGATAGCTAAAATTGATAAAATACGTAAAGAAGGAGACACAATTGGCGGAACGGTAACTTGTGTTATCCAAAATGTACCCATTGGTCTAGGCGAACCAGTTTTTGATAAATTACATGCTGTACTAGGTAAAGCAATGCTTTCCATCAACGCTGTAAAAGGGTTTGAATATGGTAGCGGATTTAATGGGACTCAAATGAAAGGAAGTGAACATAATGACCTTTTCAATGCTAATGGCTCTACCAAAACCAATTTATCTGGCGGTATTCAAGGTGGAATAAGTAATGGTATGGATATTTATTTTAAGGTAGCTTTTAAACCTGTAGCAACTACAATGCAAAAACAAGAAACAATCAATTCAAAAGGCGAATTGGTTGAGATGCAAGGCAAAGGAAGACATGACCCATGTGTAGTGCCTCGAGCTGTACCTATTGTTGAAGCTTTAAGTGCAATGGTTATTGCTGATTATTATTTGCTCCATAAAGCAAGAAGATAAATATTATTTTCTTCCCATTTTTTGTTTTAATTTGTGTTTTTTTAATCGCTTTGCAGCGGATAAGTTTGCGACTCTTGTAATTTCATGGTGCACAATTTGAACCTCTTTATGGATGAGTTTGGCATATTTATTACTAATTATGTTAATCATATCTTCTGTAAGCGTTAGATTGGCAAAGTTTTGAATTCTAGTTTCAAAATTCATTGTGCCGAATTTCATTCTATTTAAGTCGATTAAATAAAAATCATACTTCTTATTTTCTCTTTTAACGATTAATGTATTTCCAGGAGAGTGATCTAAAAAATGAATTCCTTTTTCATGCAATTTAAAAGTAAATTCGGCAAACTGATTTAAAATAATTTCTCTATCTGGATAGTTTTTATCGTGTATTAATTCCCGAAAGGTTAAATTATATTGTAAATTTTCTGAAATGTAAAAACTCTTTCCCAAACCTATTAATGAATACTCTAACACATAACCGATAGGTTTTGGAGTAAGTATATCATTATTTATCAAATAATTAGCATATTCAAAAGATCGTTGCGCTTTAGATTTTCGTATATATTTATAGGCGAATTTATTTATTAAATGAGGTACTTTAAAGGCTTTAACATTCCATTCTTCATCTTTTATTTTAAAAATTTTTATCGTATTTCTTTTTGCATAAAAAGTGTCTCCCGTAATATCAAATGAATGGATTAAATCAATTATTTCATTTTCTTTATATGGCTTAGCAACTACAACTTTCAATATATTAGTTTTTGATTTTAATAATAAATATAAATATTCTTTAATCAAATATTTGAATGACAAAAATAATAATTCAATTCCATTTAAAATAAATTAAAAATTAATGCGTTTAGATTTAAGTTAAAATACTTAAAAGGTATTTAAACTACTACCCTCAAATAACAATTTTCTACATACCGTTTTGAATTTAACCCTTTTTGGGTTAATTATAAAAAAATGATTTATTTTTTATAGAATAAATTTATTCTACAAATAGATTCAATAATATTAATATCAAAAGATATGAATAATAATACTCGTATACATAAAATAATAAATATTCCTTTCTCCCCCAATTAAGGATTAAAAAATATGAAAATTACTTAATCTGTTTACTAGATTATTGAAGATCCCTTTTTTTTAGACTGCTATTGAAACAAGTTTTTCATAGCGGTCTTTTTTTAATCGCAGGGCGATAGCCAAAAGTATTTATTTCCCCGAGGCATATCTCGAAATGAAAAATACTTATTCGAAAGCATATCTCTCACTTTGGGTCGAAATTGTTAATTTAAGCTAAATGTGTATAAACAAAAAAACGCTCAAAAAAAAATTTGAACGTTTGTCTTTCTGGGTGGAAGATGGGGCTCGAACCCACGACCCTCGGTACCACAAACCGATGCTCTAACCAACTGAGCTACAACCACCATTTTAAACT
>DAOUTI010000065.1 GCA_030626795.1 Flavobacteriaceae bacterium
CACTATAAGTGAAAAACAAATTGACAGTTTAATCTTTTTGGTTAATAAATCTATGTCAACTTATTTGCCAAATTCTGATATATCAAAAATTAATAAAGGAGATACAACTGTAATTATTGATGATATGTTTTTTGAGGTTTTTAAAAAATCTGAAAAAATATTTAAAGAAACTAATGGTGCATTTGACCCAACGGTTGGTATTTTAGTTAATGCATGGGGATTTGGACCAGAAAAAGAATTAAACGATTTAGACAAAAAGCAAATAGATAGTTTACTAGTTTTCGTTGGGTTTGAGAATATTAAAGTAATGAATCATAAAATTCATAAAAAATATGCTGAAACGTATTTAGATTTTAATGCCAATGCAAAAGGCTATGCAGTTGATGTAATAGGAAGGTTTTTAGAGTTAAAAAGCATTAATAATTATTTGGTTGAAATTGGTGGTGAGATAAGAGCCAGAGGTTTAAATGGCAAGAATAAACCTTGGAAAATTGCCATAGAAAAACCAAATTTTGATGGTTCAAGATCTTTTCAAACAGCAATTGAATTAAATAATGAAGCGATAGCAACTTCAGGAAACTACAGAAAGTTTAAAATAGATGCTAAAACAGGTAAAAAATATGCACATACAATCGATACGAAAACAGGTTACCCAAGTAAAAGTAATTTATTGAGTGCTTCGGTAATTTCAAAATTAGATTGTGCTGATGTTGATGCTTATGCTACAGCTCTTATGTCTATGGGGTTTGATAAAAGTAAAGTGTTTTTAGAAAAACACCTTGAACTAAAAGCTTTTTTAATTTATAGTAATGAAAATGATGAGATTAAAACTTTTGCAACATCTAATTTGAAAATTTCAAATTAATATCGATAAAGCATTTATTACTAATAACACTTAAGCTAAGATGCATAAAAAAGTGCCAGATTTATATAAGTTATATAAACCTGACACAGGGTATTAACACAAAATTAATATTCTGCAACAACAGTTATTTCTATAATTTTTGCAATATTTGTTGAAGGTTTACCATCTTTAAAAGCAATAGCATAATCTGCTAATGTTAAATTAAATTTGGTATTTAAAACAACACTGCCTCCTTTAACAGTGATGGTAGCCTTTTCATTAATTTTTTTAGTTTCTCCGTGTAAGGTTAAGTCACCTTCAACATTGATGTTGTAAGTCCCATCGTTTTTGAAATCTACATCAGCTAAGTTTGTAATTTTTCCTTTTAATTTTGATTTTGGAAATTGTTTGGTATTTAAAAATTTCTTACTGTTATAATGCTTTTGCATAAGCGATTTTTCAAACTCATAACTCTGCATAGGAACAGAGAAAATAATATCTCCTGTTTCTGTATTTAGAGTGCCAACGGATTTATAATTGTTTGCATTTATATCTTCAGCTGCAGTATGAGAATATATACTAAAATGGGTTTTTTTACTCACAAGTTTGCCTTCAGTTTGAGAGAAAGCAGTAAAAGAAAAAACGATAAGTACTAATAATGTTAAGATTGAATTTTTCATTTTTGTATTGATTTTAATTATTTATGATTGATTATTTGTTTATTAAACTACATTTTTCAAGAATTACATTTTCGTACATCTCTAGGTCTTCATCATAAGATGCTCCTGATCTTATAACCCCTTTTACAGAAATATTTTGACCTTCTTTAAGCTGGTTTACCGATTCATTAGTATTTTCTGTAAAAGTGCAAGTTACACCTGCTTGTGCATTTTTTCCTTTTAGTAGAATTACTTTTTGATTATTAAAATCGGTTGTAATAGAAGCAATTTGACCAGTAATTTCGAGTATTTTAGATTCTCCTTCATCATCTAAATACTTGTCATTTGCTTCGTTAGGGTTTTGTAAATATTCAGTAACTATATCTTCTGCATTTAGTTTGAAATCTGTAGAAGTTGATTGAACATCTCGGTGAGGCATATTGAACATATAGAACCCTATTCCTCCTGCTATTAATATTCCAACTCCAACGAGAATTAAAATAGTTTTTAAAAGTTTATTTTTTAACATATAAATTTATTTGAATGAATAGACATACAAATTGATTAATCATTACAAAATAAATGTAAAAAATTGTAAGTATCAGAATAACAAATAATTAAATTTTTAAGAGGAGAATAAAAAACAAAAAATTTACTGTTAGATTATCAGAATGTAGCGAAGTTAGTTATAAAATGGTTTAGTTAATTTTTACCGTTTTTAATATGGCTTCCATTTCAAAAACAATATCACGTTTTTTTGATGAAGGTGAATAACTAAACCCTTCAATAATAATTAGACGGTTGTTCTCGTCATCGTCAATGGCGTAGCTAATAAAAGGGCCTCCCATATAATCACCTTCAACAAACCAAAGACCCCGAGATTCTAAAGCGTTTTTACCTACAAGCTTAACTTCTTTTGTGGTAGGAGTATATTGGGGTTCGGTTTTCATATATGTATTTTCAAACTGACCAGGAATATATTTCTTACCTATAGAATCTCTATACTTTAAAATATAGTCTAGATCAAATGGATTATCTAGAGGTTTAGGTATTTCGTAAGCAATAATATTTAATAGACCTTTTGTAAAGGTGTTTCTAAACCATAAAAAATCACCATCATCCTCTACTTGTTTGTAGCTTGAAGGAATTTTTAAATAAAAATTTAAATTATCAAAAGTTTTTAAAGTTTTAGTGTCATGAGAATCTTTTGTTATTCTCTTTTGATATAAGTTTAAATCATTTTTCTTAAAAGTGGATAGAATTTCTTTTTTATGCGTATTAATATTTTCAATTAAAGCTTCTTTGTTTTCAGATAAAATGGATAGTGTAATTTGCGGATTTGCATAAATATTGGTATTGGTATAAAAATTTTCTTTTTTATCATACCCTACAAACATAATATTACGAGTTCGTTTGAATAAATTGTTGAATGTATTAGGCGGAACCTGAGTTATTGAAAATTGGGTTTCTTCTTGTGGTAAACCAGCTACTGGTTGTGCAATAATTTCACGTAGTGCATCACCAACTTCACCTTGCCAATCAGAATTTTTTATCACAATTAAAACATGATTAATTCTGCCTGTCGATCTCACCAAAGTGATTTTATCATCTTTAGAACAAGAAATTGTAAGAATAAATACAAGTACTAGAAGTGTAATTTTTTTTAACATAGAGGTTGTGTAGAGGACCTAATTAATAAATTTTTAATTTGGTTCCGGGTTTCAGATTTCTAGTACTCCAAATATTGTTCCATTCTTTGATTTGATTAGCAGAAACTTTAGGATATTTTTGCGAAATTAACCAAAGTGAATCTCCTTTTTTAACAACATAAGTAGTGTACTTGCCTTTAGGAAGTGGTTTTTTAGTATTTTTTGATGCAACTTTTTTAGTACTTTTAGATGATGATGTTATAGGTTTTCTTGGGTAAATTTTCAAGCGCTGCCCAACACGTAAATTGTTATTTTTTAATCCATTCCATCGTTTAATACTACTGACAGATACACCATATTTGTTTGCAATTTTACCTAAATAATCACCAGTTCTAACGCGATACCTTATTACATCTTGACCTTCTGAGTATTTTGGAAAAGGTTTTTCTCGTTTGGCATCATCTGCTTCCGCAAAAGCGTAAATTTTATCCTCATTTGAAACAAATTTTCCAACCATGAATTTAGGAATTGTCAAGGTATAATTTTTGTCTTTTACAACAGGAATTATTTTTAGTTTGTACTGTGGATTTAAAAATTGAAGTAAGTCTTCATCAATTTCTAAAACTTTATTTATCTGCTCAAAGGTGAGTTGCCTTTTAACTAAAATAGTGTCTACTTCAAATGCATGTAATATTTCATTTTTAGGGTAGATGTGGTGCTCATTTGAATATTCAAAGATATAGAGTGTCGCATAAAAAGCAGGTAAATAACCTGCAGTTTCTCGAGGTAAATAATTACGAATATTCCAGTAATTTGTCTTTCCTCCAGATCTTCTTATTGCTTTATTCACATTTCCAGGGCCAGAATTATACGCTGCAAGAGCCAAATCCCAATCGTTAAAAATACTGTATAATTTGCTTAGGTATTTACAGGCAGCTTCAGTTGATTTGATGGGGTCAGACCTTTCGTCAACATAAGAGCTCACTTTTAAACCATATTGAAATCCAGTGCGATACATAAACTGCCATAGGCCTTTAGCACCAACTCGTGATTTTGCAACCGGGTTTAATGCAGATTCTACTATGGCTAAATATTTAATTTCTAAAGGGATATCATATTTATCGAGGTGTTCCTCAAACATTGGAAAATAATATTGTGCCCGTCCCATTAAATTTGCGAAGGTTTTTTTTCGGGTTTTTAAATAATGTTTGATTATTTTTTCTAAAGAGGCATTGTATTCTACATTGAAAGGAGTTTTACTGTTCAATAAGGCAAGGCGCTCTTTTAAAACCTTAGTCGAAAGATCTTCAATGACAATATTCCCGATAGTATCATTTGTTGAGATCCTCAAAGGATTTATTGCAGGAGAGTTTTTCCAAGATTCAATCCATTTTTTGTCAAACTCACTTACCGAAACATGGTCAATAAAGGCAATATTTTTGCCAGAAATTAATGTGGAGTCAACTTTTATAGTGCCAATTTTGTGAGTATAAGGTTTCTTTATTAAGTTTGTTTTGGGCTCTTCTTTAACCTCATACGCTAAAGAAGTTATTGTATCTAGCTGAGCGGGTATTATCTCAGGTACTGTGTTTTCTGTAACCGTTTTGGTTGTGTTACAAGCTCCTAAAACTCCTAAGAATATAGATGCTAAAAAAATCTTTATTTTCATCTGTTATTTGTTAAAGCCGTAAAAATAGAATAAAATTTCACTTTCATCATGTATAACATTTCTTTTAACGTTATTTTAAACAATTAAAAAGAAATAAGGAGTAAATAACCTATTTTCTTACTACCAGTCGCTGGTCTTTTATCAAATAATTTGTTTGTAAACCATTCCATAATTTGAGTTGAGAAAGTGTTATTTGATGTTTAGATGCTATTTTGTTCAAATTATCACCAGTTTTCACCACGTAACTATTATTTTTAGTAATATCTATTCTTTTGGAATAAGTTAATTTATTTGGAGAGATTTGATAAATACTATTTTCTTTTTCAATAAAAGCATCAATGAGGTTTTTCGGTAAAGTTAAAACATACTTTTTACTTTTTGAAAAAGGGATTATTTCTCTTTTGTATTGTGGATTTAAGGCTTTTAATAAATCACTTTTTATTGAAATATTTTTTTGAATTCTTGTGAATGATAATTGTTTTTTTACATGAATTGTATCTACTTCAAAATAAGTCAATTTTGATTTTGTTGGTTTTAAATGATGTGTGTCAGCATATTCAAAAATATAATAGGTTGCATAAAAAGCAGGTAAATAGCCTCGAGTTTCTTGAGGTAAAAATTGGCGTATTTCCCAATAGTTTCGTTTGCCTCCAGCTCTTCTTATAGCTTTTCTTACATTTCCGGGTCCTGAGTTATATGCAGCCAAAGCCAAATCCCAATCCTCAAACATATTGTATAAATAACTTAAATATTTACATGCAGCTTCAGTCGATTTTATTGGATCAAATCGATCATCAACATATGAGTTTACTTGTAAATCGAATTGTTTTCCTGTTGCCAACATAAATTGCCATAAACCTTTTGCACCCGAAGAAGAATTTGCAGTAGGCTTTAAAGCCGATTCGATTACAGCAAGATATTTAATTTCAAGAGGTAAATCATATTTGTCTAAGTATTCTTCAAAAATTGGAAAGTAATAGCTAGCTCTATCCATTAATTTTGAAATACTTTCTTTTCGGTCATTTAAATAAACCCTAATAAACCTTTCTAAGGTTGGGTTATGTGATAATTGAAAAGGTGTCGTATAATTTAACTCTTCTAATTGTTCTTTTAATAAAAGTGATGTAAACTCCTTATTTTCATTAACTAAGCTAGATGGGTTTAACAACCAATGATTTGATGTGTTTGTATAATCTTTATCTAAAATAATTAGATTTCTTTCTGAAAAAGTTGTAGAATTCCCTTGATTAAAAATGGGGTAGTTTCTATGATTATCCATACTCGATTGATAACTATTTTGAGAAAAAAGTAAGGGAGATAAAACTAAAAAATAAAGGAATAATAATTTTTTCATAGCATTTATTAATCTTTAGGTTTAATTATTGTTATTTGGTTATTTAACCAAGCCAACATTTGTTTAAGCACTTCATTTTTAATGATATCATTATGTAATTCATGATATCCTCCTTCAAAGAGCTGCAAATCAACTTTATTTCCAGAATTTTTTTCAAACTCTTCCGAACCTTTGTAGCTGGTTAATCTATCATCGGTTCCATGCATCAAAAGCATAGGTAAATTCAATTTGTTTGCATTTTTAATTGCCCATTTGCCAGATTCTATAAATACGATCGAGTAGTTAGGGCTCACTTTATCGTGAATCAAAGGGTCCTTTTTATAAGCTTCAATTTCATTTTTATCACGAGATATTCCTGCAACATCTAATTCATTACTCATGGTTAATGAAGGAGCAATTTTTAATAGAATTTTTGCAATTTTTAATTTCCAGCTTGGTGGCTGAAAAGCCAATTTTAAAAACGGACTGGTTGCAATAACTCCAGTTAAATTATTTTTTCTTCTTAAAACATAATTGATAACAACATTGCCTCCCATGCTGTGACCATAAAGAAATGTTGGCTTGTTGCCAAAAACACTTTCTGCTTTTTTTAGCATTATTTGAACACTATCTAAAACCGCTTCAAAATTTGGATTGTGACCTCTTTTTCCTTCGGTTAAACCGTGACCAAATTGATCAAAGGTTAATACAGCAATATTATTTTGGTTATAAAAAGGGATTACGAAATTTTCATAGCGTTGAAAATGTTCACCCATACCGTGAACTAATACAACTACTGCTTTTACATCTTTAGGTTCAAAATGTTTACCATAGAAGTTTGTATTGTGAATATTGATATGAAATGCTTTGGATGTCATTTACAATCAAAAATATAAAATGAAGGTCATCAAATTGCAAAATTGTTAAAAAGTGCTAAAAACTTCCATTATAAATCACTATTAATCAATAAGGTATGATTTTCAAGGGTTTAAAAAGATAATTTTTAAGTAATAATAGTGCAATTAGTAAAAGGAAACATAATAATTAAAATGGTTAAAAACATTTTAAAATCAATCCTATTTTGTAACTTTATAAGAGATTTTTAAATGACTTATTATGATAAATAAGAGCAATAATAATTCTGAAAAAAATTCAGATAAAAAAATACTTTCCATAGTACATTTATTACACCCTTATGTAAAGCAAAGAATACGAGTTGGTGAAAACTTAGGTATATTTCCAAAAAACATGTTTCAATCCAACGGAATTATAGATGATGTAATTTTAAGTATTTATGAAAATGGATTACAGGATAATATGGATATTGATCACCTCAAAATCAGGATGTTTGATTTATTAAACACAAAGTTTAAAACTCTTTTTGAAAATGAAAAATGGCATAAAAAATCGGTAAGTACAAATGTTATTTTAGAAGAAGAATTAAAACAATTGGAAGAAAATTTTACAGTAGATGCCGGAAATGACCTAATAATGAATGAAGAGTTAGATGATATTTCGTATCATCAAGATGATTATGTTCAAACACTTCCTTATACAGATGCTCAAGATCATGTATTTGCTTTTTTAGATATTAATGATGTTTCTCAATTTAAGAATAATGACAAAGGAGTAATTTTATATAAAACCTATTATTCCTTACCAGTTCCAACTTCCAATGTTGTGGATTTATACCTTTTGGGGAAATTAAATATACAAGAAATAGCAAATATTTTAAAAATAGAAATTATTGAAGTGAAAAGAATTATTGATTTTGCAAAGGATAAATTCAAAAAAAACCTAGATTGATAAATAATTGTTAAAGATTTGTGTAAAATATTGCAAAAAATTAATTTTTTCTTTTGCGGTTTAAAATTTTATTATAAATTTGCAGTTCAAAATAAATGAAGCGATAGATTAATTAAAATTTCACTATCATTTTTATTATGAAAGAACAAATAAACATACTTAACTTAGTTTTGACATCTAATCTTGATGCAAATAGTATTGTTGTTTTTCCACATGGTTACCGCCGCCCGTAAGGGTAACTATAATTTTATAGGGTTAGGTGAGTCCAGCTCTGCATTTCAAAAAAAATCTATTATTAAGTTTTCTAAATCAATACAATGGAAATTGTAATTGCAACAAGTCATCATATTAAATTTGCCGGTAATATTTGCGATACCATAGATAAATCTGCCGAAGATAGAGGTACAGGTATCGCCAAAAGAACGCCAGAATATATCAAAACCAAAATCAATAATGGCAATGCCATTATTGCTTTAGATGGCGATAAATTTGTGGGTTTTTGTTATATCGAAACTTTTAGCAATAAAAGTTATGTTGTTCATTCTGGTTTGGTAGTACATTTTGATTATCGAAAACAAGGCGTGGCAAAAAAAATTAAGGCAAAAGTTTTTGAATATTCTAAAGAAAAATACCCTAAAGCAAAAGTATTTGGTATAACTACTGGTTTGGCTGTAATGAAAATCAATTACGGATTAGGGTATAAACCTGTTACCTTTTCCGAACTTACTGATGATCCTGATTTTTGGAAAGGGTGTCAAACTTGTAAAAATTACGATGTTTTAAAACGTACCGAACAAAAAATGTGTTTATGCACAGGTATGTTGTACGACCCAAAACACGAAGATGAAATAAAAAACCATCCCTATAATAAAAAAACTTTGAGTAGATTAAAAAGAATCAAACAAAGTCTATTTTTAAAGAAAAATAAGAAGAAAAAAAATAACGAGAACACCTTACTTCCAATATTTTTTTGGAAGAAAAATATAAAATAAGAATAATGAAAAAATTAGTTTTAGCATATAGCGGAGGGTTGGATACATCCTATTGCGCAAAATACTTATCCAAAGAAGAAGGTTATGAAGTTCATGCTGTAAGTGTAAATACAGGTGGTTTTGGTAAAGAAGAAATTGAAGATATTAACAATAAAGCTTTAAAATTAGGAGCAACAACTTATACCTCGATTGATGCTGTACAATCATTTTATGAAAAAGTTGTCAAGTTTTTAATTTTCGGAAATGTATTAAAAAACAATAGCTACCCGCTTTCAGTAAGCGCCGAAAGAATTGTTCAAGCTATTGAAATTGCAAATTATGCAAAAAAAATTAACGCAAAGTATATCGCTCATGGTAGTACTGGAGCAGGAAATGACCAAGTAAGATTTGATATGATATTTCAAATTTTAGCACCCGAAATTGAAATTATTACGCCTATTAGAGATTTAAAATTAGCAAGACAAGAAGAAATTGATTATTTACAAGCAAACGGAGTAGACTATTCTTGGGAAAAAGCAAAATATTCTATCAATAAAGGTCTTTGGGGTACAAGTATTGGAGGTGAAGAAACATTAACATCAAATTTACCATTACCAAGTAGCGCTTATCCAAGTCAGCTACTAGCCGAAAAGGATAAAGATATCAAACTAACTTTTGAAAAAGGGGAATTGGTTGCTATTGATGGCGAAAAGGATACGCAAGTAAATAACATTGAAAAATTAAATATTTTGGCTTCGCAATATGCTATTGGTAGAGATATTCATGTGGGTGACACCATCATCGGCATAAAGGGAAGAGTTGGTTTTGAAGCTCCGGCGCCTCTAATTATTATTAAAGCACACCATTTATTAGAAAAACACACGCTTACTAAATGGCAGATAATGCACAAAGATCAGTTAGCAAATTGGTACGGAATGATGCTACACGAAGGACAATATTTAGACGAAGTAATGCGAAATTTCGAGGCATTTTTACAAAATTCTCAAAAAAATGTGAGTGGAGATGTTTTTGTTACATTACAACCGTATAGATTTTTCTTAAATGGAATTGAATCAAAACACGATTTAATGAGTAATTCTTTTGCACAATATGGTGAGACCAATAAAGGTTGGACTGCCGATGATGCCAAAGGGTTTATTAAGATAACTGCAAATCAAGGTAAAATTTATAAGCACGTAAATTCTTAAATTATGATTAAAGCAGGAATTATTGGAGGAGCAGGTTATACTGCAGGAGAACTGATAAGAATTTTGATGTATCATTCTAAAGTAAATCTTGATTTTGTTTTTTCGACTTCAAATGCAGGGAATAAAATAAGCGATATTCATCAAGATTTGGAAGGAGAATTAGAGTTGAAATTTACTAGTGAAATCAACCCGAATGTTGATGTTTTATTTTTGTGTTTGGGTCATGGTAACTCAAGTAAATTTTTACACGAAAATAAATTTTCAAAAAACACTAAAATTATTGACTTGAGTAATGATTTTAGATTAGATAAAGATAAAATTTTTGAAACCAAAGAGTTTCTTTACGGTTTACCCGAATTAAATAAAGAAGTAATAAAAAAAGCCAATTATATTGCAAATCCAGGTTGTTTTGCAACGGCAATTCAACTGGCAATTTTACCTTTGGCCAAAGCTAAACTGATTAAAAATGACATCCATGTAAATGCCACAACTGGAGCAACTGGAGCAGGCACAAGTTTATCAAAAACAACCCATTTTACATGGCGTGACAATAATTTCTCATCCTACAAAGTATTTACTCACCAACATTTGGGAGAGATAAATCAAACTATGGGCAGTTTGCAAAATAGTTTTAATAATGATGTAATTTTTATTCCAAACAGAGGTGATTTTAGTCGAGGAATTTATGCCACTGTTTACACAAAATATGATGGTACTTTAGAAGAAGCAAAAGAGATTTACAAAGATTTTTATAAAGATGCGAAGTTTACTTTTGTATCGGATAAAGAAATATTTTTAAAACAAGTGGTAAATACCAACAAGTGTTTATTGCATTTACATAAGCACAACAATAAATTATTAATTACAAGTGTAATAGATAATTTGTTGAAAGGAGCGTCTGGGCAAGCAGTACAAAATATGAATTTAATGTTCGCATTTGAAGAAAGTATGGGTTTAAATTTAAAAGCAAATTATTTTTAAATTTTAGAGACACAACATTAAGAAATAAATAGTTTAAAGCGTACAGCTTAAAGTTTAAAGCATTTTAAATATGAAAATAGCAATAATTGGAGTTGGAAATTTGGGATATTCTATTACTGTAGGAATCTTAAATCAAAAAAAAGATATCAAATGTCAGGCATTATATCTCACCAAAAGAGATACTTCATCGATAGAGCACTTGAGTAAAGTGTCCGTAGTAAAATTAACTAGTGATAACAAAAGAGCTGTTAAATATTCTGATGTGATTATTATTGCTGTATTACCAGCACAATTAAAAAAAGTATTAGAAGAAATTAAAAGCGAAATTGACTCTAAGAGGCATGTGATTATTTCGGTTGCCACCGGAAGAGAAATTGAAGATATTGAATCTATTTTAGGTAAAGATGTACCAATTATTCGCGCTATGCCAAACACCGCAATCTCTGTTGGCCAATCCATGACATGTTTGAGCGGAAATAAAAATGGAAATTTGAAAATGCATTGCGCAAAAACTATTTTTAATGCTTTAGGACAAACACTTTGTATCGATGAAAAGCACATGCAAGCGGCAACAGTTATCTGTGCAAGTGGTATTGCTTTTTGGATGCGATTAATTAGAGCAACAACACAAGGCGCTGTGCAATTAGGCTTTCATAGTGAAGAAGCACAACAACTTTCAATGCAAACTTGTTTGGGTGCAGCGAGTTTATTGATAGATTCACAAAGTCACCCCGAGCAAGAAATTGATAAAGTTACTACACCAAGCGGCTGTACTATTGAAGGATTAAACGAAATGGAACACAATGGTTTGAGCTCATCTTTAATTAAAGGACTGGTAGCATCGTATGAAAAAATTAATGAAATTTAATAATGTCATTCCCATGAAGATGGGAATCTTAATATTATAAAATAAAGAGTAATAAAATATGAACCCATTCAACGTTTACCCACTATACAGCGTAACTCTAGTAAAAGCTAAGGGTTGCCATGTTTGGGATGATAGAAACACAAAATATTTAGACCTTTACGGAGGTCATGGTGTAATTTCTATAGGTCATACACATCCATATTATGTTGAGAAATTAAAAAACCAGTTAGATAAAATAGGTTTTTATTCTAATTCCATTCAAAACCCATTCCAAGTTGAATTGGCTAAAAAACTTGGTAAAGTTTCAGGTTGTGAGAATTACGATTTGTTTTTGTGTAATTCGGGTGCAGAAGCCAATGAAAATGCTTTAAAATTAGCATCATTTAAAACAGGTAAAAAAAGAGTAATTTCTTTTAAAAATTCATTTCACGGAAGAACATCA
>DAOUTI010000172.1 GCA_030626795.1 Flavobacteriaceae bacterium
AGTAAAATAAATTATTAATTTCTTGCTTATATAAAAAAACCTGAACATATGTTCAGGTTTTTTTATGGTAAAATATCCATACTATTATTTAGATTACATCATCTGTTGCCTTTAATTTTTCGGCATTTTCATGAAGTTTTAATTCGTCTACAATTTTATGGATATCTCCATTAATAATATTACTTAAATCATAAAGTGTTAAACCAATTCGATGCTCTGTAACTCTTCCTTGTGGATAATTATAAGTTCTAATTTTTGCAGATCGATCACCACTAGAAACTAATGAGTTTCTTTTTTCAGAATCTTCTTTTAGCTTCTTTTCTAATTCCACTTCATAAATTCTAGTTCGCAAAACCTTAAAAGCTTTATCCTTGTTTTTATGTTGTGATTTTTGATCTTGACATTGCGCCGCAATACCAGTAGGAATATGTGTTAATCTTACTGCTGAATAAGTTGTGTTTACCGACTGACCTCCTGGACCAGATGCGCAATAATAATCTACTCGAATATCGCTCATTTTTAAATCAATATCAAACTCTTCGGCTTCTGGCAGCACCATCACCGTTGCTGCAGATGTATGCACTCGACCTTGTGTCTCTGTTTGTGGCACGCGTTGTACACGGTGCACACCAGATTCAAATTTCATGGTACCATATACATCTTCTCCCGAAACACTAAAAATAATTTCTTTAAAACCACCTGATGTGCCTTCGCTAAAATCTTCTAATTCAACTTTCCAACCTTTATCCGATGCGAATTTGGTATACATTCTATATAAATCTCCGGCAAAAATACTTGCTTCATCTCCACCAGTACCAGCACGAATTTCTAAAACAACATTTTTAGCGTCTTCAGGATCTTTAGGAATCAGCATTAATTTTATTTCTTCTTCTAATTTGGGTGTTTTTTCATTGGCTTCTTGCATTTCCATTTTGGCCATTTCTACCATCTCACTATCCGAACCATCGGCAATAATTTCTTTTGCCTCTTCTAAGTTTCTTAGAGCCGACTTGTACTCATCACCAATATCAACAAGATTTTTTAAATCTTTATATTCTTTATTCAGTTTAACATAACGTTTTTGATCAGTAATTATATCTGGTTGTATAATCAAATCAGAAACCTCATCAAACCTTTGCTTTATTATTCGTAATTTATCTAACATTTTTTATAAAATATAGTGCAAATTTAATCATTTTTTATTTTTAATATCAATTTATATCTGAATCTATTAATTATATTGATTTGAATTCTTTTATTCGGTTATTTTGTAATAAATTTGTTTTATAAACTTAACCATTTAAAATTAATATTATGAAAAAAATTCTTTTAACATTTGTTGCTGCAGCTTTAGTTTTAACTAGTTGTGGAGATAGTAAAAAAGAAGAAGTAAAAAAAGAAGTTGAAACTAAGGTTGAAGAAGTGAAAAGTAATGTTGCTGTTGCAGGTGACCAATTTGCTTTAGGTAAAAAACTATTTACTGAAAAAACTTGTGTTTCTTGTCATCAATTAGATGTAAAAGTAGTTGGCCCATCTATCAAAGATATCGCCAAAATTTACGGAGAAAAAGAAGGGAACTTAGTGCAATTCTTAAAAGGTAATGATGCTGCTATAGTTGATACTGACCCAGGTCAAATTGCAATTATGAAAGCAAATTTAGACGGATTTGTAAAAGATATGTCTGGAGATGAATTGCAAGCTTTAGCTAATTACATGCGTAATGCAAAATAAGTTTTTTTGAACTTTTTATAAAAAAATAAGGCTATCAAAATTGATAGCCTTATTTTTTTTGATAGAAATGTATTTCTACTATACTACTCCTTGCGCCAACATGGCATCAGCAACTTTAACAAAACCAGCAATATTTGCTCCTTTTACATAGTCAACATAACCAGCTTCATCTTTACCATACTCAATACATGAGTTATGAATATCACTCATTATTTGCTTAAGTTTAGCATCAACTTCTTCACGTGTCCAATTTAAACGCAATGAATTTTGACTCATTTCTAAACCAGATGTTGCAACACCACCAGCATTAGATGCTTTTCCTGGAGCATATAATATTTTTGCTGTATGGAAAGCAATAACTGCTTCAGGTGTTGAAGGCATGTTAGCTCCTTCACTAACACAAATACAGCCATTAGCTAATAATGCTTTTGCATCATCACCATTCAACTCATTTTGGGTTGCACAAGGTAAAGCTATATCACATTTTTCATTCCAAGGCGTTGATCCTTTAACAAATTTAGCAGATGGATAATTTTCAATATATTCACTTATTCTTCCACGTCTTACGTTTTTAAGTTCCATTACAAAAGCAAGTTTTTCAGCATCAATTCCTTCCGAATCAAAAATATAACCTGAAGAATCTGACATTGAAACAACTTTACCGCCTAATTGCGTTGCTTTCTCTGTTGCATATTGCGCTACATTACCAGAACCTGAAACTAAAATAGTTTTACCTTTTATAGAATCGTTTTTTGTACCCAACATACTTTCTGCAAAATACACTGTACCATAACCTGTTGCCTCTGGTCTAATTAAAGAACCACCCCAAGACATACCTTTACCAGTTAAAACCCCAGTAAATTCATTTTTCAATTTTTTGTATTGTCCGTAAAGAAAACCGATCTCTCTTCCACCAACACCAATATCTCCAGCAGGAACATCAGTATTTGCACCAATATGACGATACAATTCACTCATAAAACTTTGACAAAAACGCATAATTTCGTTATCTGACTTTCCTTTAGGATCAAAATCCGAACCACCTTTACCTCCACCCATAGGTAAAGTTGTTAAACTATTTTTAAATACTTGCTCAAAAGCCAAGAATTTTAAAATACTCATACTCACCGTTGGATGAAAACGCAAACCACCTTTATATGGCCCAATTGCAGAATTCATTTGAATACGATAACCACGATTAACGCAAATTTCTCCTTTATCATCAATCCAAGGCACTCTAAATGTAATTGCTCTCTCAGGTTCAACCATTCGCATCAAAAGATTTCTACCATGATAGATGTCTTTTGTAACGATATAAGGTATTACAGTATCTGCTACTTCTTGAACAGCTTGTAGGAATTCATGCTCATGTCCATTGCGCTGTGCAACTTCATCCATAAAGGCTTTAATTTTTGATTCCATAATTTTATATGTATTAAATTATTAATTATTAAATTTTATCTAGCAAAAATAATCAAATTACAATTAACACAAAATGATTTTAAACATTAATTTCTAGTTTTTTGGTGATTTTTATCACATATGTTTACATTGTAAACGATAACAAAAAATGCATGCTATTTAAATTCAAAATCCAACAAAAAAAATGTAAATTTGCCCTCAAATTTGATCACTAGAAATGAAGAATAAGATAAATGGCTTATTAGATGAAATCCATAATTTTAATGCCGACACAGGGGATAAAATTGAGACTTTTAGAATTAAATTTCTGGGAAGTAAAGGCCTTTTAAAGCAACTTTTTGCCGATTTTAAAAATGTGGAAGTATCACAAAAAAAAGAAATTGGTCAAGCATTAAATAATTTAAGAACTTTAGCAACCGAAAAAGTTAATACATTAAATAACGCATTAGAAGACAGTACTGGTCCTACTAAAAATATTTATGGCGATTTAACTCGACCAGCAGAGCCCATCGAATTAGGTGCAAGACATCCAATCTCTATTGTTAAAAATCAAATTATTGATGTTTTTTCAAGAATTGGATTCACCGTTTCTGAAGGACCTGAAATTGAAGATGATTGGCATAATTTTACTGCTCTAAATTTACCCGAATATCATCCGGCAAGAGACATGCAAGACACTTTTTTTATTGAAAAAGACCCTGATATTCTATTGCGAACTCATACTTCTTCTGTTCAAGTTAGATACATGGAAAATAATAAGCCGCCTATAAGAACTATTTCTCCTGGAAGAGTTTTTAGAAATGAAGACATTTCGGCAAGAGCGCATTGTATTTTTCATCAAGTGGAAGGGCTCTATATTGATACTGATGTTTCATTTGCCGACTTAAAGCAAACGCTTTTATATTTTACCGAAGAGATGTTTGGAAAATCAAAAATAAGATTACGTCCATCTTATTTTCCATTTACCGAACCGAGTGCCGAAGTTGATATTTATTGGGGCTTAGAAACAGAAACCGATTATAAAATAACAAAAGGTACGGGTTGGCTAGAGATTATGGGCTGCGGTATGGTAGATCCAAATGTTTTGAAAAACGCCAATATTGACCCAAAAAAATATAGTGGTTACGCATTTGGAATGGGTATTGAACGAATTGCCATGCTTTTATATCAAATACCAGATATTAGAATGTTTTACGAAAACGACATTCGTTTCTTAAAGCAATTTAAATCGGTTATTTAAGCTATGAAAAACTTGAAAGATTTTTTATTTAATCAAGGTTATTTTCGTGTAAAGCTAAAAAAAACTGTAACCAATCATTTTGAAATAAAAGTAAAAATTAATAAAGTTAAAGGCCGTTTTATATTAGATACAGGAGCTTCAAACTCATGTGTTGGGTTTGATGAAATTGAAATATTTCAATTAAAAACCGAAGAATCTGAACACAAAGCTAGCGGTGCAGGATCTACCGAAATCGATACACTTATCTCCAAGAAAAATAATATTAAAATTGGTAAGTTTCAATTACAAAAAAGACCATTAATTCTTATCGATTTATCTCATATAAATAATGCCCTTGTAAAACAAAATGCAAGTCCTGTTAAAGGAATTATAGGCGCCGATATTTTACATAAAGGAAAGGCTATAATTGATTACAATAAAAAATATTTATATTTATTAAATAAAAATAATAAAAATGAGTTCATCAGATAATCGATATAATTTAAGAGGAGTTTCGGCACAGAAAGAAGATGTTCACAATGCCATTAAAAATGTAGACAAAGGACTTTTTCCTAAAGCATTTTGTAAAATTGTTCCCGATTATTTAACAAATGATGATGATTATTGCTTGGTAATGCACGCTGATGGCGCTGGCACAAAATCTTCATTAGCCTATATGTATTGGAAAGAAACTGGTGACATTTCTGTTTGGAAAGGCATTGCACAAGATGCTTTGATTATGAATATTGACGATTTACTTTGTGTTGGTGCAACTGATAATATCATGCTGTCTTCAACTATAGGGAGAAATAAAAATCTAATTCCTGGCGAAGTACTTTCGGCAATTATAAACGGTAGTGAAGAGTTATTAAAAGAGTTAAAAGGTTTTGGCGTTACCATTCATTCTACTGGTGGCGAAACTGCAGATATTGG
>DAOUTI010000028.1 GCA_030626795.1 Flavobacteriaceae bacterium
ACAACTTTTAACGAACCAACATGCCCAATCTATCAAAATGTAACTGCAAAACCTGTAAGTACTGCTGCAGAAATTAAAGAAAATTTAATTGCACAACTAACAGCTCCTGTTCGTTGGACACAAACCATACAGCAAATGATTACAGATGGCGCTACAGAATTTACCGAAGTAGGACCTGGTAAAGTTTTACAAGGTTTGATGCGTAAAATTGACAGAAGCGTGACCACCAATGGCGTTTCTTAATCTAATGACTCTAAGTCGAATGTCATTAGTGTTCTCATAAATCCCGATTTCTATCGGGAGGAAAACTTGGACAATTAACAATTTCATAATTTTAAAAAAATGAATCAAGGCTCAATTTTTACCAATATTACCAATAAAGTGGCAACCATTACTTTTTTTCATCCTGCAAGTAATTCGTTTCCTAGTGAATTATTAAATCGTTTGATCGATACTTTTAACAGATTAAGTGATGATAACAATGTTCATGTTATTTTACTACAAAGTGAAGGTGAAAAGGCTTTTTGTGCAGGTGCATCTTTTGATGAATTACTTGCCATTAAAACTTTAGAAGAAGGTAAGCAGTTTTTCTCTGGGTTTGCTAATTTAATCCTTGCCATGCGCAATTGCTCTAAATTAATTATTGCAAGAGCACAAGGTAAAGTTGTTGGCGGTGGCGTTGGAATTCTAGCTGCTGCGGATTATTGTTTGGCAACAGAAGCTGCTGACATTAAATTATCAGAGTTGAGTATTGGAATCGGACCATTTGTTATTGCCCCAGCTCTTGAACGGAAGATTGGTATTTCCGCTTTAAGCGAATTGACAATTGATGCTACAAATTGGAAAACGGCTTATTGGGCTAAGAAAAAAGGACTTTTTGCTAGAGTTTTTGAAAATAATCGAGATATGGATGATGCAATTGAAAATTTAACTCAGAATTTAGCAAACTACAATAGGGAAGCATTAACCGAAATGAAAAAAGTTTTTTGGGAAAACACAAATCATTGGGATAAACTTTTAACAGAAAGAGCCGCAATTAGTGGCAGGTTGGTTTTATCAGATTTTACTAAAAATGCATTAACAAAATTTAAAAAATAATACAAATGAGCTACCTATACTTAATACTTCTTCTTCAAGTTGATGTTGAAGAAAAAATGAAAAATGCACCTGATAGTGGCTATGAAATTGGAGTTGTTATAGGAACATATATCCCATTTGTACTTTTAGTTATTGTCGCCTACTTTATGTATAACAAAGCTAAAAATAGAAAAGACTTGAATGATTAATTATTTAACTAAACCTCAAAAAACAATTACAAAATCTCAATAATTTAAAAATCTCTTAAGTTGCTATTCTATTTTGTAAGGATTATTTTATATATTCCACTAACAAAATTAAATTTCAAATTCTATGCAACTTACTCAAGTAAAACCTACCGACAAACAAATGGCACAATTGATGGATTATCCAAAAGATACGCCTTTAACTATGTTAAACATTATCAAATTTAAGTCAAAAACAGAGACCGGAAATGAGACTGGAAAAGAAGCCTATGCTCGTTATTTTAAAAATGCCCAAAAATTTGTCAAGCAATCTGGTGCTAAATTAATTTGGAAAGGTGTTGTTGCTACTACTGTTATTGGTGACACTAAAAACGAGCCAGATATGATTTTTTTAGTAGAGTACCCATCGGTTGCTCATTTTATGAAAATGGTTTCTAACCCTGATTATCAAAAAATTTCAAATGATAGAACCATAGCTTTAGAATACGGAGGTTTAATTGCTTGCCAGGCTTTAAAGTAATGGAAAATATAAAAACACATTATCGCACATGTAATCTTTGTGAGGCCATGTGTGGACTAGAAATTAAATATCAAAAAAATGAAATAGTTTCTATTAAAGGAGATAAAAAAGATATATTTAGTAAGGGGCATATTTGTCCGAAAGCTGTCGCATTACAAGATTTATATCACGATAAAGACCGACTTAAAACTCCTGTAAAAAGAACCGATAAAGGTTGGGAAAAAATTTCATGGAATGATGCTTTTGATGAAGTTGCCAGTAAATTAAAAACCATTCAAAAAAAATATGGAAACAATGCCGTAGGTACCTACAGAGGTAATCCTAATGTTCATAATTTAGGCATGATGCTTTTTGGCACACCATTTATTCAAAGTTTACAAACACAACAAAAATATACAGCCACTTCTGTCGATCAATTGCCTCATCATATTGCTTCTTTAAAAATGTTTGGGCATCATATGTTAATTCCTATTCCTGATATTGATCATACCGATTTTATGTTAATCATTGGTGCCAATCCTGCAATTTCTAATGGAAGTTTAATGACAGCTCCAGGTTTTACCAATCGCTTAAAAGCAATTCAAAAAAGAGGAGGTGAATTTGTAGTTATTGATCCAAGATATACAGAGACGGCAAAAATTGCCAATCAATATTTAACGATTAAGCCAGGTAAAGATGCGCTTTTATTATTGGCATTAATTCATGTTATTTTTGAAAAAAATTTAGATACAAAAAAACATTTAGAACCCCATATTAATGGCTGGAATACAATTAAAAATATTGCTAAAGATTATTCCCCTGAAAAGGTTTCAACTAGTATTGGAATTAATACTGAAAAAATTAAAACACTCGCAATAAGTTTTGCTAACGCTAAAACAGCGGTTTGTTATGGACGCTTGGGTGTTTCTACCCAAGAATTTGGTGGCACTTGTCAGTGGTTGATTAATGTGCTCAATATTATTACTGGTAATTTCGATAAAAAAGGAGGTGCGATGTTTACTCTTCCGGCAGTTGATTTGGTGGGTATGGCAGTGAAAACTGGTAAAACAGGAAGTTTTGATCGATATAAAAGTAGAGTTAAAAAATTACCTGAATACTCAGGCGAATTTCCTGTTGCTACTTTGGCTGATGAAATATTGACTAAAGGAGATGGACAAATTAAAGCCATGGTAGCCATTGCTGGAAACCCAGTACTTTCTACACCTAATGGCAAACAGTTGGCTAAAGCATTTGAGCAATTAGAATTTATGGTTGCTATTGATATTTACATCAATGAAACCACGCAATATGCCGATATTATTTTACCATCAACAACAGGCTTAGAAACGTCACATTACGATTTAGCATTCCATCAATTGGCAGTAAGAAACACCTCCAAATATTCTCCTATTTTATTCGAAAAAGAAAATGATCAAAAGCATGATTGGGAAATTTTTAACGCATTGTTCAAACGGATAACAGGAAAAGAAAATCAAGCTACTCCCGAGATAATGCTAGATTTTATGCTTAAAAGCGGACCGTATAAAGAAAATGATCTTTCTATGAAAACTTTAATTGAAAATCCTCACGGAGTTGATTTAGGTGCTTTACAACCTAGTTTACCTAACCGATTATTTACAAAAGATAAAAAAATTGACTTAGCTCCTACTATTTTTTTAGAGGATTTAAAACGTCTTAAAAAACAATTTTATTTATGGGCAAATGAAGACAAACTTAATTTTCCTTTAACCCTCATCGGAAGAAGGCATTTAAGATCAAACAATTCTTGGATGCATAATTCAATCCGATTGACAAAAGGAAATAAGCGTTGTACACTTTTGATAAACCATAAAGATGCTGAAAAACTGAATATTAAAAATCAACAAAAGGTAACTGTAACTTCTAATATTGGATCCATTGTTATCCCTGTTGAAATTAACGATGAAATAATGCAAGGTGTGGTTAGTATTCCTCATGGTTGGGGCCATCATTATAAAAATATTAAAATGGAAATAGCACAAAAAAATGCAGGGGTTAGCATTAATGATTTGACGGATGCAAATAGGATAGATAAATTAACAGGTAATGCTGATTTTAGTGGTACAAAAGTTAAAATTGAAAGATTGAGTTAAACCATACGACAAAGCAACAAAACTAAATAAATCAACTATGAATCTTAAATACACATTAAATCTACTTTTTTTATTTATCATAACACTAGTCTCTGCCCAAATGCAAAATCCAAAAAATATCCCATTTGAATGGAAAACAGATATAACTATACATTCTGTGCCTCTCTCCGAAATACAAATCGTTTTACCTAAAGGCTCATTCCCTACTTTAGATTTTCCAAAATTTGTTGGCAAAGAAGCTGGTTTAAACATGTTTTTTGCAAAAGAACCTGTTATTGCCATAGAAATTGATGGAAAAGCAAAGGCATATTCTTTAAATATTTTGACGATGCATGAAATTTCAAATGATATTTTGAGTGACGTTCCAATTTTGGTAACTTATTGTCCACTTTGTAATTCTGGTATTGTTTACCTCAGAAAATTAGAATACAATGGCAAAGAGCATATCATGGAATTTGAACCTTCAGGTATGTTACGTAACAGCGACATGGTAATGCTCGATAGAAATACCGAAACATTATGGCAGCAACTTATGGGAGTTGCAATTGTTGGTGAATTAGATAAAAAAGAGTTGGATATTTTACCTTCTTTAATTATCTCTGTAGAGGAATTTTTTAATCGTTACCCTCAAGGGGAAATATTATCAAAACAAACTGGTTTTGCTGAAAATGAAAAACATTACGGAACTAATCCATATAAAAACTACGATGATATAAATGCAAAACCTTATGATCGCTTTTTTGATACTGATAAAATTGACAATCGTTTACCCCCAATGGAACGAATTGTTGATTTAGAAAATGACGGAAAATATAAAGTCTATACTTTTTCTGATATTGCAAAATCTGGTGTAATAAACGATACTTTTAAAAAGAAAAACGTAGTTTTATTTCATCAATCGGGTACGGTTTCCATTTTAGATCAAGCCAATATTAATGAGTCAAAAGATATTGGCACCATTGCTGTTTTTAATAGAACTTTAGATGGTAAAAAAATGATTTTCAAAAAAACAAAAAGTATTTTCAAAGATAAAAAAACCAATTCGAGTTGGGATATTACAGGTTTTTGTTATGAAGGGAAACTTAAAGGAAAACAATTAAAAATTGAACTCCATAGCAATCATTTTGCATTTGCTTGGCTGGCATTTTATCCTAACACCGAAATTTATGGAGAAAACAATGCCATAGGTGAACAAAATTAATGAAGCGCTAAAATAAATATTCATTAAATTGCTTGTTCAAAAATCAAGCATTTGAAAAAATATATCCTTTCTTTAGATCAAGGTACAACAAGTTCACGAACCGTTTTGTTTGATGAAAACGGAATTATTTGTGGTATCTCTCAAAAAGAAACCAAACAAATTTATCCCAAACATGGCTGGGTTGAACAAGACCCCATTGAAATATACCAATCGCAATTACAAACCTTAAAAGACGTTGTAAAAGACAATCATATAAATCACGCTTCTATCGTTGCTATTGGGATTACCAATCAAAGAGAAACTACTGTAGTATGGAATAAAAAAACAGGTAAAGCAATTTATAATGCTATTATTTGGCAAGATAAACGTACATCTGATTATTGTAAAGGTTTAAAAAATCAAGGTTTAGAAGAAACTGTAAAAGAAAAAACAGGATTGGTTATTGACTCCTATTTTTCGGCCACTAAAATAAAGTGGATTTTAGAAAATGTTCCCAATGCAAAAAAACAAGCCGAAAATGGCGAATTGCTATTTGGTACCATTGATACTTGGCTACTTTGGAATTTAACCCAAGGAAAAGTACACGCTACAGATTATTCAAATGCTTCAAGAACTTTATTATTCAACATCAACACTTTACAGTGGGATGATGATTTATTGAAAACTTTTGAGATTCCAAAAACCCTTTTGCCCGAAGTAAAAGATTCAAGTTGTCTTTTTGGTGATTTTAATTTTAACGGAAAAAATATTCCTATTGCAGGAATCGCTGGCGACCAACAAGCTGCTCTTTTTGGTCAAGCCTGTTTTGAAAAAGGAGATACCAAAAGTACTTATGGCACAGGTTGCTTTTTATTGATGAATACTGGTGAAAAACCACAATATTCAAATAATGGCTTGCTAACAACCATTGCATGGGGAATTAATAATAAAATATATTATGCCTTAGAAGGGAGTGTTTTTAATGCTGGATCTGCAATACAATGGCTTCGAGATAGTTTAGAAATAATTAATTCTGCTAAAGAAACTGAAACTATTGCCAATAAAATTAAAGATGATTATTCTGTTTTTGTTGTTCCTGCATTTTCGGGTTTGGGAGCACCTTATTGGGATATGGAAGCCCGTGGGGCTATTTTTGGTTTGACCCAAGATACAGGTAAAAATCAAATTATTAAAGCGACTTTAGAAGCTATTGCTTATCAATGTAAAGATTTAATAATAGCAATGCAGGAAGACTCAAAAGTAGTTTTAAGTGCTTTAAAAGTTGACGGAGGAGCTTCAGCCAATAACTATTTAATGCAGTTTCAAGCTGATGTTTTAAATGTAAAAATTGAAAGAGCCAAAGTTCTTGAATCTACAGCGCAAGGTGCTGCTTTTTTGGCTGGAATTGGAATTGGTTTATGGAAAATAGAAGATATTTTAAGAAATCGAGATATTGAAAAAGAGTTTATTCCAGAAATGGAAGAACGAAAAAGAATAAAATTATATAAAACCTGGGGGAAAGCAGTAAAACGGAGTATGAATTGGGAAGATTAATATATTTGTGATTTTTCCACAAGGTTTCCTCCAAGGTCTCAAAGACCTTGTAAGTATTCAACTAATATAAAATAGGTCTTATGAAATTAGAACCTTTAGAAAAAGACAGGTACTACCATATTTATAATAGAGGGATAAACGGTTGTGCTATTTTTAAAAATGATGGAAATTACTATTATTTTATGAAACTATTTTCTAAATATTTAACTTCATACACAACCGTTTATGCATATTGTCTTTTAAGCAATCATTTTCATTTTGTTATCAAAATAGATGATAATGGAGTAATTGTCACTCAAAAATTTTCTAACTTTTTTAACGCTTATGCTAAAGCATTTAATAAACAACAAGATAGAACTGGAAGTCTATTTGAAAAACATTTCAAAAGGATTCAATTACAATCTGATAATTATTTAACCAATCTTATCCTTTACATTCATACAAATCCTGTGAAACATAATTTAGTTGATAATTTTAAAAATTATCAATATTCATCTTATATTGAAATTGTAAATAACAAATCTGAATTTATCAATTCTAAAGAAGTTATTGATTTGTTTCAAGATATAGATAATTTTAAATATGCACATCAATATAAAAATAGTTTGATAAGTGAAAAATATACTTTTGAGTAATACATTAATACCTACAAGGTTAAAAAAAACCTTGCAGGATAATATATTAAGCAAGGCTTCCTTCAAAGTCTAAAGAACCCTTATTTATGCATAAATAAACACCTATGAAAAAAGACATACAAATACCAAAAGTTGAAAATTTACATTTAGCCATTATCCAAGAATATAATAAAACCTTTAAAGTCAACGATTATTATGCTTATTTAATCAACGAAAAAGATACTGATTTAGAAATGGTTTTGATTGTTAGTAAAGGGTTTGATGGAACTAAGGAAACATCAAAAATGCATCATAAAATCGAAAAATTACCAGCAAAATATATTGCTAAAGTTGAATTAATTCAAGAGGATATATTTCAATTAAATAACGAATTTAAAATTACTTTTTTTGAAAAGAATAAAATGTTTGAAAAGAATTTTTTGATTAAAAAAAATACAATAAAAGAAGGTAACCTTAGAATGCTTAAAGCATGGAACAAAAAAGGAATCTTGATTAAATAACAGTAATGTCCGAGTAAAAATATGACACTTGCTTTTGCATATTGTAAAAAAAACACAATAAAAAACCTTTAAAACATTACCTGTAAGATTGTCAGATAGTTACAGTCAAGTCTTTGTTCTTTATTCTAACAGCGCTAGCGGTCTTGTATCTTTATCGGGTAACAATAATTAATCTAATAAATCTGTTAATTTTTTAAATTCCTTTTTCGCATCTTTATTATCATATAAAATGGCATAAACAGTATCAATTATTGGCGTATCGGCTTCATTTTTTTGATTCATTTTATAAGCACTTTTTGTAGCATAATACCCTTCGGCAACCATACTCATTTCCATCATTGCCGATTTTACAGTATAGCCTTTACCAATCATGTTTCCAAACATACGGTTTCGACTAAAAACCGAATATCCAGTAACTAATAAATCGCCCAAATAAGCCGAATTATTGATATTTCGTTTCATTTTATGAACCTTCTTAATAAAGCGTTTCATCTCTCGAATACCATTTGACATTAAAACTGCCTGAAAATTATCTCCATAACCCAAACCATGAGCTATACCCGCAGCTATTGCAAAAATATTTTTAAGCATGGCAGCATATTCGGTTCCAATAATATCGTCAGATATTTTTGTTTTTATATATCTTCCTGCAATATCATTTGCTAAGCAAATTGCTTTTTCTTCATCTTGACAAGCAATAGTTAAATAAGACAACCGTTCCATTGCAACCTCTTCCGCATGGCAAGGACCTGTAATTACACCAATGTTTTCATACGGTACATTTAAAATTTTATGAAAATGTTCTCCTACAATTAATCCTGTTTCGGGTACAATTCCTTTAATGGCCGAAAAAATTATTTTTCCGTCAAGCGGAACAGTAATTTTATCTAATTCTGACTTTAAAAATGCAGAAGGTATTGCAAATATCAAACAATCAGCATAAGTTATCATTTCATTAATATCATTTGATAAGCTTAACTTTTCTGGATGTAGTTCAGCCGAGCTTAAATAATTGGGGTTATGATTGTTCAATTTAATATGCTCGATAGCATAAGTACTACGCATATACCAGCCAACATGATCTAAATTTTCGGACAACATTTTAACTATTGCAGTAGCCCAACTACCTCCGCCAAATACAGCAACTTTATTATTTGTTTTCATGTGTTTAAATTTTATTTTTTATAGGTAACACATAGTGTCCGCTATTAATCATTTCCTTAAATGTCAAAATTTGGCATACTCGTTTCATAAATTGTTTTGAAAATTTAATTCAAAAATAGTCAATTTTATAGAATTCATACAACTTTGACCTTTATTAGGAATTAATTATATATTTTATTAAATTTGTGAGTATAATCAACTATAAACAAACCATTTAATATGACTACATCTAGCAATAATCCAGGAGGAAAAGCAAAAAAAACAGCAAAAAAAATAAAAGATGAAGCAAAAGAAGTGATAAGCGATTTAGGGAAAGACACCAAAGAAATAAAAGAGGATTTAAAAAAAGAAGCTAAAAAAATAAAAGAAAAAGCCAAAGATTTTTCTAAAGATATAGATGATAGTACACAAGATTTTCAACAAGAAGTAAAATCTACAGCCAATGAGTTTTCTAAAGGTGCAAAAGAAGCCATAAATGATTTGGAAAAAGACACCAACGAAATAAAAAAAGATTTTAAAAAAGGAGCTGATAAAATTAAAGAAAAAGCCAAGGGTTTTGCTAAAGATATAGATGATAGTACACAAGATTTTCAACAAGAAGCAAAATCTACAGCCAATGAATTTACTAAAGGTGCGAAAGATGCTTATGAAGATTTAACATCAAGTAAAGGAAACAAAAAAATACTTGCAGGTATTTTAGCAATAATATTTGGCTCTTTGGGTGCTCATAAATTTATATTAGGCTACACTAAAGAAGGTTTAATTATGCTAGGTGCCACATTTGTTTTAGCTATACTTAGCTTTGGTCTTTTGGCTTGGTTAGTTGGTTTAATTGGCTTTGCTGAAGGTATTATCTATTTAACAAAAACTGATGAGGAGTTTTATCAAACTTACCAAATTAATAAAAAACCATGGTTTTAAATTTTACAATAAAAATTTCTTAAATATTTATTTAAGTTTTTATATTTGAAAAAATATTTTTTATGGAAATCGTAGACGAAAAAGGAAACTCATTACCACAACAGCAACAAGAAAATAAAAAATTAGTAGCAGGTATTTTGGCTATAATAGTTGGTAGCTTAGGAATTCATAAATTTATTTTGGGCTATCAAAAAGAAGGTATTATCATGCTTTTGATAACCATTTTAACTTGTGGTATTGGTGGTGCAGTCACCTCGATTATTGGGTTAATAGAAGGGATAATTTATCTTACTAAAACTGATGATGAATTTTATCAAATGTATCAAGCAAATCAAAAAACTTGGTTTTAATTTATAATTTCCCGTTTTGAAGTTTTAACTCTAATTCGGCTTGAAATTCTTCCATAACGGGTTTTACAGTACTTTCTGGAATATCTGCAATACGAATATACATCAAACCATCTACAGCATTATTAAATTTTGGGTCCACATTAAATGCAACTAGCTTTGCATTTTGCTTTACATATTTTTTTAATAAAACAGGTAAACGCAAACTACCTGGTTCAATTTCATCAATAATTTTATCAAATTTATTCATATCGGATTTTGCCTCATCAAAAACAAAATCTTTATCTGCATCTTTTAATGATACTTTATATTCCTTTTTCGGATGCACATATTGAGCAACAAATGGATCATAATAATGTGATTTCATAAACTCTATCATCAATGACTTTGAAAAATTTGAAAATTTATTACTTATACTAACACCTCCCATTAAATATTTATGCTCTGGATATCTTAATGTTACGTGCACAATTCCTTTCCAAAGTAAAAATAATGGCATTGGTTTTTGCTGGTATTCTTTAATGATAAAAGCCCTTCCCATTTCAATGGTTTTTTCCATCATATCATTAAGTTCAGGTTCTATTTTAAAAAGCTCATTTATATAAAAACCTTCAATACCATACTTTTTGTAGATATCTTTACCCAATCCCATACGATAAGCACCTACTAACTTCTTATTTACTTCATCCCATAAAATTAAGTGTTTATAAAAATTATCATACCTGTCTAAATCGATTGATTTATTTGTTCCTTCTCCCACTTCACGAAAAGTAACCTCTCTTAACCTTCCTATTTCTAATAAAACATTTTTTATATATTTAGTATCCGTTAAATAAATTTTATAATTTTTACTACTAAATAACAGGGAATCATTTTTATTTAAAATCTCTATTTCTGATTCTAATTTGTTTTGAGAAATTGGTGAAATTATTACTTCTGGAATCTTATTTCTTTTAAAATTTGATGTATTTATCAAAGATGTTTCCGTTTCAAATGGGTTTGCTAGCATATATGTTTTCTTACGCAAATAATCATGAAAATCATTTATATTTAAAAAAGCACTTTGTTCTTTAACTGGTATAGGTTTACCAATTCTTACCTTAATAATTCTTCTTTTCTGCGAAAATACTTCTGATGGGAGTTTGGCCGACCTTAATGTTTCACTAACACTAGACAACCAGTAAAACAATCTGCTATTTTTCGCATGAAAATAAATTGGAATAACTGGAACATTCGCTTTTTTAATTAATTTAACAGCTCCTTCTTCCCATGGTTTATCAACCACTAATTTTCCGTCTTTATAGGTTGAAACTTCTCCTGCCGGAAAAATACCTAAAGGGTATCCATTTTTTAAATGAAGTAAAGCATTTTTTATTCCTGTCAAGCTCGATTGGGCACCTTTTTGATTCTCAAAAGGGTTTACTGGCAAAACATATTTTTTTAAAGGCTCTATTCTGTGTAGTAAAAAATTAGCAATTATTTTATAATCTGGTCGTTTTTCCAGTAGTAATTTTAGCAATAAAATACCGTCAATTCCACCAAGCGGATGATTTGAAATTGTAATAAACGCACCCTCTTTAGGTATTCTATTCAAATCCCCTTCAGGAATATCAAATTCAATTTTAAGATCTTCTAATATTCCGTTTAAAAAGTCAACATCGCTTTTATCTTTATGTTTTTCATACAGTTTATTTACCTTTGAAATTCTCAATAATTTCAACAATATCCAGCCAATAAAGGTACCAAATACCCCTAGTTTTTCAAGTTGAATAACTTTTGCTATCTCTTTTGCTGTAACTAAACCCATACTTAATTTTTAACAACTATTTGCGCTGTTTCTCTGCTTAACTGTTTAATCAAAATTTCTTTATCTTTTTCAATTTCTTGAATTGCATTTTTTGTAAAATGTCTCACCGTATAAAGTGTCAAATTTTTATTATACAATATTTTGTATTTGACTTGAAGCTTCTGTATTAAAGCATCAAATTTATTAAAATTATCTTCAATACACACAGTAAAGCTAATTGCTGAATTTTGAATTAAATTTACTTTCAATTTAAACTGATGTAAATAATCAAAAATTTCACTAATATTATCTTCCATTACAAAATGGAACTCTTTATCGGAAATTGAAATTAATATTTGATTTTTCTTTACAATAAAACAAGGTGTTTTTGGCTCTAAATCTAGCCCTTTACTTACGGAAGTTCCTTTTTCTAAAGGACTTACAAATGATTTAACATACAATGGAATTTCTTTTCGCTGCAAAGGCTGTAAAGTTTTTGGATGAATTACAGAGGCTCCATAAAATGCCATTTCAATAGCTTCTTTGTAAGATATTTGATTTAATAAAATTGTTTTGTCAAATTCTTTAGGGTCGGCATTTAATACTCCTGCTACATCTTTAAAAATAGACACGTCTTTTGCATCTAAACAATAGGCAATTATAGCTGCCGTATAATCTGATCCTTCTCGCCCCAGTGTAGTGGTTTTTCCAAAATTATCACTTGCTATAAACCCTTGTGTTATTGTTAATTTTGACTTATTAATTTTTTCATTTAACAAACCACTTGTTACTTCCCAATCTACTCTACCTCGCCTAAATTCATTGTTTGTTTTGATGCATTTTCTTATATCCAACCAAGTATTTTCGATACCTTTTTCATTTAAATATGTACTACAAATCATTGTAGATAACAATTCACCATAACCTACTATTTGGTCGTAAACAAAATTATAATCTGAAGATTTATTATCAAATAAAAAACCGTTTAAATCATCAAACAAATCATCAACTTTATCAAAAATAATATGGTTTTTATCTTTAAAGAGATCATTCAAAATATTTTTATGAAACTCTTCTATAAAACTAAGGTTATCAAACTCCTCCTCTTTGTCATCATCTTCTAACGTAACTTCAACCAATTGTTCAAAGGCATTGGTCATTTTTCCCATTGCAGAAATAACCAAAATTGAGTTTTTGTAGCCAATTTCATCAAGAGCTTTTTTAAGGTTTCTTACTCCATTTGCATCTTTAACTGAAGCTCCTCCAAATTTAAACACCCTCATTTTTCTTCGTTAGTTATTGATATTAACTCTATTTACAATAATTATTTAACCCTTTTTCATCCATTTGAGCGACTCTCCATTCTTCAAATACTTTAGCCCCTGTTGACTTATAAAAATCAATTGCAGGTGTATTCCAATCTAACACCTCCCATGCAACTCTTTTATAATTATTGTCTTGGGCATAATTTAAAACCTTTTTATATAGTGCGCTACCTATACCTTTGCCTCGGTATTTTTTTTGTACAATTAAATCTTCTAAATGAATAGATTTTCCTTTCCAAGTTGAATATCTTTTATAAAATAAGGCCATCCCAACTATTTCATTTTTTATTTCGGCAACAAAAACTTTGAAAGCCGGTTTTTTACCAAAACCATCATGAATTAAATTATCTACAGTAATTTTAACTGCATCTGGTTCTTTTTCAAAAATAGCCAATTCTTTTATTAAAAGTAAAACCGATTCCATATCCGATTTTTTGGCAGTTCGCAATTTTAAGTCCATATTATCGTTATTTTATTACAAAAATAACCATATTTGTACAGTAATTACTCAAACTATACTCAAATAAAATGAAAAATCACAAAACTCTGGGTGAATATATCATTGAAAACCAAAAAGATTTTCAATACACTACAGGAGAATTATCACGCTTATTAAGCTCTATTAAACTTGCCGCAAAAGTTGTAAATCATGAAGTTAACAAAGCTGGTTTGGTTGATATTTTAGGTAATGCTGGCGACACTAATATACAAGGTGAAGACCAACAAAAACTAGATATATATGCCAATGAGGCTTTTATGCGTACACTTTCAAATCGAGAAATTGTTTGTGGCATAGCGAGTGAAGAAGAAGATGATTTTGTTATTATTGAAGGAAAAAACAGATCGCACGATAATAAATATATTGTACTAATTGATCCATTAGATGGTTCTTCAAATATTGATGTTAATGTTTCGGTTGGAACTATTTTTTCAATTTACAGAAGGGTGACTCCTATTGGAACTCCTGTAACAAAAGAAGATTTTTTACAGCCAGGAAATTTACAAGTTGCTGCCGGTTATGTAGTTTATGGAACCTCAACCATGCTGGTTTATACAACTGGCCATGGTGTAAATGGGTTTACTTTAAACCCTGCCTTAGGTACATTTTATCTTTCTCATCCAAGCATGAAATTTCCAGAAAATGGCAATATTTATTCTATTAATGAAGGATATTATGTCCATTTTCCACAAGGAGTAAAAGATTATTTAAAATATTGCCAAGAAGAAGAAGGTGATCGTCCATATTCTGCGCGATATATCGGATCCTTAGTGTCTGATTTTCATAGAAATATGATTAAAGGAGGTGTTTATATTTACCCTACAAGTTCTAAAGCTCCTCAAGGAAAATTACGTTTATTATATGAGTGTAATCCTATTGCCTTTTTAGCCGAACAAGCTGGAGGTTGGGCAAGTGATGGCTATAAAAGAATACTAGAAATAAAACCTACAGAATTACACCAACGTGTACCTATTTTTGTAGGAAGTAAAAATATGGTGGCCGATGCGGAAAAATTTATGGCAAAATACCCTCAAGATGCCGATTATTAACCAATAAAATAATTATACAATATCAATTGGGGTAGTTTCTTTTTTAAGTAAACTGCCCTTTTTTATTGCAGGGTATATTTCATTATACTTCGCTATTTTATGCATACCAATTCTACGGTTTACATGTTTTCGTTTTATTTCTTCGTGATTTTTTAAACCTGCTGCTGCAATCATTTCCATAAAACTGTGAATTGTTTCTTCGTGATAATTAGCTGCCCTTTGTGCTTTTTCATCAACAACCAAACCTTTAATTAGTGATTTATTTTGTGTTGCTACACCTGTGGGACAGGTATTTATATTGCATTCTCTAGCTTATGTATAAATTCTTAAAATTATTTAACTGATTACAAATACTTTAAAATCAATAACTTACATTCGTGTATTTTTTTAATGTGATTTTCTTGTCTAATTTTTTCACCTAGCGTTTACATTAGTCTCATCTAACCTTATTATTATAACATTCTTTTAACTTAGTTTTTATTCTTTGATAATAAACTCTTCACTTTAAGTTAACTATTCCCTCTACTAAACAAATTAAATTTGGAGTCTTAATAACTAAACTTATTTAAAATGAACAAAAAATTATTCTTAATTATTTTTCTATTCTACTTTGCAGTGTCAAACATCTTTGCTCAAGATACCTCTATCATAAGAGGTGTAATTCAAGATGGAGAAGGAATTCCATTGCCAGGAGCCACAACACTAATTAAAGGTCTAGAAAAAGGAACTACATCTGATTTTGATGGAAAATTTGAAATTACAGATATTAATCCTGGAAATTATGAGTTGCTTATAACCTTTTTGGGTTATTCTGAAAAAACAATTTTAATAGACCTAAAAGCCTCTCAAGTATTAGATTTAGGTGTTATTACCATAGAAGAATCATCTCAATCCTTAGATGAAGTCATAGTTACAGCTCTTGGTGTAAAAAGAGAAGTTAGAGCTTTAGGGTATGCCGTACAAGAAGTAAAAGGTAAAGAATTGACTTCTGCCAGAGAAACCAATGTTACCAATGCTCTATCAGGTAAAGTTGCTGGAGTACAAGTTATCGGTGGTGGTTCAGGTGTTGGTTCAACATCCTATATAACAATTAGAGGGGAGGGATCTTTGATTCCTGGGCAAAATTCACCTTTATTTGTTGTAGATGGGATTCCAATTAGTAACAGCACTATTAGTAACAGATCTGAAGGTAATTTAGAAACTGATTATGGTAACGGAGCGCAAGATATAAACCCAGATGACATTGAATCTATGTCCGTTTTAAAAGGACCAAGTGCAACAGCATTATATGGCTCTAGAGGTGCAAATGGTGTAATCATAATAACTACAAAATCAGGAAAAGACATTAGAGGTATTGGTATTACTTTTAACCAAAATATAACTTTTGAAACCCCCTTAAGGATTCCTAAATATCAAAACAAATACGGTCAAGGTGCTGGGGGTGAATTTGAATTTTATGATGGTTTTGGCGGTGGTACTAATGATAATATTGATGAGAGTTGGGGGCCAGCATTAGACGGGCGACTGATAGTACAACATAATAGTCCTACATCAAGTGGGTTTAGGGCTGGTGATTTTGGGGTTAGACCTAGAGATGCATCAGGCTTTACCGATACAACTGAAGCTTTGCCATGGATAGCACGTCCAGATAATATTAAAAATTTCTTTAAAACAGGTCAGACTAATACTACTAGTATAGCTATTGCTGGTGGTAATGAGCAGGGTAACTTAAGGCTATCTTATACTGATCTTAGAAATGAAGGGATACTACCTAATACAGATTATAATAGAAAAACATACGCAATAAATGGATCGTATCAACTTAAAGACTGGTTAAAAGTATCTTCTTCATTAAATTATATAAATAGTGATAGTAAAAACAGACCTAACAACTCATATGGAACTGAAAACATCATGTATTTATGGGTTTGGTTTGGTCGTCAAATAGAGATGAACTCTCTTAGAAATTATTGGCAACCTGGGCTTGAGGGCATTCAACAATTTAATTATAATTATAATTGGCATGACAATCCTTATTTTACAATGTTCGAAAATACCAATGCGTTTGATAAAAACAGATTAATCGGTAATGTTAAAGTAGATATCGACATTACAAAAAATCTTTCGTTAATGTTAAGATCTGGATTGGATTATTTTGATGAGCTAAGAGTTGGTAAACGTGCTTTTAGTACGCAGCGTTTTGCTAAAGGTCAATATAGAGAAGACAATATCTATTTTAAAGAACAAAATACTGATTTCTTATTATCATATAACAATGAAATTAATGATGATTTTCAGGTTGGGATATCATTAGGTGGAAATAACAGAAAAGAAGAAAATAGATATAAAAGAATTTCTGCGAATTCATTATCTGTACCAAAAGTTTACAATTTTCAAAATGCAGCCGAACCCCTATCTAAAACACAGTTTAATGATAAAAAAACAGTTAATAGCTTATATGCTTTTGCAAATGTTTCTTATAAAAATTATCTTTTCTTAGATATTACAGGCAGAAACGATTGGTCTAGTACTTTACCGTCAGATAACAACTCTTATTTTTATCCATCAGTCGGTATTAGTGCTGTCTTATCAGATATGTTTGGATTACCTTCTGCGTTCTCTTTTGCAAAATTAAGAGCAGGTTGGGCAATTGTTGGTAACGATACTAACCCGTATAATTTAAGGAATACTTTTTCTTTCAATGAACCTTTTGGTAGTTCTCAAAGAGTTAGTGCGTCAACCATATTAAAAAACGAAAATCTAAAGCCAGAGGAGGCTGAATCTATTGAGTTTGGAGCGGATATTCGTTTGTTCAAAGGAAGGTTAGGTCTAGATATCTCTTATTATACATCTACTACAAAAAATCAAATTTTAGAATTACCCGTTTCAAATACTTCTGGATTTAACTCAAGAATAATTAATGCAGGTGAAATTGAAAATAAGGGTGTAGAAATTATATTTAATGCAATTCCAATTAAATCAGAAAATTTTAAATGGAATACTTCAATAAATTTCTCAAGTAACAGAGGTAAAGTAAAAAAATTAATTGATGGTTTAGATACTTATGAAGTGTCAAATAATTATATTAAAGTCTTAGCCAAAGTAGGTGAAAGGGTTGGGGATGTCTACGGAACAGGTTTTATAGAAGTAGATGACCCAAATAGTCAATTTTTTGGCCAAGTAGTTCATAATGAAGATGGTTTTTCATTAAGAGATCCTAAGCTTAAAAAATTAGGAAATGTTAATCCCGATTTTATGCTTGGTTTTCAAAATAATTTCACTTATAAAGGTTTCAAGCTAGGTGTTTTATTTGATTGGAGACAAGGCGGTGTTGTAAATTCAAGAACTGTACTTATTGGAGGAACTTCAGGTATGATGGATTTTACTGCTGAAGGGCGTGAAGAAGGAATTATCTCTGAAGGTGTAATTCAAAATACTGATGGTTCATATAGACCTAATGATGTTCGCTTAAGTGGTAGAGATTATTATTGGTGGAAATACAATAGAGGGAATGAAGAAGTTGGTATGTTCGATGCTTCATTTCTTAAACTAAGAGAAGTAATATTAGGATATACTATACCTTCAAAATTATTAAAAAAATCTCCTTTTCAATCTATTACTCTTTCGGTAGTTGGGCGTAATCTAGCCTTATGGACAGAGAATACACATTTTGACCCTGAAACCTTATCATTTAATGGAGGCACTGTTGTACCAGGCGTTGAAGATATGGCAACACCAAGCTCAAAAAGCTACGGCTTTAATTTAAATGTTAAATTCTAATACAAAAACAATAAACTATTCAATCATGAAAAACATTAAATTTATAATTATTGTTTCAATACTATTTGTAATCAATGGCTGTACAAATGATTTTGAAGAAATAAACACAAATCCAAATCAGCCAGAATCCGTTTCATCCGATTTAATATTATCAACAGTCATTTCTAATACGGTTAACAGAAACGCCCTTATAGGGTGGAATAATGGAAATATAGTATCCCAACTAACTGCAAAAATTAATTTTACGGGTTTCGATAGATATGATTGGGGATCAGAAACAGGTATTTGGAATAATTACTATGGGAATTTACCCGAAATCACAAAAATTCTTGAAATTAGTAGGGATGAAAACACGAAGAATACCAGTTATGAAGGGATTGCGCTAATCTTAAAATCATGGATATATTCCAGTTTGACTGATAATTGGGGTTCTATTCCCTATTCTGAGGCAATAAAAGGAGAAACAGAAAATAATTTCACTCCTGTTTATGACAACCAAGAAGATATATATAATGGAATACTTGCTGATTTAAAAACAGCTGAGGAATTATTGGCTTTAGGTCAACCAATATTGGGAGGAGATTTATTGTTTGATGGTAATTTTACAAATTGGAGAAAATTAGCCAACTCATTACAGTTAAGATATTTATTACGGATTTCTAATCGCAGAGATGTTTCATCTGAAATGCAGCAAATAGTAAATAGCGGGATGATTTTTGAAAGCAATGCAGATAATGCCGTTATGGAATATCCTGCCAACACCCAAATAGATTCATGGCCAATAAGTAATGGTAGAATTGGAGGTTTTGATGAACACAGGCTAAGCCTCACCAGTGAGAATGTATTAAAACAATTTGATGATAACAGGTTGTTCGCGTGGTTTCAACCTACAGATAGTAAAAATGACGACCCGAATTTAATTACCGGTATGCCAAATGGATTAAGTGAAGATAATGCTTCAACTTATAATGGTGGTGCAAATAATGTATCCAGATTAAACCAAGCGTTTTTTTGGGAATCGTCAAATTCAGTTAAAGCACCTCTAATGAAATATGATGAATTACAATTTATTTTAGCCGAAGCTACACAAAAAGGTTTTATAGCTGGAGATGCAAAAACATACTATGAAAATGGAGTAAAAGCTTCATTCGAATATTGGAATGTAAATCAGGATATGACTATATATTTAACCCAAAATGGTGTTGCTTATGATGGTACACTAGAAACAATTATGACCCAAAAATGGCTTTCTTCATTTTTAGTAGGGTTAGAAGCATGGTATGACTATAGAAGAACTGGATTACCATCTTTTATTATACCAGGTTCAGATAATGTGAATAATGACATAGTTCCTGTACGATTTTTATACCCAGATCAAGAACAAACTTTAAACACCGAAAATTATGAAACAGCAGTAAATGCAATGGGTGGTGACGATATTAATAATAAAGGGTGGTGGGAAAACTAATTCCATATAAAACATACAAGAAGTATTATTTTTCCATACTTCTTGTATATTTAAAATAAGAGCAATGATAAAAAAAGTTTTAGCAATTACAGCTACAATAATAGTCGTTTTAGGCACAACATTCGGGTGCGCTAAAAATGAATCGAAGGAAAAGAATACAACACTAAAAATAGTGAAAAAGGATACTGTATTAAAAGTTGAAAATAAAATTTCTATAATACGTGAAGCTCATAGAGGTGAAAGTTTTAATTTTCCTGAAAATACTATGGCAGCATTTAAAGAAGCTGTAATACTGGGAACTGATAGGATTGAACTCGATGTGA
>DAOUTI010000141.1 GCA_030626795.1 Flavobacteriaceae bacterium
AGCAGTTGGTAACCAGGCTTATTGTCCTTTATCTCAACTAAATATAGTAACTTATTTTGATATTATTGATCCTGATGATACGAGTATAGAGGCGTTTTTTATTCAAATATCTACTGGTTATATAAATGGGAAAGATGAGTTAATTCTTAATGGTAACCATCCAAATTTAATTACAGAATGGAGTAGTAAAGAAGGTAAATTAACACTAAAAAGCACTACATCGGGTCTGTTAAGCTATGTGGATATCATTGCCGCTGTAAAAGATGTTGTTTTTGAAAATAATTCTCCTTTAGTTAGTGGTGAAAAATTATTTTCATTTACCATTGGAGATGCCAATTACCTTCCTGCAACAGGTCATTATTATGAATATATTGCTAATATAGGTATTACGTGGAATAATGCGAAAATTGCAGCAGAATCAAAGACTTATTTTGGATTGCAAGGCTATTTAGCTACGATTACATCCTCTGATGAATCTCAACTTGCAGGAGAACAGGCAAAAGGTGCTGGTTGGATAGGAGGAAGTGATTATGAAACGGAAGGAGTTTGGAAATGGGTTTGTGGACCAGAAAATGGTACTGTTTTTTGGAATGGATTAGTTAATGGTTCTGCACCGGCTGGTGCTTATTCTTATTGGAATACCGGTGAGCCAAACCAATTGGGAGATGAGGACTATGCGCATATAACTGCTCCAAACGTTGGAATTATTGGTTCATGGAATGATTTGAGTAACACAGGCGATACTTCGGGAGATTTTCAACCAAAGGGATATATTGTTGAATACGGTGGTATGCCGGGAGACCCTACTCTTGATCTTTCTGCAAGTTCAAAAATTTATGTACCATTTATAGAGTCTATCAATTCAGCTATGCATTGTGGTCCTGGTGAGGTTAAATTAAGTGCTACTGCATCGTCTGGTTCTATACTTTGGTTTGAATCTGATACTTCAACTATACCAATTTTTTCGGGAAATATTTACACAACACCTCCACTTAGTAAAACAACAATATATTATATTTTAGCTTCAGAAAATGATTGTGTTGATGGTGAGCGAGAAACTATAACAGCGTCAATTAATGATATTCCGGTAATTAATAATAATGTAACGTTAAAAAATTGTGATGAAGATGGAATTTATGATGGTTTTACTGATTTTAATTTAGAAGAGGTAAATACTACTATTATTACTAATGATAGTAGTTTGATTGTTACATACTTTCTTTCTATTTCTGATGCCAATGCAAATATAAACTCTTTAAATCCTTTTCCTTTTAATAATTCGATATCTAGTAGTGTATTTGCTAGAGTTGAAAACAATAGCGGTTGTTATACTATTTCAACTGTACATTTACAGGTCTCTACAACATCCTTTCCTAATGATTTTCACGAAGAATTAACTCAATGTGATACGGATACTAGTAATGACGGCTTTTTTTCATTTGATCTGACGGTAGCTTCCAAAAAGATATTAGATAGGTTACCCGCTCAGAATTTAATTGTAAAATATTATAGAAACTTAGCAGATGCTCAATTAGAACAAAATGAAATTCTACCTCAAACAGCTTTTAGAAATGAAATACCATTTTCTCAGGTACTTTATATTAGGGTTGAAAATGATGACAATGGAGATTGTTTTGGTATTGGTCCACATTTGGTATTAACAGTTCATTCATTACCTGAATTTGATGTTGATCCAACTGCGATTGTTTGCTTAAATTTATTGACAACTACACTTTCAGCATATAGCCCAGATGGGATATATACCTACAATTGGTTAGATGAAAGTGGAAATCTTATTGGGGATCAATCTACCATAACAGTTTCATCTGTAGGGAAATATACTGTATTGGCAACTGCAGCTACTGGTTGCGAATCCATTCCCAAAACAGTAAAAGTAACGGAATCTAATACTGCTCATATTGATATAAATGATATTACAATTATTGATGATACAGATAATAATTCAATAGAAATTAATACGGATAATTTAGGAATTGGTGAATACGAATTTTCAATGGATGATATAAATGGACCTTATCAATCTGAAAATAAATTTGAATACCTAGATCCTGGAAAACACACCCTATTTATAAGAGATAAAAATAATTGTGGTATTACAAATATGGATGTTTACATTATTGGATATCCAAAATTTTTTACACCTAATGGGGATAGAATAAATGATACATGGCAGGTAGAAGGCGTACTTTCTCAACCAAATTCTAAAATATATATTTATGACAAATATGGTAAATTAATAAAACAAATTGATACAAAAGGAGAAGGTTGGGATGGTTTATATAGAGGAAATCAAATGCCCTCAACCGATTATTGGTACATGGTTCAACTTGAAGATGGAAGAATACATAAAGGTCATTTTAGTTTGATTAGGAGATAATAGTTTTTACATATTTATATATAAAGGTTCTGAGTCCCTTGTATTTCTGCATAAGGTTAAAACAGAAATTTTGTAGATATTAGGTATTAAATAAATTTTCTAAAACTTTCAAATTCTCACCTAAAGATACTTTCTGGGCATCTTTACCATACATTAAATCCAATCTATTTTGATAGGTGTCTGTAATATTTCGGCGTACCATTTTTAAAGTGGAGTTGATCATTTTATTAGCTTCAGAAAATTCATCTTCAACAATTTGAAAGTTAGAAGGAATCCATTTTGATGGAAATTTTCCTTTAAATTCAGTTTGTTTATTAAATAAAAGCATTTCCGTTTTTATTTGATTTAAAACTTTTTCTGGAGATTGAACATTTTCTTTTTTAACCCACTCATTAATATTGGATTTATTCAAAGTAAGCAAAGCTGTAGTATATTTTTTATGGTCATTATAAATCATGATTTGATGAATCATTGTTGAAGAATTAACAATGGCTTCTTCAATTTCTTCTGGAGAATATTTTTCTCCATCATCAGAGATTAATAAAGCTTTTTCACGACCTACAACCACTAAAAAATCATCTTCATCAAAATATCCTAAATCACCGGTATGTAGCCAACCATCTCTAAGTGTTTCGGCTGTAGCTTCAGGATTTTTGTAATAGCCTTTCATTACGTTATCACCTTGAATTAGAATTTCACCTTTTTCTCCTTTCGGAAGTTTTTTACCGTTTTCATCACAAATTTTACAGGTAATATTTCCTAAAACCTTACCAGATGTTCCCATTTTATGGTAAAAAGGAGTGTTTGTTGAGATAATTGGTGTTGCTTCGGTTAAACCGTAACCTTGGTAAACAGGTACACCAATCGTTTTGTAAAATTGTTGTTGCTTGATGTCTAGCAAAGCACCGCCTCCGACGAAGAATTCAATTTTTGATCCCCAAATCAAGCGTAATTTTTTAAAAATTAAAGCATCCGCAAGAGCGAAATTAAAATAAGTAGCTAATTGAGTTGCCATTCCAGGTTTGGTAAAACCATCTCCATTTCTTAAAACTCCCGCTGCAATTCCTCTATTAAAAATCCCTTCAATAAAACCACCTTTTGCTTTAATTCCTTCTTTTATTTTTTGGATAAAATTACTGGTAAGTGCAGGTACAGTTAATAAAAAATTTGAATTGGCTTCAACCAAATTGATGGGAATATTTTTAAGCGCATTCATTCCGCCACCACGTGCATCTACAAAATGTAATGAAAGCCCTTTTACAAGTCCGGTATAAATACCTACGGTGTGCGCAAAAGAATGGTCGGTAGGTAAAATAATTAATGTGGAGATTCCTTCTTGAATTTGAAAGGTTTTTACTGCTTCATGAGAATTTGAATAATAATTTAAATGGGTAAGCATAATACCTTTTGGGTTTCCAGTTGTACCCGAAGTATAAGAAATAGTAACTACATCATCTTCTTTGATTTGACTTTCAATTTGTTGAATTCTGGTTAAGTTTTTTTCTAGATTTTCTTTCCCAGATTTATATAAATCATCAATAAAAATCAGCTTATTTTTTTCAAAATTATACTTTTTACATTGGTTACTTATTTTGCTTGATGGCTTATCTAAAACAATGATTTTTAGATTTTTATTTGTGTAATGTGCAATTTGACCAATTACCTTTTCTAAAGTGTTTTCAGAAATAATAAAAACAGAAGCATCTGAATGATTTATTCTTGTAGTAATTTCTTCAGGTAGTAATTTGATAGAAAGTGGTACAGAAATTCCACCTGCATAAAGCATTGCTAATTCAGAAATAATCCAATCAGCTTTTGCTTCAGATAAAATAGCAATTTTATCTTCATATTTTACACCAAGTTCTATAAAAGCTGAGGCTAGTTCTAATGTTTTTGTTTTGGCCTCATTAAAAGTAGTTCTTACCCAACCTTTATCATTTTTCTGACTTAGGTAGGGCTTATTTGCATATTGAATAGATGCTTTGTTTAACATCTCAAAAACGGTTCTTTTATGCATATTTTGATTTTTTTTTATTGAAATAAAATACAAACAGGAGTTGGAGCCTCTATTTGATGGGTAAATTCTAACAATCCATTTTTTTTATCTCGTTTAAATGCTACAATATTATTTGTGAGTTGATTGGCAACTAGTAAAAAATCATCATTTGGTGATAATGAAAAATTTCTTGGGCTCTTTCCTAAAGTAGATTCATGTCCTATTAACTTTAAAGTTCCGTTGAGGTTATTCACTTCAAAAATAGCAATACTATTATGACCTCGATTAGAAGCATAAACAAATTTACCATCAGCAGAAATATGAATATCAGCACAAGTATTAGATTCTTTATAATTTTTTGGTAAAGTTGAAATACTGCCAAGTTTATCATAAATTCCTTTATCATTTTTCTGCAGTTGGGTTACCTTACTCGTCAATTCATTGACTACATAAATCCATTTTTTGTTAGGATGAAAAGTTAAATGACGAGGGCCAGCTCCTTTTGCCATTGCTAGTTTATTTGGAGTACTTGGTATCAGTTTTTGTTGTAAAGTATCTAATTTTGAAAACCATAAATCATTGGTACCAAGGTCGATAGAAATAACGTTCAAACCATCAGAATCAAACCAAACCGAATGTGCATGAGGTGCTTCTTGCCTTTTTGTAGTTCCTTTTCCGGTATGCTGTTGAAGGTCTAATAATTTTGATAATTCTCCTTTGTGATTTAGTTTCAATAATCCAACATTACCACTCGAATAATTTGTAGTTAATACAAAATCAAATTTATTTGTAGTTATAAAACATGGATGTGCTCCACCTGAGGTGCTTTTATTAATAGGTATTAGTTTATCACCTTTTATTAAAAAAGATGCAACAGTACCATTTCCATCTACTGAGTTGATTTCATTTACAGCGATAAGAAACTTTTTATCATGACTCCATGCTAAAAATGAAGGGTTTTCTGATTGAACAGCTAGACCAATTTTTTTAAGAATTCCATTTTTTTGTAAGTTGTACTTATAAATACCTTGGCTATTCCCTTTTGTATAAGTACCAACATAAAAAGGATAGTCATTAGTTGCTTTATGTATAGTCTTTTTTTGGGCTTTACACGGTGTGATTATTAAAAGAACGATTAGTATGATAATTGACTTCATTATAAAAATTTTATTTTAATTACATTTATTAAGAGATACTTTTTACTCTACCTACGATACCAGATTCTAATTCCACTTTGATGCCATGAGGATGGTTAGGCGAATTCGTTAGAATTCTTTTCACCACTCCTTTTGTTAATTTGCCACTACGTTGGTCTTGTTTTTGAACAATCTCAACTTCAAATCCTATTTGGATATTTTTTCTATTTCTACCGTCTGTTTCCATACAATTATAAAAATTAAAGATTCATATTTTCACTATCAATCATCGTAACAATTTTACCCATCTTTTTTTGAATTATTTTAAAGTGATGTTTGTCTTCAGGTGTAATAAAGGATATTGCTTCACCAGGGTTTTCTGCACGACCGGTTCTACCTATGCGATGTACATAATCTTTGGGCGAGCGAGGTAATTCGTAATTAATTACATGAGGTAAAAAAGCAATATCAATACCACGAGCTAATAAATCGGTTGCAACCAGAACATTAAGTTCACCCGATTTAAATTTCCGTAAAGTTTCTTTTCGGTTGCCCTGACTTTTTTTACCGTGAATGGCTGAGGCATCTATACCGTTTTTACGAAGTTTATTAGCAACGTTATCTGCTTTATAAGAAGATGCAGTGAAAATTAAGACTTGTTGTAAGTTGTTGTGTTTGATTAAATAACGCAAAAGAGGACCTTTATTTTCTTCCTTGACAAAGTAACCTAATTGATTTATCAAATCAATATTATCATTTTCATCTTCAATTTTAATTACCAAAGGATGGTGCAATAATACTTGTTCAACCTTATTTACATTTTCATTTAAAGTTGCCGAGAATAATAGGTTTTGACGTTTTTTTGGCAATAAATTAATAATTTTATCTACCTCTTCTTTAAATCCGAGATTTAACATTTTATCAGCCTCGTCTAACACTAAAGTTTCAATTGCACCTAAATGCACAGCATTTTTTTCTACCAGTTCTAATAATCTTCCGGGTGTAGCTATCAAAATATTTACATTTTGCATTGCCATCATTTGCGGGTTTATAGAAACACCTCCAAATACCGATAAAGTTTTAATCCGTTGCGGTAATTTTGATCCAAAAGATTGAAATACATCCCC
>DAOUTI010000080.1 GCA_030626795.1 Flavobacteriaceae bacterium
AAATGATGCAAACAGGTGCTGCCAAACACGATTGGTCAAGATTTGGATTTGAAGTAGCACGTCCTTCTCCCCGTCAAGCAGATTTAATCATTATAGCGGGTACTATTGTTAATAAAATGGCTCCAGTTTTACGTCGTTTATACGATCAAATGGCCGAACCCAAATATGTTTTAGCCATGGGTGCTTGTGCAATTTCGGGAGGTCCGTTTTATTACAATTCTTATTCGGTAGTAAAAGGCGCAGATCATGTAATTCCCGTTGATGTTTATGTGCCAGGTTGCCCGCCGAGACCCGAAGCTTTATTAGATGGTATGTTGTTGTTGCAAGATAAAATCAGACAAGAAAATAGATTAGAAAAAGTAAATCCTATTGATGGATTTGATGAAGGGAATATTTAAAGGCTAAAGAATAGCCAAACGATAAAATCTAAAAAGATGACAAATCAAGAAATTCAAAATATAGTAGGGAGCTGGAGTGAAAATTTAGAATTTACCGAAGAGGCTTCACAGTTTTTAAATGTTACGCTGCCTAAAGAAGAATTATACAGTATTTGTAAAAAATTAAAAGAAACACCCGAGTTAGACTTTGATTATCTTTTTTGCCTTACCGGAATAGATTGGGGTAAAGAACTGGGTGTGATTTACCACTTTGAATCTATTGATAAAAAACACAATATTGTTGTAAAAGTTAAAACAGAAGACAGAGAAAACCCTGTTTTAGATTCGGTTTGTGATTTATGGAGAACAGCTGAATTCCATGAAATGGAAGTGTTTGATTTTTTTGGAATAAAATTTAACAATCACCCTAATTTAAAAAGATTGTTTTTACCTGCAGAATGGGATGGATTTCCTTTGCGAAAAGATTATGTAGACGAAGCTAATATGGTAATTAAATAACCCAATACTCGAAACATGGAACAATTAACAAAAGATAGATTTAAAACAGAAGAGTATTTTATCAATATGGGCCCGCAACACCCTGCGGCACATGGTGTATTGCGATTAATTTTAACTATTGATGGTGAAATAATTAAAGATATAGATACTGATTTAGGGTACATTCACCGTTCTATCGAAAAAATGTGTGAGCGCGATAGCTATCAACAAATAGTTCATCTTACCGATAGAATGGATTATTTGTCATCACATATAAATAATGAAGCAGTTTGTTTGGCGGTAGAAAATGGTTTACAAATAGAAGTAACCGATAGAGTAAAAGTAATAAGAACCATTATAAGTGAATTAACTCGTTTGGCTTCTCATCAATTGTGGTGGGGTGTTAACGGAATGGACTTAGGTGCTTTAACTACTTATTTTTATGCCTTTAGAGATCGTGAATTGATCAATGATATTTTTGAAGAAACTTGTGGTGCACGTTTAACGATGAACTATAATATTCCTGGAGGATTGATGTTTGATATTCACCCTAATTTTGTAAATCGAACCAAAGAATTTATAGCACATTTTAAAACAAAACTACCTGAATATGATCGTTTGTTAACAGGCAATGTAATATTCGAAAAAAGAACAATGGGTATTGGTGTTTTATCAAGAGAAGCAGCAATTTCATACGGAGCTTCGGGTCCTGTTGCAAGAGCATCTGGTTTTGCAAGTGATGTTCGTAAACGTCACCCATATAGTGCTTATGATAGAGTAAATTTTGAGGAAGCAATTAGAACAGAGGGAGATAATTATGCTCGATATAAAGTTCGAATTCAAGAGATGTGGGAGTCCATGAAAATTATTGAACAATTAATTGATAATATCCCAGAAGGAGAACATCAAACAAAAACCAATGCGGTTATCAAATTACCAAAAGGTGAATTTTATCAAAGAGTAGAAACGGCTCGTGGAGAACTAGGCGTGTATATAAATAGCACGGGTACTAAAAATCCGTATCGATTAAAATTTCGTTCACCAGGACTTTCAAACCTTTCTTTATTAAAGCATATTTCGGTTGGAGCAAAAATTGGAGATTTAGTTGCAAACATGGCATCTATTGATTTGGTTATTCCTGATATTGATAGATAACTTAAAGCTTTCTATAAATTGAAGAAGGCTTTAGAGGAATGAAAAAATTGAATAAAATAGAATAAAAATATAATGATGAAAACATTATCAATTACAAAAACAATACACGAATTCCTTTTCGGATTAATGCCCGAAGGAATTGCAAGTTTTGTTGAGTGGGTTATAATCGCTGCGGCATATTTAGCTTTCTTTGCATTGGCTGGCCTATTGCTTGTGTATATGGAGCGTAGAATTGCAGCATTTTTTCAATTGCGTTTAGGCCCAAACAGAGTAGGTCCTGCAGGTTTGTTTCAAACCATTGCAGATGCATTAAAATTAGTAACCAAGGAGCTTACAATTACCGATAAAGCCGATAAATTTTTATTCAATTTGGCACCTTATTTTGTTATTGTTGCTGCGTTGGTAATATTATCAGTAATACCATTTTCGGCCGAATTTCAAGCTTTTGATATCAATATTGGTGTCTTTTTTGTGATGGCGATTTCTTCTATAGGCGTTATAGGCGTTTTAATTGGCGGGTGGGCATCTAATAATAAATATGCTTTAATTGGAGCGATGCGAAGTGGTTTACAAACCATTAGTTATGAGTTGTCTGTAGGACTTTCAATTATGACCATTGTATTATTAGCAGGGTCGTTACAAATTTCAGAAATTATTGAAGTACAAAGAACAGGTGGTTGGTTTATTTTACAAGGTCATATTCCGGCAATAATTGCATTTATGATTTTTATGATTGCAGGAACAGCCGAAACAAATAGAGCGCCATTTGATTTGGTAGAGGCAGAGTCAGAATTAGGAGCTGGTTTCCATACCGAATATTCAGGGATGAAATTTGCCTATTTCTTTTTAGCCGAATTTATCAATATGTTTATTGTTGCAGCAATTGCAGTAACTATATTTTTTGGAGGGTATTTATCCCCTTTCGGAATTACCGAATCGTTGCCTTGGATGGGTGTATTTTGGTTTATGATAAAAACGTTAATGATTATCTTTTTGATGATGTGGTTTAGATGGACTTTCCCACGTTTAAGAGTAGATCAATTATTAACATTAGAATGGAAATATTTATTGCCAATAAACTTGTTTAATATTGTTTTTATGGCTGTAATCATTTGGTTAGGTTGGACATTTTAATTTGTAAAAGAAGATGAGTTATTTTTCAGATATATATAAAGGAGTAAAATCATTATTAACGGGTATGACTGTTACAGGTAAGTATTTTATAACTGCTCGAAAAACAATAATTACACAACAATACCCTGATAATCGGGATACATTAAAAATGTTTGATCGATTTAGAGGTGAAGTTGTAATGCCTCATGATGATGACAATGAACATCGTTGTACAGGTTGTCAAAAATGTGAAATTGCGTGCCCTAATGGTTCTATTGAAATTATTTGGGATAGAAAAGTTGATCCGGAAACGGGTAAAAAGAAAAAAGAAATAGATAAACATATTTATCATTTGGCCATGTGTACCATGTGCAGTTTATGTATAGAAGCTTGCCCTACAGATGCAATTGTTTGGGCTCAAAATTTTGAAAATTCGGTTTACGACCGTTCACAATTGACTAAGGTTTTAAATAAACCAGGTTCAAAAATTAAAGCAGGAATAGAAGATTAACACTATGGAACGAATTATATTTTACATATTGGCTTTGATTATGATTGTTTTTGCAATCAAAGCTGTATCAAGTAGAAAGATGTTACGATCAGTAATTTACTTACTATTTGTTTTGGTTGGAATTGCAGGAATGTATTTTTTAATTGACTATACCTTTTTAGCTGCAATTCAATTAGCGGTCTACGCCGGAGGTGTAATCGTACTAATTATATTTTCAGTATTGTTAGTACATCACATCGAATTAAAATTAGAGGAAGCATCACTCAAATCAAGAATTGTAGCAATTGCATTAAGTTTACTTGGAGCAAGTGTTACTTTATATGCTATTTGGACATATCAATTTAATCCTATTGAAAATTATAATAGAATTGAAGTTGCAGATATAGGTAGAGGTTTACTGAGTTATGGAGATGGAGGTTTTATTTTACCATTCGAGGTAATATCTGTACTGTTAATAGCAGTAATGATTGGGGCAATTGTAATTGCCAAAGGAAAAAGATTGGAAGAGTAGTTGAAGACAGAAGACGGAAGACAGAAGGTTTATAACGAGATTGATGATATGAAATTTAAGTTTGAGAAATATTATGATGTTTCATTTCATCTAATGAATATGATGATTGGTTTTAAAAATAAGATAAAATAAAAATTTAAAATATTTAATTTTGGTCTTCGGTCCTCCGACTTCCGGCAATTTAAAAATTATGATACAAGGAATTAGCATATATGAGATCTTAACCTTAACAACTATAATTTTCTTTATAGGGCTGTATGGTTTTTTAACTCGTAAAAATTTAATAACCATGTTATTATCAATTGAGTTGATTTTAAATGCTTCTGCAATCAATTTTGTTGTTATTAATAAATATTTATTTCCAGAGAATTTACAAGGCGTGTTCTTTTCACTCTTTATCATCGCAATAGCAGCAGCAGAGGCCGCATTAGCAATAGCAATAATTATTAACTTGTATAAATTGATCACATCGGTAGAAGTTAAAGACACCGAAACGATGAAATACTAAAAAAATATAGATACCTATTATGGATTTCACTTATACAATATTAATACCATTAATACCACTAGCGGTTTTCCTTCTATTGGGACTTAATTACAATAAAATTAAGCCAGCAGTTTCTGGTTGGATTGGTTCTTTGGGTTTATTTACCTCATTTGCATTATCTTATTATACGGCTTATCAATACTTTTTAGTTGTTGGTAAAAATGCAGAAGGCGTTTATCAGCAATTTGTTTACAAATGGAGATGGATGAGCTTTACCGATACACTTCAAATTGATATGGGGGTAATGATTGATCAAATTTCTGTAATGATGTTGATTGTTGTTTCAACCATTTCATTTATGGTACATCTTTATTCAAGAGGCTATATGAAAGGAGACACAGGATACACTAAATTCTTTGCGTTCTTATCTTTATTTACTTTTTCAATGATGGGATTGGTTTTAGCAACTAACTTATTTCAAATTTATATATTTTGGGAATTGGTAGGAGTTTCGTCTTTCTTATTGATAGGATATTATTATACAAAACCTTCCGCAGTAGCGGCAGCAAAAAAAGCATTTATTGTAACTCGTTTTGCCGATTTAGGTTTCCTTATCGGAATTTTAATTGTAGGGTATTACTCAGGTAGCTTTGATTTTCAAACGATAAATGCAATTGACGGACCAGTAATTGCTAATTGGGCATCAACCACCTTTATGGGCTTGTCAGTTTTTACTTGGGCAATGATGTTAATTTTTATTGGAGGAGCAGGTAAATCTGCAATGTTTCCATTACATATTTGGTTACCTGATGCGATGGAAGGACCAACACCGGTTTCAGCTTTAATTCATGCTGCAACGATGGTTGTTGCAGGTGTTTATTTAGTAGCAAGATTATTCCCAATATTTCATTTTGTCGATGATGGCTATGCTTTGAATTTAGTAATGTGGGTGGGCGCATTTTCATCACTTTTTGCAGCAATAATTGCATTAACACAAAATGATATCAAACGCGTTTTAGCATTCTCAACCATGTCACAAATTGGGTATATGATGTTAGCTCTTGGTGTTTCAGAATACGAAGGCCATGGCGGATTAGGTTATATGGCTTCTATGTTTCATTTGTTTACTCATGCCATGTTTAAAGGCTTGCTTTTCTTGGCTGCAGGGTCAATTATTCACGCAGTTCACAGTAATTTCTTAAAAGATATGGGTGGTTTACGCAAGTATATGCCAGTTACACATATTACTTTTTTAATTGCTGCTTTGTCTATTTCAGGTTTCCCTGGATTTGCAGGTTTTTTTAGTAAGGATGAAATTTTAGTAGCAGCTTTTGAGCATAACAAAATAATATATGTAATCACTGTTGTAGTTGCTGCATTAACTGCATTTTATATGTTTAGATTATACTTCGGAATTTTCTGGGGAAAAGATAAAAAATATGAACATAGGCCACATGAATCGCCTATGTCAATGACAATACCGTTGATGTTCTTAGCCTTTATGAGTATTGCAACGGGTTACATCCACTTTAGTGAATACGTAACTGCCGATCATATACCTTTTGAAGCGCATTTAAATTACCCATTAGCGGCAATTGCTGTTGGAGTGGGGCTTTTAGGAATAATTTTAGCCTACGTTTTTTATAAAAAACCAACAAATTTACCTGATAAAGTTTCTAATGCTTTTGGTAATTTATACAAATGGGCTTATCATAAGTTTTATATAGATGAGGTTTATATGTTTGTAACAAAAGAAATTATTTTCAAGCGTATTTCAACACCATTTGCATGGTTTGATAAGAAAATTGTTGATGGAACGATGAACTTGGTAGGTAACTCTACCGTTGCTGCTTCAAAAGGAATTAAAGGAATACAAAGTGGAAAAGTCCAAGATTATGCTTTTGCATTTATTGCAGGTGCAGTAGTTTTAGCAATGATATTTATTTATAACGCAATGATTTAATAAGGAAATGGATATACTAACTTTATTTGTTGTAGTACCAGTAATCACCATAATAGCTTTGGTTTTTACTAAAAATTTAAAACAAGCAAGACTTGTGTCTGTATTAGGAATGGGAGTACAATTTTTAATGTCTCTAAACCTTGTATTTGCCTATTTTAAAGAAAAAAAAGTAAATGACGATATCATGGTCTTTATGAAAGATTATGTTTGGTTTGAACAATTTAATATTCACTACGCTATTGGCGTAGATGGTATTTCGGTAGCGATGTTAGTATTATCGTCATTGGTAGTTTTGGCAGGTGTATTTATTTCATGGAAAATGGAAGATTTACCTAAAGAATTCTTTATCTCTCTAATTGTTTTAGCAACAGGAGTATTTGGGTTCTTTATTTCAATCGATTTATTTACCATGTTTGTGTTTTATGAAATTGCGGTAATTCCGATGTATTTATTGATTGGTATTTGGGGCTCAGGGCCAAAAGAATACTCGGCAATGAAATTGACTTTAATGTTGATGGGAGCCTCGGCATTATTACTCGTTGGTATATTGGGAATTTATTTCAATTCAAATGCAGACGGAGGTGCTTTAACTTTTAATATTTTAGAAATAGCACAAGTTAATATTCCGCTTGAAGCGCAAAAATTATTTTTTCCATTAGTCTTTATTGGGTTTGCGGTACTTGGTGCAATGTTTCCTTTTCATACTTGGTCGCCAGATGGTCATGCCTCTGCCCCAACAGCGGTGTCGATGTTACATGCAGGCGTATTAATGAAACTTGGAGGATATGGAGTTTTTAGAGTAGCCATGTATTTATTGCCTTTAGGCGCCGTAAGTTGGTCAAATTTCTTTATTGTGCTTTCGGTAATTGGTGTTTTCTATGGTGCGTTGGCGGCAGTTAAACAAACTGATTTAAAATATATCAACGCTTACTCTTCTGTAAGTCACTTGAGTATGGTGTTGTTCGCATTGTTGATGCTAAATAAAACGTCGTGGACAGGTGCTATTTTACAGTCGTTATCTCATGGATTTATGACAGCACTTTTCTTTGCTTTAATCGGGATGCTCTACGGCAGAACAGGCACGAGAGATGTAACTAAAATGGGAGGATTATTAAAAGTGATTCCATTTATATCGGTAATGTATGTCATTGCAGGTTTAGCGTCATTAGGGCTGCCAGGATTTAGTGGTTTTATGGCCGAAATGCAAATATTTGTAGGTGCATTTCAGCATGAAGATATGTTTCATAGAGTTGCCACAATTATTACAGTATCAGCAATTGTTATTACAGCTGTGTATATCTTAAGAGTAGTTGGAATGATGTTGATGGGACCAATAAAAAATAAGGACCATTTAGATTTGCCAGAAGCAACTTGGTATGAAAAAACAGGTGTTATATTATTGTTAATTCCAATAGTTTTTATGGGAGTAACTCCTATTTGGTTGAGTGATATGATAAGAGAAAGTATACAGCCGTTTATTGAAAGAATGCTTTAAGGAAGATTAAAAGATTAAAGAATTAAAAGAATTAATATTCTTTTGAAATTAAAAATTATGAATTTAGAGAGTTTTTTACTAATGCGCCAAGAGCTGATTTTACTAGCAGTGATATTACTTTTAGTAATCGGCGAAATATTTAGCAATAATAAAAAAGGTTTGGTAACTTTTGCTATAATATTATTTGCATTACACACCATTATAGGGTTTTTCCCCTTAGCGGAAGGAGCTTTATTTGGTGGTAGTTTTAAAGTTACAACATTGACACACATGTTTAAAAATGTTTTAAATATTGGGGTGTTGATAATTCTTTTGCAATCGGCCGATTGGTTAAGAGATAAAGTAGCAAATGAGCATAAATCAACGGAGTTCTTTATCTTGATGTTTGCGTCTCTTTTAGGGATGTATTATATGATTTCATCAGGTGATTTCTTAATGTTTTATTTAGGATTAGAACTTTCTGCTTTACCAGTTGCAGCTTTAGTTGCGTATGAAACGACTAAGAGAAAATCAGCAGAAGCTGGAATTAAATTTATTTTATCAGCAGGATTAGCCTCTGGAACTTCAGTTTTTGGAGTATCACTTTTATATGCAACAACAGGCACAATTTACTTTGAAGAATTTGCAAATATTGTGAGTTATTCCAACTTAAGTTTATTAGGTTTTGTGTTTTTCTTTGCAGGATTGGCATTTAAAATATCATTAGTGCCATTCCATTTTTGGACTGCCGATGTTTATGAAGGAGCGCCCATAGGAGTAGCGTCATATTTATCTGTAATTTCAAAAGGATCTGCTGTAATGATCTTGATGATTATCTTGTTTACTGTAATGAAACCATTTGATATGGTAACGCATAATATGCTGTATATAGTTTCTTTGGCAACCATGTTTATTGGTAATTTATTTGCATTACGTCAGCAAAATATGAAGCGTTTCTTGGCTTTTTCATCTATTGCTCAAGCAGGTTTTATCTTACTAGGTTTGATGTCTAATGATCAATTAGGCGTGTCTACAGTAGTTTACTTTGTTTCAATATATGTGTTTACCAATTTGGCTGCTTTTGGTGTGGTACAAGCAATATCTTCTAAAACAGGTAAGGAAAACATTGATGATTATAATGGATTGTATCGTACCAACCCTAAATTGAGTTTGGTTATGATGATTGCTTTATTTTCTTTGGCAGGAATTCCACCTGTTGCCGGATTTTTTGGTAAGTTTTTCTTATTTACAGCAGCAGCAAGTCAAGGATTATATTTATTGGTTTTCCTTGCGGTAGTAAACGTAACCATTTCTCTCTATTATTATTTATTGGTAGTGAGAGCCATGTTTATCCGCAAGAGCGAAGATGCAATTCCATATTTTAATAGTGGTATTTATATGAAGTTAGGATTGGTTTTAGCAGTAGCAGGAATAGTTATTATAGGTTTGTATAGTCCGATATATGAATATATATATGAAATAAGTAAGTTTTAAAATAACCATACAATTTGAAAAAATGGCATTAGCAGGAAAACATGCATTTGGCGCAATAGAAGACCAAAGAGTTACTTTTGTAGAAAAAAAAATTGGGGAATCACGTAAAGATTTTTTGCAAAAACTTTTAGAATTTAATGGCTTTGAAGTTATTATTCAAGTAGAAAAAAGAAAAACAGAAGAAGACCCACAATTATATACTGTTGCAGTTACTGATATGGTTTTTAGCCCAACAGTTTATGTTTTTGAAAGAAGGTTGAAAACTTTAGATGGTAAGCATATTGTAAATCAAGATTACTGGAATCAAAAATCTGAAGAAGCCAAACCACAATATTGGAAGAATTCATAGTGAAATTACATCAAAAAGATATTAAGAGAAGTAAAAATAATTTTTACTTTTCTTTTTTGTTTATAAAAATTCAGAAAAATGAAATATGACTTGTAATATTTAAGAAATTGTTAGATTACAATACCTTGAATTATTAAATTGTTAAATTAATTTATTATTATTGCTTTTAGTTTAATCGCTTAGTTTATTTCATATCTTATCGTTTCAAAACAAAAATTATAAAAAGCTATATATTAAACAATTTAAATATTAAAATATTAAATGGAGGTATTACATATAAGTGCAGAGTGTTTCCCGGTAGCCAAAGTAGGAGGTTTAGCAGATGTTGTTGGAGCATTACCAAAATATCAAAATAATTTGGGAGCTAACGCAAAAGTTATCATGCCTTTTTATTTAAATAAGTTCACAAAAAATAGAAAGTTTGATTTGCTATTTGAAGGTAGTTTAACATTGGGCGATAAAAATTATACTTTTCAAATTTTAAACCTAAAAACAAGATTAGGATTTTCATTATTTTTGGTTAAAATACCTGAATTATTAGATAGAGAAAATGTATATGGATATGATGATGATACCGAACGGTTTTTAGCGTTTCAAATAGCAGTTTTAGATTGGGTTTTGCATAAAAAAACAAAGCTAGATTTGGTGCATTTACATGATTATCATACAGGTTTTATACCTTTTTTGATGTTACATGCAAAAAAATACAAAGCCCTAAAAGATATACCAACAGTGCTTACCATTCATAATGCACAGTATCAAGGCGAGTTTAATTATAATAAGTTAAACTTACTTCCCGAATTTGATTTGAAAAATACAGGATTGATAGATTGGTATGGTAAAATTAATCCATTGGCTACAGCCACAAAATGTGCTTGGCGTGTTACAACAGTGTCGCCGAGTTACGCAATAGAGCTGACCCAAAAATCAAATGGTTTAGAAGGTTTGCTATGGAGTGAAAAACAAAAACTAACCGGTATATTAAATGGTATAGATTTTAAAGTATGGAATCCGGAAACGGATAATATGTTAGAAAAAAATTATGCTTTATCAAATGTTGTTTCTGGAAAAAAAATCAATAAAAAATTGTTGTGTAAGCAATTTAATTTAGATCCAAATAAGCCACTTTTCTCTTTTATTGGGAGGTTGGTTTATGAAAAAGGAGCCGATTTATTTCCAGAAGCTTTTTATAAAACTTTAATAAAACACGATATAAATATTTTAGTTTTAGGTAGCGGGAATACAGAAACGGAAAATCAGTTAAAAACATTAACCACAACATTCAGTGATAAATACAATGTTTATATTGGTTATAATGAAGTATTGGCACATCAAATTTATGCTGGTTCAGATTTTTTATTGATGCCGTCAAGAGTAGAACCTTGTGGTTTAAATCAAATGTATGCATTGCGTTATGGAACC
>DAOUTI010000133.1 GCA_030626795.1 Flavobacteriaceae bacterium
GATTGAATCTTACAATTTATCTAAAAACCACTTGATATTCGAGCAGTTATTACAAACATAACAATGTGCTTTTTTATTGGCAAAATCAAGATCAAAAAAAGAAGCTAGTCTAGTGTTTAATTGGGATTCTCATATATAAACATGTCGTTATTGCAAACATCACAATGGAGCTTTTTACTTTTTACAAATACTTGTTTAGCTATTTTTTCTTTTGAAAATAATCCCATAATTTATTTAAATGATTAAATGAGTTAATGTTACAATGATTAAAGGGTTTATTTTTTTACTAAAATAAATATTACGGACTCATTTAATTTTTTTCTTAAAACAACCCTCCTTGAATATCTCCTTTTTGTTTCCCCAAATGTTTGTAAGCCAATTCGGTAACTTCTCTTCCTCTTGGAGTTCGCATGATAAAACCTTCTTGAATTAAAAAGGGTTCATATACCTCTTCAATGGTTTCTATGTTTTCACCAACGGCAGTGGCAATTGTACTTATGCCTACCGGGCCACCTTTAAATTTTTCTATTATAGTCAATAATATTTTATTATCCATTTCATCTAATCCATGTGTATCAACATGTAAAGCATTTAATGCAAATTTGGCGATTTTAATATCGATACTTCCATTGCCTTTTATTTGTGCAAAATCACGAACTCTTCTTAATAAGGCATTGGCAATACGTGGTGTTCCTCTACTGCGACCCGCAATTTCAATGGCCGCTTCCATATTAATAGGTGTATTTAAAATACCTGCACTTCGTTGAACAATATGCGTAAGTAATTCTGTATTATAATATTGTAGCCTGCTGCTAATTCCAAATCTAGCTCGCATTGGCGCTGTTAATAAACCCGATCGTGTAGTAGCTCCTATTAAGGTAAATGGCTCTAAATTGATTTGAACTGTTCTGGCGTTTGGACCAGATTCTATCATGATGTCGATTTTATAATCTTCCATCGCCGAATAAAGATATTCTTCAATAACTGGACTTAGCCTGTGAATTTCGTCAATAAATAAAACATCTCTTTCTCCTAAATTTGTTAATAAACCTGCCAAGTCACCTGGTTTATCTAAAACAGGGCCTGATGTTACTTTAATATTTGTATTTAATTCGTTCGCAAGAATATGTGCTAAGGTTGTTTTTCCTAAACCTGGAGGACCGTGAAAGAGGGTGTGATCTAAAGCTTCTTCTCTTAAATTTGCAGCTTCAACAAATATTTTTAAATTATCAAGCACTTGCTCTTGACCAGTAAAATCATCAAAAGAGAGAGGGCGTAATTTTTTTTCTACCTCAACTTCTTCAGGATTAAAATTTTCATTTGTTGCATCTAAGTGTTCATTCATAAATCAAAGATATAAGAACTATTTGTCTAAATCAATTTCAGTTGCTAAAATGATTGCTCCTGGATATTCCTCTTTGATTTGTATTAATGCTCTGTCTGCTTCTAATCTGGTAGTGAAATTACCTACTTGAATTTTCCATTGTGGAGATGAAAAAATAATTTTTGTAGTAATATCTGGGTAAAGCGCTTTAAATTCATCTTTAATTTTATATGCTGCTTTTTCGCTACCGTAAAACAATTGAATTCTATACCCCTTTAAAGTTTTCAAATTTTTATTGTACTCTTTTTTTTGATTAACAACGGTATTGATTTTAGCGCTGGTTTCTATTTTTAATTCCCCTTCGTTTTGTTGTGCGAGACTATTAAAAATTATAAACAGAATAAAAAAAGAGCTTAAGAATCTTATTTTTTTAGTTGAAAAAAGCATATATATTATTTTTTACAAATCTAAAAGAATGTTTTTAAGTAGCACAAACAAATTGTTATTTAGAATCAATATAAATTAACTTTAACATAATATTTGCACTTTGACTATAACTAAGAAAATGTATTTTTGCACAATCTATTTTATTTTTATGATATTAATCATAGAAATATTAATTTTGAAAAATTTTGCACCATAATTATAAGTTAGTGCACTTTTTAATTAAAAATAATTAACCCAAATGAAAGTTGTAATGCAAAGCAATACATTTAAGAAATTATTAACCGGTCTATCTTTTCTTTTTATATTTTCGATAAGCTTATCAGCCCAAGAAGGCGATGCTATTAATGGTAAGAAGTTATTCAATGTAAATTGTGCTGCCTGTCATAAACTGGATAAGAAAGTAATTGGCCCAGCCTTAAAAGGGATTAGCGAAAAAAGAGAAAATGCATGGTTGCAATCTTGGATTAAAGACAACAATGCTTTAAGAGCAAGTGGAGACCAAGATGCAATAGATCTTTTTAATGAATATAACGGTATGCCAATGACAGCATATCCGCAATTGTCAGAACAAGATATCAATGATATTTTAGCTTATACTGATGATAAACCAGCTGTAGCTGAAACCGCTACTGCAACAACACAAACTGTTGACCCAAAAGTAGCTGTTGGTAAAAAAATATTTCAAGCGAATTGTGCGGCATGTCATAAATTAGATAAAAAACTAATAGGTCCTGCGTTAGGGAATATGGCTGACAGAAGAGATGATGCATGGTTGAAATCATGGATTAAAGATAACAACGCATTAAGAGCAAGTGGAGACCAAGAAGCAATAGATATTTTTAAAGAGTATAACGGAATGCCAATGACCGCATTCCCACAGTTATCTGATGAAGATTTAGATGCGATAATTGCTTACACTACTGCTGGTGATGTTAAAAAAGTTGCTACAACGCAAGTTGGTGAAACAGATAATATTGCAAAACCTAGAGGCTCAACAGCATGGATGAGTTACTTGGTAATTTTTGTGTTACTACTAGTTGTAATTTGGATTTATATTGCAAGCAATAATACTTTCTTGAAGATTGTCGCAACTGTTTTTGTATTACTTACGGGTACATATGTGCTTTTTGACACCTTGATGGATATTGGTATTGATCAAGATTATCAACCAATTCAACCGATAGCATTTTCACATACCATTCACGCAGGTGATAATAAAATTGATTGTGAATATTGCCATTCCTCTGCAAAGAATAGTAAAACTTCTGGTATTCCATCTGTAAATGTTTGTATGAACTGTCATAAAAGTATTTCAGAATATACAGGCCCAACAACATCAGATAAAGACAAAGCATTTTATGACGCAGAAATTCATAAAATTTATGACGCCATTGGTTGGGATGCAGATAAATTAGCTTACAAAGAAAATTACGAACAAAAACCAATCAAGTGGGTAAGAATTCATAATTTACCTGATTTTGTTTATTATAACCATTCGCAGCATGTTACCGTTGCAGGCTTAAAATGTCAAAAATGTCATGGCCCAGTTGAAACTATGGATGAAGTATATCAATTTTCACCTTTAACTATGGGTTGGTGTTTGGATTGCCATAAAGAAACTAATGTAGACTTGAAAGGCAACGAATACTATGCGAAAATTCATGAAGAACTCGCTAAAAAGTTTGGCGTAGAAAAAGTAACTATTGCCCAATTAGGAGGTAAAGAATGTGGTAAGTGTCACTATTAATTAGTGATTAAAAATTAAAAATTAAAAAGATTTAAATTATTCAATCTTTAAATCTTTAAATCGTTAAATAAAAAATAATAAATGGCATCTAACAAGAAATACTGGAAAAGTGTTGAAGAGCTAAACTCAAATAGTTCGATTGTTGAAAAGCTGAGCAAAAGTGAATTTGTTGAAGATTTACCAACAGATAAATTTTTAGGAGATAAGGAAACTTTAGAAACCAGTGAAACTTCACGTAGAGACTTTTTAAAATATGTTGGGTTCTCAACAGCAGTTGCTTCTTTAGCCGCTTGTGAAGGTCCAGTTATAAACTCTATTCCTTACGTGGTTAAACCAGATAATGTTATTCCTGGTGTTGCAGATTATTATGCAACTACAATGACTGATGGTTACGATTTTGCAAATATTTTGGTAAAAGTTCGTGAAGGACGTCCAATTAAAATTGAACCTAATAAAGATTCAGCTAACGGAACAACCAATGCCAGAGTACAAGCTTCTGTTTTATCTTTATACGATAATAACCGTTTAAGAGGCCCTTTAGTAAAAGGGAATGATTCTGATTATAAAACTTTAGATACTGAAGTTCAGGCTAAATTAAATGAGTTGAAAGAAAACGGTGAAAAAATAGTATTCTTAACAGGTACTTGTGCTTCACCTTCAACAAAAAGTTTAATTAATAAATTTACCGAAACATATGGTAATGTTGATCATGTTGTTTACGATGCTATTTCAGAAAGTGCCGCTCTAAATGCATTTGAAAAAATGTATGGCAACAGAGCTTTACCAGATTATGATTTCGCTAAAGCGGAAGTTATTGTTTCTGTAGGAGCAGATTTCTTAGGCGATTGGCAAGGTGGTAATTTTGCTGCAGGATATGCAAAAGGGAAAATTCCTAAAAAAGGAAAAATGTCTCGTCATATTCAATTTGAATCTAACATGACTCTTACTGGTGGTAATGCTGATAAGCGTATTGTTGTAAAGCCATCTCAGCAAGTCTTGGTAATGATAAAATTGTATCAAGCAGTTGTTAAAGGTATTGCAACACGTGAAGCATCACCAATAAATAATGCCGTTCAAGCTGCAGCCAAGCAAATTAAAAAAGCAGGTAAAAATGCTGTTGTTGTAACAGGTATTCAAGACGAAAACGCACAATTATTAGCTTTAGCTATTAATAATCATATTCAGAGTAGTGTAATTGATGTTGTAGCAACCAAAAACGTTCGTCATGGTAATGATGAAAAAGTTACACAATTGATAAAAGATATACAAGCTGGTAAAATAGGTGCTGTTATAATACACAATACAAATCCGGTTTATACTTTACCTAAAGGAAAAGCTTTCGCTGAAGCATTAAAAAAAGTAAAATTATCAGTTGCATTTTCGATGTCTGCCGATGAAACAGCAAATGCATCACAATATGTAATTGCAACACCACATTATTTAGAAGCATGGGGTGATGTAATGATCAAAAAAGGTCAGTATAGTTTAGTGCAACCTACTATTAATAAATTATTTAATACACGTCAGTTTCAAGATACTTTATTAAAATGGACAGGTAGTAGCGAAGCATATTACGACTATTTAAAAAATCAATGGCAAACCAATGTTTTAGGGGGTAAGTCATGGAACAAAACTTTACATGATGGAACTTTTAAAGTTGCTTTACCAGAAGGAGAAGTAGTTGTAAACGAAATAGATATTGATGCAGTAGGTTCTGCATTGTCAAAAATAAAAGGTAGTGATTTAGAATTAACAGTTTATACCAAAACTGGTTTAGGTGATGGTAAGCAAGCTAATAATCCTTGGTTGCAAGAATTACCAGATCCTATTACTAGAACTTCTTGGGATAATTACTTGTTAGTTTCTCGTATGGATGCCGAAAAATTTGGTTTAACAAACTGGACAGTTGATAATGGAGCCCTTAATGGTGATATGGTAAATATTACTGCTAATGGAGTGACACTTAATAATGTTCCTGTTTATATTCAACCAGGTCAAGCTCCAGGATCTGTTGCCTTAGCAGCGGGTTATGGAAGAACAGATTTAGAAAAAGATATGAATGTTGGTGTAAATGCTTACCCTTTATTAGGAGGCGTTTTTCAAAATATCAATATTGAAAAAGTAGCAGGCGAACATAAATTTGCTTGTGTTCAGTTGCAACATACCATTATGGGTAGAGAGGGTGAAATTACTAAAGAAACTACTTTAGTTGATTTTGTTTCTAAACCCAAAAAGGAATGGAATCAAGCTCCAGTATTTTCATTAGATCACCAAGAGGTTACACAAGATAAAGTTGATCTATGGGAAAAATTTGATGACTCCGTTGGAACAAAATTCAACCTGTCTATTGATTTGGCAACTTGTACAGGTTGTGCTGCATGTGTAGTAGCTTGTCATGCCGAAAATAACGTACCAGTAGTTGGTAAACAAGAAATTAGATTAAGTAGAGATATGCACTGGTTGCGTATAGATAGATACTATTCTAGTGATATGACTGTTGAGAAAGGTATAGAAGAAGGTAGTTTTGGTTCGGGAGATTTCTTTGAAGCACAAACACACCCATCAGATGCCCCAGAAGTTTCATTTCAACCAGTAATGTGTCAGCACTGTAATCACGCACCATGTGAAACAGTTTGTCCGGTTGCAGCAACTTCTCATGGTCGTCAAGGTCAAAATCAAATGGCTTATAATCGTTGTATTGGTACTCGTTATTGTGCAAATAACTGCCCATATAGAGTACGTAGATTTAACTGGTTTAAATATGCAAACAACAATGAGTTTGACTTTAACATGAATAATGATTTGGGTAAAATGGTATTGAATCCTGATGTGGTTGTAAGATCACGTGGTGTAATGGAAAAATGTTCTATGTGTATTCAAAAAACACAAGCAACCATTTTAACAGCTAAAAAAGAAGGAAGAGCTGTTGCTGATGGAGAATTCCAAACAGCATGTTCAAGTGCATGTCCTTCAGGAGCAATGATATTTGGTGATGTGAATGACGAAACTAGTAAAGTATCTCACATGTTAGAAGATGACAGAAGTTTTAAATTATTAGATTTTGTTGGTACAAAACCAAATGTTATCTATCAATTAAAAGTAAAAAACACTAGCGACGCATAATTGAGTTGTTGGAACAAGAATAAAAATTAGAAAATAAATTAATATTATAAAATACTATGTCTCATTACGAAGCACCTATTAGACAACCATTAATTTTAGGAGATAAAAGTTATCACGACATTTCAAATGATATTGCAGCACCAGTTGAAGGTAAAGCCAACAAATGGTGGTGGGCAGTATTTAGTTTGGCTCTAATTGCCTTTTTGTGGGGTATTGGCGCAATTACCTATACTATTGGTACAGGTATTGGTGTTTGGGGTTTGAATAATAAAATTAACTGGGCTTGGGATATCACCAACTTTGTTTGGTGGGTAGGTATCGGTCATGCCGGAACATTAATCTCGGCTGTATTGTTATTATTTCGTCAAAAATGGAGAATGGGTATTAACCGTTCCGCGGAAGCGATGACCATCTTTGCAGTATTTCAAGCAGGATTGTTTCCATTAATTCATATGGGGCGTATTTGGAATGGTTACTGGACTATGCCAATACCAAACCAATTTGGTAATTTATGGACCAACTTTAACTCTCCATTATTATGGGATGTATTTGCAATATCAACTTACTTATCTGTTTCTGTAGTTTTTTGGTGGACAGGTTTATTACCTGATTTTGCAATGATAAGAGATAGAGCAACAAAACCTTTCCAAAAGAAAATATATAGTTTAGTGAGTTTTGGATGGAGTGGAAGAGCAAAAGATTGGCAACGATTTGAAGAAGTTTCTTTAGTCTTAGCAGGTTTAGCAACTCCGTTAGTACTTTCAGTACACACGATTGTATCTTTTGACTTTGCTACTTCGGTAATTCCAGGATGGCATAGTACAGTTTATCCTCCTTACTTTGTTGCTGGAGCGGTATTCTCAGGTTTTGCAATGGTGCAAACCTTATTAATTA
>DAOUTI010000190.1 GCA_030626795.1 Flavobacteriaceae bacterium
AATTTGACTTAAAATTAACAATATTAATTTTATGATTTTCAATCGTTTTTAAATCATGAATAAATGCACTTACATTAGTATCATCTATTATAAAATTATCAAAAAAAGCACTAATATGGTTATAAAAAACTATGGGAGTATCTTTTTTATTCTCATCAAATAAAATAAATTTCACCTCATTTAATGCAATAGAAGATGATGTAAATTGAAACGGCTTACTAGTAGTTTTATCTTCATTATTAAATTTTTGCACAAAAGTTGTCAAATTATTACTCTCTTCTCCTTTATAAGTTTTCATCAAAAACTTTCCATTTTCAATCTCAATATCACCAAAATTTAGATTGCCTTTAATAATATTTCTAATATTTAGAATTGACGCATTTAAACTGGTAACAAAAATTAGAGTATCTTGATGATGATCTTTTATTAATATATTTTTTAATTTAACTTCTTTAAGAGATGATAAATCTACTTTTTCTACCAAAATAGAGGTGTCATATTTGTCATTAATCCTACTTGTTATCAAGTTTGCTAACTTAGTTTGCACAGAAGAAAAAGATAATAAAATCATCAAAACAATCATAATAAGTATGATTATCGAGAAAAATCTAAATGCTATTTTTTTAAGTCGTTTGATAATTTTATTTCTAAATTTGCAAGTCCAAAAGTAAAAGTACAATTTTTGTACCTAAATTATAAAGATGCAAAATAAATCTATTTATATTCTTTCTATTGAATCATCATGTGATGACACAAGTGCTGCAATATTACAAAATGATATCGTCTTATCAAACGTTGTTGCCAATCAAAAAATTCATGCCGCTTACGGCGGAGTTGTACCCGAATTGGCATCAAGAGCACACCAACTAAACATAGTTCCGGTAGTACAACAAGCTATAGAACAAGCTGGTATCAACAAAAAAGATTTAAATGCTATTGCTTTTACTCGCGGCCCTGGATTAATGGGGTCTTTATTGGTAGGCACCTCTTTTTCAAAATCACTTTCCATCGCTTTAGATATTCCTTTAATATCTGTAAATCACATGCAAGCGCACGTATTGGCACATTTTATAAAAGAAGAAAATTACACATCACCTCAATTTCCATTTTTATGTTTAACTATTAGTGGAGGGCATACACAAATATTAAAAGTTACCAATTACTACACCTTTGAAATATTAGGAGAAACCATTGATGATGCCGTAGGTGAGGCATTTGACAAATCGGCAAAATTATTAGGTTTACCATATCCTGGAGGCCCATTAATCGATAAACACGCCAAATTAGGTAACAAAACTGCTTATAAATTCACCGAACCAAAAACCAAAAACACATTAGATTTTAGCTTTAGCGGATTAAAAACTGGTATTCTCTATTTTTTACAAAAAGAACAAAAAAAAGATGCCAATTTTATTCAAGAAAATTTAAATGATATTTGTGCCTCTATTCAGCATACTATTGTAAATATTTTAATAAAAAAAATAACACTGGCAAGTAAGATTACAGGAATTAAAAATATTGCAATAGCTGGTGGTGTCTCTGCAAACTCTGAAATAAGGAGTACTTTAAAAAGTTTTGAAGAATCTCATGGTTGGAAAACCTTTATTCCAAAATTTGAATATACAACTGATAATGCCGCAATGATTGGAATTGTAGGTTATTTTAAATATTTAAATAACGATTTTGACAAAGAAAACACAATGGCCACACCAAGGTTAAAAATAAATCAATAGCGCTTTTGTTGTAATAATTGGTTAAACGCAGTCAACCCACACTATTTTTATATCACCCTTTTAACAACTGAGGATGATTAACAATTAATTCAATTTTTTTGATGATTACCGTTACCTGGTTCATTTGATCTTCAATACTGCTAAAAAATATACTTACATCTCTATCTCTCCAACTTTCGGATATCACTCTTGCTCCTAAACTAATTCGCAATATGGCACTTTGTTTATTTGATTTATGTAAAACCTTAACAGCTTGACCAATATGACATTTTTGAGAAGCCACTCTAAGTGTTTCTAATGAAGTACCTTGATAGTATTCTGACAGATCAGAGTTTAATAACAAATAAAGCTTCTTCACATTTTCTTCATCTAAAACAGTATTACCCTTTTTAATAAAAAACGGAAAAATTGTTCTGATATTTTTTATGCTAAAATATTTATTACTTTCTGAATGAATTTGAAACTCTTCATCAAATAATTGCTCTAAAAATGAGGCTTCCTTTATAGATTCTTCAACATAATTACAAAACATTTCAATGCCTAAATTTCTGTATAAAGTAGGCGTTTTATAATATCTTTTCATTTCTACAATTGCAGCCTTCCATCGCATAGATGCACCGTAATTAAAACCCTCAGACAACTTTGTAGCACAAGTCCATGATTTAGGCCAATCGGAATAATTGTAATAATCTGTTAAGCCTTTTGGTAAAGTTTCATTTTTTAACTCTTTTATCTTACCTACCTCTTTAGGTATAATTAAAGCTCCTGCATAAGGAGGGCCTGTATAATATTTACTGCCAGTAATAGTTATTATGTATCCTTTATCGATATAGCCACTAATATCTTTCGGATCTAATCGTAATTGAGAGCCATCTACTATAATTTGTAATGACAAATTCTCCAATTTATTTAACTTCTTTATCAATGCTTCACTAGGTGCTTGGTATCCTAATTTAGATTGATCCATAATATGCAATACCAAATGCTTACCTAAATTATTTGCTTTGGTTATCGCCATAAAAACCTCATCATCTAATTCTAAAGAAGTTTTTAAAACACCTTTATCATCTCTAAAAGGAATTTCTGCTACTTCAACATCTCTAAATCCTTCTATTCTCTCTCCTTTTTTTATTGGTAAACCAAGCGCTGTGGTGGTTTCAAAATGGCACCCCTTTAAGGCTGCAGGAACTCCACTTCCTGTTTCATCTGACCCAACTAATATATGTGCTATTTCTTTTTTAGTAACTATTTGTGTTATTCCTGCTATTTGAAGTGCTGAATCTGTACCTGAGGGAGAAAATATAATTTCACAATCATTTTTCAATTCTAATACATTTTTTAAGTCAGATTTTAATAATTCTGAAAAATTAAATGAAGCTTTCTTTTTGCCTTTCGATAAACTTTTACCAATCAAATCTGTTCTTGCTTTTTCTGTTTTATTAAAAGCATAATTGGAAACACTTGTAGCTGTAGATGATGCAAAAGTAAAGGCTTCTGGCCTTGGAAATGGTCTACATCCATACTTGTTTAACAATTCTTCTTCATCTACCTTTAACCTAGGGTCACCGCCTGTCATTAACAATAATTCTGTTGGTTTTGCAAGACATTCAACTATAGATATCCAAGATTTTTTTAACTTCTCTTTTGAGGAAGGGTAGCCATGAAAAGATGCTAATTTTTCTAATAATTCATTTTTTATATTTAAAAAACTTATTGCAGCTGTTTCTTTTTCTGTAATAAAATCTTTTAAAATATACTTTATATCTTCTAATTGTAATTTATCTTGCTTTGGAAGCAAATCAAAAAACATATGTGTTACTCTTAATGCTGCAAAATCGCACAATAATGTAGCCGATTTATTTTTACCCAATGCTTTAAACCAAATTTGCCATTCAATGGCATACCGTAAATAAACTAAAGCTAGTATTGGTTTTCCCAAATATCCCGAACCTATTATTATAGATTTACCAGGAATAATTTTAAATAATTCAGGTTCTTTTTTTGATGAAATTATTTCAACTCCATCTATTTTAGGAATATTACCAAACCTCCCTAGAATTCGGACAAGGTGATTTACATTCTCCTTTTTTGATAAACCCTTCTTTTTTAACTGACTTGCAACAAGAATATCCGTAGTCATATATATCTATAATTATTGAAATTCTTTTTTCATCATTTCTGATGCAACACGTTTATAAATTCCTTTTTTTAATTTCTCTCTAACGGATGCAAATGCAGCTATCGTTTTGCTTACATCATCTAAAGTATGTGCTGCTGTTGGAATTAATCTTAATAAAATTATTCCTTTCGGAATTACTGGGTAAACTACAATAGAGCAAAATATTCTATGGTTTTCACGTAAATCATGAACTAGAGCCATTGCTTCGGGAATATCTCCTTCTAAAAAAACAGGAGTAACACAGGTATTTGTTTTACCAATATTAAATCCATTTTCTTTTAATTCAAATTGTAAACGATCAACAATTTTCCATAAATTCTCACGAAGTTCGGGCATCGTTCTAACCATATCCAAACGTTTTAATGCTCCTTTAACCATTGCCATAGGTAATGATTTAGCAAACATTTGCGAACGCATATTATATTGTAAATATTTTATTACATCTTTGTTTCCAGCAAAAAATGCTCCAATTCCTGCCATAGATTTTGCAAATGTTGCAAAATACACATCAATTTCATCTTGTACTCCTTGCTCTTCTCCAGCTCCTGCGCCAGTTTTACCTAAAGTTCCAAATCCGTGAGCATCATCTACTAACAATCTAAAATTATACTTTTTCTTTAATGCTACTATTTCCTTTAATTTACCTTGTTCGCCACGCATTCCAAAAA
>DAOUTI010000040.1 GCA_030626795.1 Flavobacteriaceae bacterium
AAAACCATAAAACCTAACGCAAAAACAATTGTTTATATTTGGAAAATTGAAGAATCGTACGATGAATTGCACCAAAATATAGCTTTAAACGAAAGAAGTAAAGTTCGCTTAAGCGGAATGAAATCTGAATTACACCAAAGAGGATTTTTAAGTGTGAGGTATTTGTTAAAAGAAGCGGGTTATACAGATTTTGATTTGTTTTATAATGCGTATGGTAAGCCTTTGTTAAAGGATGATAAACATATTTCTATTACCCATTCGTATCAATTTTCGGCAATAATTATTAGTAATGTTGATGTTGGAATTGATGTTGAAAAAAACCGAGATAAAATTATTAGAATTTACGATAGATTTGTTAATACAGAGGTAGATATCTTGTCGGATGAGGATTTGGTAAAACAATTAACTGTAATTTGGGGAGCCAAAGAAGCGATGTATAAAACATATCCTTACGGTGGTTTGAGTTTTCATAATCACATTGCAATTGACCCGTTTTTGTTTGCTGATAAAAAATCTACAGGTAGAGTCAATTTTGATCATTGGAAAAAAGAATATGAAATTAACTTTATGTTTTTTGAAGAAGGATTTACCATGGTATATGCCATTCCATTAATAAAGTAATAATTTTAAATTAAAAAGTGAATACGATTTACACTAAAATATTATCCTCTAAAGAGAAAAATAAAAAATTACTTGCTATTTTATTAGATCCTGATAAACTGAAATTATCAGAAGTAAATGAAGCAACAAAGAAAATAAGTCCAATTAAAGTTGATTTTATTTTCGTTGGCGGTAGTACAGTTAAAAAGGGCGTTACAAATACATTTGTAAAAGAACTTAAAAAGTTCACAAAAATTCCTATTGTTTTGTTTCCTGGAGATTTTACACAAATTACGCTTGAAGCGGATGCATTATTATTTCTTACTTTACTATCTGGTAGAAACCCAGAATATTTAATTGAACAGCAAGTTAAATCGGTTTCGTTATTACTGAAATCTAAATTAGAAGTAATTTCAACAGGATATATTTTAATAGATGGAGGTGTAGAAACGGCTGTTCAAAAAGTGAGTAAAACAAAACCTATTTCTCAAAATAATATAGATAAAATTATAAATACAGCTTGCGCCGGAATGTACATGGGTAATAAATTAATTTATTTGGAAGCAGGAAGTGGAGCAATAAATACAATAAGTGCAAATATTATCAAAGAAGTTAGTGAAAAAATAAATATTCCGCTTATTGTTGGTGGAGGAATAAAAACCAAAGAGCAATTAGAAATTGCGTACAAAAATGGTGCTGATTTGGTAGTTATTGGTAATGGTTTTGAAGAAAATAACAGTCTAATTAATCAATTATAAAACGAATCAATTATTGACACAATGGGTGAGTTTATCGATTTTTTTTTAGAACCGTATAAAACGGCTTCATCTTTAAATATTCTATTAGAATTTATTGCCGCTTTATTTGGAGTGATTAGTGTGTTTTATGCTAAAAAAGAAAACATTCTGGTTTTCCCTACAGGAATTATTAGTACCGCAATTTATGTTTATTTATTAATGCAATGGAATCTCTATGGCGATTTAATAATAAACATTTACTATACCTTAATGAGTATTTATGGCTGGTATATGTGGTCGAAAATTATTGATGACGATCAACATCATATACCTATTTCTAGAACCAGTTTTAATGACAAGTTAAAAACTACAGGTATTATTATTGGAACATCGATTTTTGTAATTATTGTATATAGATATTATAATGTAATGCCTAATCATTTAGGGTTTAGTGAAAGTATAAAATATGTTTATACCAATATGACTTCAGGTAATTTATCAGATTTTAGAAAAATAACCCCCTTTTTAGATACATTTACTACAGGTATTTTTTTTGGAGCGATGTGGTTGATGGCGAATAAGAAAATAGAAAACTGGATATTATGGATTGCCGGTAATATAGTTTCTATACCTTTATATTTTGTAAAAGGTTTTGGTTTTACAGCAATACAATACACAATCTTTTTAATTTTAGCAATATTCGGATATTTAGCATGGAAAAAATACCTAAACAAAAACCTGCAAACCTTGTAAAAGTAGTTTTATTTGGTCCTGAATCGACAGGGAAAACAACTTTATCTAAGTTATTAGCTCGGCACTATAATACGGTGTGGGTTCGTGAATATGCTCGTGAATATTTGCAAGACAAATGGAATAATGAGCGTAAAACTTGTGAAGATATTGATCTTATTCCGATAGCAATCGGACAAATAAATTTAGAAAACAATTTATCACAAAAGGCAGATAAAATTCTAATTTGTGATACAGATTTGTTAGAAACCAAAGTGTATTCAGAAGAATATTACGGCGGTTTTGTTGATCCAGAATTAGACAAGGTTGCTCTTGAGAATCAATATGATTTATATTTGTTAACTTATATTGACACACCTTGGGAAGAAGATGATTTACGTGATAGGCCTGAGCAGCGCCAAGAAATGTTTAACGCTTTTGAAAATGCTTTAAAAAAACACCAACACCCATACATTACATTAAAAGGAAGTATTAAAAATAGATTAGATAAGGCGGTTACAGAAATTGATAAAATTTTGAAAAACAAAAAGGATTTAGATTCATTTTCTGGATAAATTTTTATAATATTATTTTGAAGTTTTTAGACTATTAAAAATAGGTAATGTATGAACCAAGAAATACTTCAAACTGAACTCAATTTTAAAGCCATCCGCTCAAGCGGGCCAGGAGGTCAACATGCTAATAAAGTTGCATCAAAAGTGCAATTGATCTTTGATTTAGAGAATTCGAAATCTTTTACCGAAGACGAAAAAGAATTATTGTTAAAAAATCTAAAAACAAAATTGACCAAAGAAAGTATTTTAATACTTTCTTCAGAAGAAACCAGAAGTCAACATAAAAATAAAGATATCGTAATTGATAAATTTCATCAATTAATTAAAGAAGCTTTAAAAGTTCCAATAAAAAGAAAAGCAACAAGACCAAGTAAATCATCTATTAAAAAACGCTTGGAAAGAAAAAAGAAACAGGCCTTTAAAAAAACTACAAGAAAAAAACCCAACCTAGATTAAATTTTTTCTAGTTTAATTGTTTTATATCATAATTCATACGTAAATTTGCAGTGAATTCGGGGTGCCAGTTTAAATAATAAACGGCTGAGATGATACCCATAGAACCTGAACAGGTAATGCTGTTAAGGAATATAGTTACTTCTCACCACATTATTTCACTTATTTATCCCGAAATAGTTTAAAATTATTGGATAAATTAAGATGAAAAAATATTCCTTATTTGCTTTAGCAATGTTAATTAGTGCAATTTCGTTTGCACAAGAAAACAGTATTTTAAATGATACTGTAAACCTAGATGAGGTCTTAGTAACAGCAACAAGAATTACCGAAAACGCACCATTTACACAAAGTAATATTACCAAAGAAGAAATTGAAGAAAGAAATTTAGGACAAGATATTCCCATTTTGTTAAATTTTTTACCCAATGTAGTTACAACTTCCGATGCTGGTGCAGGAGTTGGTTACACAGGTATTCGTGTTAGAGGTAGTGACGCTACAAGAGTAAATGTTACGATTAACGGTATTCCATTAAATGATAGTGAATCGCATAGCGTTTTTTGGGTTAATTTGCCCGATTTTGCTAGCTCTACCCAAAGCATACAGTTGCAAAGAGGGGTTGGCTCATCAACCAATGGTGCAGGTGCTTTTGGGGCTAGTTTGAGTTTGTCAACTAATGGTATTCAAGATAACGCTTTCGCGGAAATTGCCTTGTCGGGAGGTTCATACAATACCATCAAAACAAATATTCAATTTGGGACAGGAGTATTGGAAAGTTTAGGAGATTTTAAAGCCGAGTTTACAGGTCGTATTTCAAAAATTCAAAGTGATGGATATATTGACAGAGCAACTTCCGATTTAAAATCTGTATATCTTTCGGCTAGTTTTTTTAATGAAAATACACTAATAAAAACAATTGCTTTTGGCGGACATGAAGTTACTTATCAAGCTTGGTACGGTATTGATGCGGAGACTTTAAAAAGAGATAGAACCTATAACCCTGCTGGGGAAATTGATGATGACAATGTTGATTTTTTAGGCTTTTATGACAATCAGGTAGATGATTACAAACAAGACCATTACCAATTGCATATCAATCATCATTTTGAAAATAATTGGGTTGCTAATCTTGCTTTTCATTACACTTACGGAAGAGGTTATTACGAGCAATATAAAAATGACAGAGATTTTTCAGATTATGGTTATACTCCAATTGTTGTTGATGGAGAATTGGTTGAAACTACAGATTTGGTACAAAGAAAATGGCTAGATAACGATTTTTATGGTACTACTTTTTCAGTACTAAAGAACTTTGACAATGTAAACTTTATTGTTGGAGGAGCATATAACAAATATGATGGAGATCATTTTGGTAAAGTTATTTGGGCAAAGTATGGTAGCACCATGATTGATGATAAGTTTTATGAGAATACAGGTAAAAAAACTGATTTTAATATTTATGCTAAGGCAGATTATGCAATTGATGAAAATTGGAATGTTTTTGGAGATTTACAATTCCGAAAAGTGGAATATAAAGTAAACGGAGTTGATGAGGGGCCTTCATCAATTAATTTTAAAGACGATAACAATTTCTTTAATCCTAAATTTGGAGTGAATTATTTTACAAATAATAGTAATTTTTACATGTCGTATGCTAGGGCAAATAAAGAGCCTAAAAGAGCAGATTATATTGCAAATAATAATGTAAAACCTGAATCATTAGATGATTTTGAACTAGGTTGGAAGTATAAAACAGACAAGTTTTTATTGAATACCAATATCTATTATATGTATTATAAAGATCAATTGGTATTAACCGGAAGCTTGGATGATGTGGGTAATCCAATAGCCAATAATATTGGGAAAAGCTATCGTTTGGGTTTAGAAATAGAATTTGCGATAAGCATATTAAAAAACTTACAATGGCAACCAAATTTGGCTTTAAGTATCAATAAAAATATTGAAAAATATGCTGAATTTGATGGGGCATTACAAGATTTTGGAAATACCGATTTATCTTATTCTCCAGCAGTAGTCGCTAGCAGTAATATTGTTTATCAACCTATAAAAAATCTAAATATTAGCTTTTTATCAAAATTTGTAGGAGAGCAATATATGAGTAATATTGAGCACACAAACTCAAAATTAGATAGTTATTTTGTAAATGATATATTGGTAAGCTATGAACTACAAACAAAAACACTTTTTAAATCGATTGTATTTAGCGGTATGTTAAATAACATGTTTAATGTTAAATATGTTTCTAATGGGTATTTTTATACTTATAATGATACTTGGACAGATCCCAATAACATTACTACAATTACCGGGGCAGGATATTACCCACAAGCTGAAATTAATTTCTTACTTGGTGTAGATTTGAAATTTTAATCCAATAAAAAGAGGCTGGAGTAATACTTCAGCCTCTTTTATAAAAAGTAAAATACAAAGTTTTTTTAAGATTTTACTTTACATGAATTTATTCCGAAAATAGAAAATAAAGGGCAAGAACCCATTAAAGAGGTTGCAACCATAATCACAGCGACAACATATAATACATAATCCCATGGGCTAGCAACCATACCTGTATAAGCGGCATATATTGCAACTGCAGCAATTATTAATCTAATAATTTTATCAATTGATCCTACATTTTTTATCATAATATTTTATTTTGAATGTTAATTTTAATGTAAAAATACCATTGCCCGACCTTAAATTTGGTGATGAAGGTCACAGCCCTAAAAATAAAGATTAAACATTTATGCCTTTCATCATTTTATTCCAATATAAATAAGGGAGTAAATATTTTTTCAAAATCCACAATCTCCAATGCTCTTGTGATGAATCATTAATCATTAGTGGAAATTGTTTTAATTTTGGGTCGGGTTTAAATTCTTTACTATAATCAAATTCTGCTAAAACCATTTTACCATATCCAGTCACTAGAGGGCAAGAAGAATATCCATCATAAGTTTTGTTAGTAATGGTATTATTTTCCATCATTTTTAAAATATTTGCAACTACCACAGGCGCTTGTTTTCTAATAGCGGCACCAGTTTTTGCAGTTGGTAATTGGGCTACATCGCCTAAACCAAATACATTGTTGTATTTTTTGTGTTGCATGGTTTTATCATCAACAAATAGCCAGCCTTCGGGTGTAGCAAGAGGAGAATTTGCAACAAATTTTGGTGAAGCTTGAGGTGGAGCTAAGTGCATCATATCGAAATAGATACCAAAACGATCGCCATCTTTAGCCACTTTTACATCTTTATAATTGTATTGAATTTCTTTATCTAAAGTTTTTGAATCATCATCAGACATAACTACACAACCACCAGCATCTAAATCTTTTGCCAATTCATACCAAGCAATTTTTTTATCGGCATCAACTTTAACCAATTTATGAAAAAACCGAATATTGATATCTTTTTTATCAATAACTTTCATTAATGTTTTTGCAACAGGTTTAACAGCAAAAATAACTCCGCCAGGAATGGCAAAAACAATATCTGTTTTATTTCTAATTTCAGCTTTTTCAAAATGCTCATCAGCTAAGTACATAATTTTTTGTGGAGCACCACCACATTTTATAGGGGTTGTTGGCATACTAAACAATGCAGTACCACCTTTAAAATTTTTTAAAGTTTCCCACGTGTGTTTTGGGTCGGTATAGTTACTACAAACAACACCTTTTTCCATGGCTTCGGTTAAGCCTTCTACCAATTCTGGAGCCATTCTTAAACCTGGGCAAACCACTAAATAATCGTAAGTGTATTCGTTACCGTTTGAAGTGGTTAGTTTATTATTTTCAGGATCAAACTTATCAGCAGATTCTTTAATCCAATTTACTCCATCAGGAATAATAGATGACATACTACGTGCAGTTTTATCAAAATCATATGTATTTGCTCCTACCAAAGTCCAAGCTGGTTGATAATAATGTGTATCGGCAGGTTCTATTAATCCAATATTAATATTTGGATTTGATTTTAAAATTTGAGAAGCTACCATGATACCAGCAGTACCGCCTCCAATAACAATTAATTGATGGTGTTTTGACATTATAGAAATTTTTTAGTTTGTAAAAATGTATTGTGCTAATTTGTAATTCAACACATAGCGTTAAATATATTTTTTTAACTATAAAAAACCTGTGACATTTGTCACAGCAGCTATTAATTAAAGAATTTTAATTTTCCGAAGTGATAACGCTACTTTGCCATCTTTTTCTAGCTTTTTGAGTAAACGTGAAATTACTTCTCTTGATGAACCTAATTCATTAGCAATTTCTTGATGAGATTTATTTACTGTTTTTGTTTTATTTAAAGCTGATTTTTTTATTAAAAAATCTTCTAACCTTTTTTCTTTATTCGAAAAAGTTAACACTTTAACCATATCGATTACTTCGTAAAATTTGTCATTAAATTGCTCATAAATAAACATATTCCAAGCAGGGAAATTTTTTCTTAAGTTATAAAGTTTATCTTTTGGTATTAAAATAACTGAACAGTCTTCTTCAACAACGCCTTTAACAGTAGCTTTTTCATCTTTTTCACCAGCCATTACCGAAACAATGCATGTTTCACCAGGTTTGATATAATAAAGTAAAACTTCATTACCATTTTCTTCTTCTTTATAAATCTTAATTAAACCGTTTATTAATAAGGGAATTACTTTTATATAGGAATTCTCTTTTAATACAACTGAGTCCTTTTCAAAACTATGAAGCAATCCAATTTTTTCTATTTCCTCTAATAAATAACTAGATTGTGCCAATAGCGGAAAATTTGTATTAATTACTTTGGTTATACTCATTGATTAAAAGGATTGAATTATTTTAATAAAGGTATAAAATCATTTGAATTAATCAAACTATTTTAGATAGGAGTTAATAATGGCATTAAGTTCATGGGCTTGTAAAACTCCCGATTGTCTCCAAACAGATTTCCCTTTTTTAAAAAGTATTAAAGTAGGCACACCTCTTACTGCATATTTTTGTGCCACAGTAGGGGTTTGATCAATATCAATTTTAATTATTTTGATTTGACCTTTAAAGTTTTGTTTTACTAATTTTAAAATGGGTATCATCATTTTACATGGACCACACCAATCTGCTTTAAAATCAACTAAAACAGGAACTTCTTGATTAATAATTTCACTAAAACTTGCCATATTTTATTAAGATTCAGAAGTCATTTTACCCGTAGCACAGCTAACAAATGATTTGGCTTTATGTATCATCGTATTTGCATCACCAATTTCAGGATACCCCATTTTTGATAGTTTTGCTTTAGCTTCTTCAATTAATTTTTCATCACTAGTTGGGATGATAACTTTTGAAGCATCTAAATCGACTTCAACCTCATTAATTCCTTCAATAGATAAAACTCCTTTTTTAACGGTGTTAACACAACCGCCACATTTTAAATTAACTATTTCAATTGTAGTAGACATATTTTTTATTTTTAGTAATTATTTTGTTGGATTTTAAAGTACAAAATTACTAAATTTGAATACAATGCTATTCAAAAAGGATAAATTATTTATCTAGTTCCTCCATGCCCCGCAGCAACTACAATTAAAATTTTAATGTTTAGATAAATAAACTTGAAAAACTGCACAAAAGGATTTCTCATCATAAATCGTTGAAAACGTGTTATTTTTTTTACCATGATATTTTTGAATTAAGGTATTGCAATTTAACTTTACTTTTTCTATTCAGGTATTAACCACCAAAAAGGTTTCATTTTTGCTTTATATAAAAAAGCATAATGTAAAGTGAGTTTTACCCAATGACCTGCTAAACCTAAATCTCCAATGGTTTTTGATAATAATCTTCCTGTTTCAGGATATTTTTTATAATCGGGTACAATTGGATTTGTTGTAATGGTTACACCTCTTCCTTTAAGAAATCCATAACCTGTAGAAGCAATACATGCAGCTCCCATATTTCCCATAGAACCTAAATGATGTAGTTTATTATTTCCATTATTTATCATTTCTATAATGTTATCAGCTACTAATTTTGCGGTAATTCCTGAAGGCATTCCTGTACGAGGAGGTGCGGGAAAAATTGCTGTTCCATTTTTGCTTGTTCTAGGTTTTGAGATAGTATGCGGAGGCGCAAAAGCAATACCTGGAGCAAAAATATTTGGATAAGATGGATTTTGATAGGTTTCTGGCCAATCTTGAACAGTCCATTCTTTGTAAGGTCTAGGAGTATAATCAGCATCAACAATCATAAACCCTTTAAAAAGTTTTTCTGTAATATCACCACCATTTTTATCAAAAGCTTTAAATCCGTGACCTGAAAATGATGGAATTAGCATTCCAAAATCAAAAGACTCTGTTTTATATTCTCCATTTAACGTTTCGTAAAAAGCATTGCCATCTTCAATTTTATATACTCCAGCTTTGGTTATAGATTTAATTCCTCTATCTTCAAAAACCATTTCAATAAGATCTTTTGAAGGTACTAAATCTCCATTCATTTTAACAGTAACACCATCAATACCAAAATCACCAAGTTCATATTCATTTGATATCCAGGTTACAGTAGCTTTATCTCTTACTTTATGCCTGTTTAATTCTTGTTCAACATTCATAATGTACTCGAAAGCAGCGCCTTGACATGTAGCTTTGGCATGACCTGTACCAATTAAAATTTTAACAGATTCTCCTTTTTTCATTCTCTGTATTAAAGCATCAAAATCATTCCAGGCATGCATAGCATGATCATAAGTGCAAACAGAAAGCGTTTTGTTTTTCCCAGGGCGAAGTCCTTCAGTAGCTTCAAAATTTAATTTTGGTCCAGTAGCATTAATCAAAAAATCATAATCTACTTTTATGGTTTGTCCTTTTTTATCTCCAATAACATATTCCGCTAAAATGTATCCTTTATTAATTTCAGAGTCTCCTTCAGGGTGAAAAGAAACGGCTTTAGCTTGGATGTATTTAATTCCCTTTTTTTTATATAATGGAGCTAATGGGAAAGTTGTTTGATTGGGTTTCATTCTACCAATACCAATCCATATATTAGATGGAACCCATTGGTAATTACTATTTGGTGATACGATTACTACTTCATGTTCTTTTGAGAGATCTTTTCTTAAATAGGAGATTGCTGTATGCCCAGAAATACCGGCTCCTAAAACTACTACTTTAGCCATTGTTTTTTGATTTTATTTAGTTAGAAAGCCAAAAATACATTTAAAAAAAACCTCAATTTGTAACGACAGTTACAAATTGAGGTGATAATTAGTTAAAAATCAAAATGTTATTCGGATGGCTGCTTAAAAGTAATGCTCCAAATTCCTCTTAAATCACCTTCTTTAAATCCTGTTGCTAAATCTTTAGGATAATAAGATTCTATGATTGAATCAGATTTTTTTGTAACATCAATACCTATTTCACCATGACATGCTAAACACTTTTTTTGCAAAATAATTGGCGCATAAAAATGTGGATTTCCAGATTTGTCAATTTCAACAACAGGTTTCATAGGCTTATTATTAGCAAATAATTTAGAATAATTATTTAAAACCAATACTTCTTCCTCATTTGGTTTGTTTTTTTGATTTCTTAGTAAATGGGAAGTTCTTTTAATATCTACATTAAATTTATAAGCCATTTCTTCTGTAATCGGTAAAGCTGTTGTATTACAAAAAGGAACAGCTTCCTTTACACCACCATCTTTCATTTTTTCAACTAAGGTTCCTCCTAGTTTTTTTGCTGTCGTTTGCGCTATTTCAGCTCCTTTAATGGTATATTGTTCAACTTCACTTTTAGACAATGATTTAGAGCAGCTACTTAAAACTGCTACGAAAACAAATATTAAAAAAAACTTATGCATAATATAGATTTTAAATTATTTAATAACTTCTAAACTCTTTTTATTCCAATGGATAATTCCTCCTTCTAAATCATAAACTTTGGTAAAACCCATTTTTCCTAATTTTTTAGCGGCTTTACCACTTCTATTACCACTGTGACAATAAATATATAGTTCTTTACTTTTATCTAATTTCGACATTTCTTCAAGAAAATTATTATCATAAAAATTAATATTCACAGCATTTTTTAAATGACCTCCTTTATATTCTTTAGGAGTTCGAACATCAATCAATTGAATATTATCTATTTTAGAATTAAGCTCTTCGGGAGAAATTAAGGAAACAATTTTGTCTTTACTTTCTGTTTTTGTGTTTTGGGCACAACTTATAAAGTTAATGCTTAAAAAAACAAGTAATGCAAATTTTAAAGTTATTGATTTCATATTTAGTAGATTTTAATTAGTTTTTGTAAAATTAAACAAAAAAAGGGAGTGAAAAAACACTCCCTCTTAATTCATTTATTTTAATTATAATAATGTAGTAGGACAAACATACTCTGTCAATGGAGCTTTTGTTTCTTTAATATCAGTATAGCCACCTCTTACATCAGTTACATTTTCAACACCATTTGCTTTAAAAATAGATGCAGCAACTAAAGAGCGGTATCCAGTTGCGCAATGCAAAAAGTACTCTTTTTCAGAATCGATTTCGGCAAAGTTTGAATTGATAAGATCTAGTGAAAAATTTTCAACACCTACAACATGTTCTGATAAGTATTCAGATTCTTTACGAACATCTAATGGTTTTTCCATAGTTCCGGCAGCTAATCTCTCAGCAAATTCATAACCAGACATGGTCCCTACTTTATCTACCTCATAACCATGATCTATCCAATTTTTAATACCTCCAAATAAATAACCTAAAGTATTATCATACCCAACTCTTGAAAAACGAGTTGCAATTTCATTAACTCTAGTTTCATCTTCGGCAATAAAAATAATTTTTTGATCAATGTTGGTAATTAAAGCACCTACCCAAGGAGCAAAACTTCCATCTAAACCAATATACCAAGCACCAGGAACTGTTCCTTCTTCGGTATAAGTTTCTTTTGCACGAGTATCTACAACTAATATATCTTTTTGCTGACTCATTTCATGAAATGTAGCAGCATCAAGAGGAGTTGTACCTCTATGTAGCACTTCATCAATACTAGTATTGATAGATTTATTCATTCTCACATTATTCGGAAAATATTGTGGTGGTGGCTTTAAACCAGTTGTAACTTCAACTATAAATTCTTCTTTGGTCATATCAGCACGAAGTGCGTAATTGGTTTTCTTTTGGTTTCCTAAAGTGTCAAAAGTCTCTGAACTCATATTTTTACCACAGGCAGAACCAGCGCCATGATTTGGATATACAATAATATCATCTGGTAAAGGCATTATTTTATTGCGTAATGAATCAAATAAAAACCCTGCTAAATCAGCTTCAGTTATAGTTCCTGATTTTACAGCTAAGTCAGGTCTCCCAACATCTCCAATAAATAAAGCATCACCTGTACAAATATATGGGGTATTGCCTTTCTCGTCTGTAATTAAATAAGAAGAAGATTCCATGGTATGGCCAGGAGTATGTAATAAAGTAATTTTACCTTTCCCTAATGGGAAGTCTTCACCGTCTTTACCATTATAAATATCATATTCAGCTTGTGCATTTGGTCCAAATACAATTTTAGCACCTGTTTTTTGTGCCAAATCATATTGACCAGAAACAAAATCAGCATGAAAATGGGTTAAGAAAATATATTTGATTTCAGCTTTGTCAGCTTCAGCCATTCTAAGGTATGGTTCAGTTTCTCTTAAAGGATCAATAATTGCAGCCTCACCGTTTGACTCAATATAATAAGCCATCTCAGCAAGACAACCAGTAAATAATTGTTCTACTTTCATATTCTTTTGGATTTTTTTAGTTAAACTTTTTTTGATTTTCTCAAAACTAACAAAACAATAATTAAAAATTGTAACAGTTGTTACGTTGATAATGAGAGTTTAGCGATTAGCTTGTTTTGTATATTCTTGATAAGAATATTTTTTAGGCAAATCTAAACACATTTTATCAAAGCAATCAACAGCTTCTTGAATACTCATAAAGCAATGATCATACCTTATTTTTTTCATTAAACCTGATTTTGTTAATGTATCTCTAACAGGGCCTTTTAACCCAGTAAAAGCTATTGCAATACTTTTGTCGTTAAAATAATCTAAAATTTCATCTAAGGCATAAATTGCACTACTATCTAAAGCATTTAAACTTTCACCATCAATAATTATTAGTTTGAGTTTATTTCCTTTAAAGATACTAAATTCTTGTAACTTATCTTTAAAATAGGTCGTATTAGCAAAATGAAGTTGTGCGTCAAAACGAATAATCAAAATTTCATCATGAATAATTACATTTTCAAATCGTTTTCTACTTCTATAAAAATGAGTGTTTGGAATTTGCCCTAAAATTGCAATATGCGGTTTTGTTGATTTGTAAACTAACATAACTATAGATAATATAATCCCTGTTAAAATACCTTCCTTTATTCCTATAAAAATAGTAATTAGTAGAGTGGCATTTAAAATAATAAGATCTCTAAAATTATAAAAAGACAATTTTTTAGGCATTGTAAAATCTAACAAACCAAATGCTGCGACAATAATTATTGCTGCTAAAATTGTTTTTGGTAAATAGTAAAATGTTGGAGTTAAAAATAACAAACTTAAAGCAACAACCAGTGCTGCAATTAGAGAAGCCAAAGGTGTTTTTGCACCCGATTGATCATTAACTGCTGTTCTCGCAAAGCCACCTGTTGCTGGATAGGTTTGAAAAAATGAACCAACAATATTACCAAAACCTATTGCGATTAATTCTTTATTAGGTTTTACTTTATAATCGTTGTGTTTTACCTCAATAGATTTTGCAATTGAAATTGCCTCCATAAAACCAATTAAAGCCAATGTAATTGCAAGTCCAGATAATTCACTAAGTAATTTTTGATCAAATGTAGGTATTTTAAAACTGGGTAAGCCTTTAGGGATTTCACCTAAAACAGTCACACCATGATGCTCTAAATTGAAAAAATAAACAGCAAGAATACCAAGCACAACCACAACCAAAGAAGCCGGAATTTTTTTAAAGAATTTTTTAATTAGAAAGAGAATAATAATTGCTAAACCCCCCAAAAGAAAAGATTGCCAATGCATATTTTTTATATTGGTAAAAATATCGACAATTATAACATGAAATTGGTTACTTCTACTTATGTCAACACCAAATAAATTACCAAATTGATTAATAGCAATAATAATTGCTGAGCCAGATGTAAAACCACTAATTACAGGTTTAGATAAAAAGTTCACTAAAAAACCTAATCTAAAAAAGCCAAATAGAATTTGAAAAAAACCAACCATAAATGCAAGCAATACAGCTAGTACTAAAAAATGTTCAGAACCTATTGCAGCTAAAACACCAACACCCGATGCAACAATTAATGAATCCATTGCTGCTGGGCCAATTGCCAGTTGACGAGAGGTACCTAAAAAGGCATAAACAATTTGAGGAATCATTGCAGTATACAAACCATAAATAGGAGGTAAACCAGCTATAATGGCGTAGGCAATTCCTTGAGGAATTAACATAACTCCAATGGTTATACCAGCAAATAGATCTCCTCTAAACCACTCTTTTTTATAATTTGGAAGCCAATCTAATATAGGTAAATGATCTTTAAAATTCATATTAAATAACTAAAGCACCGAATTTATAATTTTTTTTATTGCAAACTGTACTTTTTCTTTGGTAGTTGCTATATTCATTCTCATAAATAAAGCACCTTCTCTTCCAAACCAATGACCAGCATTCATACCAATACCCGAATTTTCTGTAACATGATGAAACATTACTTTAGTATCTTGAAAGACATCATTAAAGTTTAACCAAACTTGATAAGTTCCCTCAGGTTTAATCAATTTTATTTTCGAATTTGATTTTTTAAGTTCTTCTTCAATCAAATTCACATTATTTTCAATGGTGTTAATTAAATTTTTTAACCAAGAATCACTTTTTGTATAAGCAGTTTCTAAAGCAACTCTTGTTAGTGCATTAGTTCTTCCTAAATTGTATTTTTTGAAAGTAGCCTTAACAGAATTTCTTATTTCTTCATTTGGAATTATTGCCATCGCGTCGCATATACCAGGTATATTAAAGGTTTTAGCTTCAGATGTACAGACAATCACTTTATCCCATGAGTTTTCAAATTGTAAAAGGCTTGTAAATTTATTCTCAAAAAGGACGATATCTTTATGAATCTCATCAGATATAAGTATCAAATTGTTTTCTTTACAGATATTGATTATTTTTTTCAATTCTTCTTTTTTCCAAACTCTTCCAACCGGATTGTGAGGATTACAAAGGATAAGAATTTTATTATTTTCTAGTTTTGCTTTTTCTTCTAAGTCCTCAAAATCAATTTGATAGACTCCTTTTTCAAATTTTAAAGCATTCTTGGTGATTCTTCTTTTGGTATTTCTAATTACATCTCTAAACTCCATAAAAACTGGAGGTTGAATGATAATTCTATCCTTTTCGGATGTAAAATTTTCAATAATTATTGAAATAGTTGTTGTAATACTCGGACTGTAAAAAGTATGTTCTTGGTTTAAGTCTACTTGATATTGTTTTTTATACCAATCTTTTTGAGCTTTATAAAAAGATTTGGGTTTGTACTCGTAACCAAATCCTGAATTAGATATTCTATTTATTAATGCATTTTGAATAGATGCATCCATTTCAAATTCCATATCTGCAACCCACATTGGAGTAATATCTTTTTTACCAAAAAGTGCTTCTAAAGTTTTAGGATTGGTTTTTGTTAATGGTAAAATATCTAGTTTTTTATCTAAGTTCATTTTTAAAGGATTAAGGTAATTCCTTTTTAAAAGGAAGAATAAAGACACAAATTTGAAGAATAGATAATCGTTAATATCTAATTACATTCGTGAAAAATTCTAGCCTCACAGGTTTTGCAAATATCTTTGTCTAGTTTTTTATAAATTTCATCAATTGCAGTTAGCTTGTCTGGATAAAAATTTTCTTCTCCAATTTCATCTCTAAAGCCACCTTTTTTAAGAATTTGCTGACTAACTATTTTTAACCCACAAAAGTAAATACCTCCACCTCTTTTTTGCCATTTATAGGCCTCATGACTTAACCATGTTGCTCCTGCCAAATCAACAAAATTGATTCCTTTGGCTACAACTAAAACATGTTCAATATCCTCTTGTTCATATAGGTTGTTGAAAAAATCAGATACAACTTCTAAAGCGCCAAAATAAATAGAACCATCAATTCTTACAATTTTTAATTGCGGACAAACTTTAACATCTGAATCTCTAATAACATTAATAAATCTATGATTTTTTGATGTGCCTAATTCTGCAATATTTGGTTTGGCTGTTTTTTCCAAATAGAAAAATAACGACAATGCAATTCCAGAAAATAAAGCTGTTTCTAATTCAAAAAATAAAGTTCCGAAAAGAGTGGTACTCAAAACAATTATTTCTCTTCCACTACTTTTTACTACTTGTTTTATATGGTGAAAATCAATCAAGTTATAACCCACCAATAATATAATACCTCCCATTGCAGGCTTTGGTAAATAGGCAGCATAGTTAGAAAATAATAATAAAACTATCATTAAAAAGAATGCTGCAAAAATTGCTGACATTGGTGTTTTAGCTCCTGCTTGATAATTAACTCCTGATCTTGTAAAAGAGCCTGAGCCCATGTAGCTTGAAAAGAAACTTGCAATAATATTTGATAAACCTTGTCCTTTAAATTCTTGATTGGCATCAATCCTTTGATGAGACGCCAAAGATATAGATCTTGCAATGGCAACCGCTTCTATCAACCCTAAAAGTGCTAATGTAAAAGCACCTCCACTTAAATTCCGAACATTTTCTAAACTAAATTTAGGCATGCGAAAGGGAGGTAAATTAGAAGGTATTTTACCAACGGTTTCTATTCCATGAGTTTCACCTCCTAATAAAATAGCTAAAAAGCTACCCAAAACCATTGCGATAAGCATATAATATCGAGAAAGAGGTTTGATAAATTCTCTTATAACAATTGCTATTAATAAGGTACCAATAGCAACAGTAAAAACATACCAATTGGTTTCGCTAATATTACTAACGATGTGTTTTATTATATTATAAAAAGAACTTCCTTGAGGAACATCTAGTCCAAAAACATGTTTGAGCTGTTTGAAACCTATTAAAATTCCTGCCCCAGCTGTAAACCCAATAATAACAGAATGAGATACGAAATTAACCAATTTACCCATCTTGGCTAAGCCCATGGCAAGTTGAATTACCCCGGCCATAAATGTCAACACCAAAGTGAGGGCAACATATTGTT
>DAOUTI010000110.1 GCA_030626795.1 Flavobacteriaceae bacterium
ACACAGTAAATCTAATAAAAAATTAAATTAGATTAAATTTTTCTTTTACTTCGGCCGAGAGCTGCTTAATGCTTTGCTCTTCAGATTTAGGACAAATAAGAATCGTATCATTTGTTTCAACAATAATATAATCACTTAATCCTTGTACAATTATTTTTTTTCCTTGTTGAGATCTTACCATATTATTGTTGGCATCTTTAAACAAAGTTTTTGCATTTACAATGGCATTATTACTGTCATCTTTAGCTAACTTATCAAATAACGACCCCCAAGTACCAAGGTCATTCCAACCAAAATCTACTGGTAAAACATAAACATTATTTGCGCCCTCCATAATTCCGTAATCAATAGAAATATTATCAGCCTTAGCGTAATTCTCTTCAATAAAATTGGATTCGTTTGAAGTATTCCAAATACTGTTTCCAGCATTAAAAATTGCACACATATCACCCAAACTATTTTCAAAAGCTTTAACAATACTCTTTACACTCCATACAAAAATACCTGCATTCCATAAATAATCTCCTTGTTCTATAAATTGTTTTGCAGTTTCTAAATTGGGTTTTTCGGTAAAGTTGACTACTTTTTTTATCGCTTTCGCGGAATCTTTAAATTGAATATAACCATATCCGGTATTTGGATTAGATGGTTTTATACCCAATGTCATCAAAATATCATCCTTTTCACAAGCTTGAAATGCAGTTTCGACATTGCGAACAAATTCGATTTCATTCTCAATATAATGATCTGAAGGAGCTACAATCATTACCGCATCTTGATTCAAATTTTGAATTTTCAAAGCGCTATACAAAATACAAGGGGCCGTATTTCGCATAGCTGGCTCTAATAAAACTTGATTTTCATTAACTTGAGGTAAATGCTCTAAAACCAAATTTTTATAACGCTGATTGGTTGCAATCAAAATATTTTCTTTCGGAATTAATTTTTCTAATCTCGAAAAAGTATTTTGAATTAACGATTGCCCAATACCCAACATATCGTGAAATTGCTTAGGATTTTCAGCAGTACTTACGGGCCAAAATCTAGATCCTACACCTCCTGCCATAATTACGGCATAATAATTTTTATTCATATTTTATTTTTTTATATCAAATTCACTTCTGCATTCGCATGAAATAAATATTTTTTATCAGTAAATACCTCAACACATTCATACCTAGTTCTTCTTTTTTTACCACGAACAAATACTTTACTATTGTGAGTAAATTTACTTGCTAATGGTATTTCAAAAATATAATTTTTATCTGTTTTTTCGTCAAACTGTTTTAAAGCAAGCGATAAGTTCACATCGGTATCCGTGCTCGCTTTCGGATTGATTAGATAATAAGCCAAATAGGGTAAAATTTCTTTTGGATAAATTTCAGGATCAACAAATGGCAACATCAAGTGTTGAAAATTTTGCTTCCACTCTATTCCGTGTGGTTTCACTCTTTTAGCATTTTTATAAGTCACTAAATGTGCTATTTCATGAATCAAGGTAAGTAAAAATCGATAAATATTTAAATCGTTATTGATTGTTATTTGATAATTTCCGTTAGGAAATTTTTTAAAATCTCCATGCTTAGTTTTTCTATTATTAACTATCTTTAAATGGCATGGGTATTTTTCTAATAAATCAATGACTAGGTTTACCGATTTCTCGGGAAGGTATTTCGATAAAATTTCTTTTTTATTATCCAAATAGATAGTTTTTTGAAGCAGTAAAAATACAAAAGTTTTGAATTAAACAACACCTATAAAATTAATACTTACAAGGTCATGAAAACCTTTCAGGAAACTTTTTTTAGGGTGTTGAATTAGAAACTTGTAAGACTTTACCGTTATACATTTTATTCCCCGTAAGGGAAAAATTACCAATATAATTTGCCATTTCTGAAGCGGTAACTGGTGCTTTCAAGTCAGGAAAAGCTTGAGACAACATTTCGGTTTGCACAGCGCCAAGAGCTAAAGTATTGAATGCTATACCGCTTGCTTTATACTCTTCTGCAAGTAATTCCATCAAAGTAATAACAGCGCCTTTTGACGAACTATATGCCGAAAGGCCTGCAAACTTCATACTTCCTTGAACACCTCCCATACTACTAATTGCAACAACATGGCTTCCCTTATGTAAAAATGGTAACATTTTTTTTGTTAATTCGGCAACAGCAAAAACATTGACTTTATAAATATTTATAAAATCTTTAGACGTAGTTTTAAAAAATGGTTTATGAATAAGTGCTCCTGCATTATGAATCAAAATATCTACTTTTTTCCATCTATTTTGCACAAAACTAGCAATAATTTTCAAATCTTTTTCTTTGGTAATATCTACTTCTAAAGATGCTATATTTTTATGTGTTTTTTGTAAAAGGTCAATTTTTTCTCTATTTCTAGTCAGCGCTAAAACATGGTGATTTTTCTCGCTAAAAAACTTTACCAGCTCAAAACCTATGCCTCTACTTGCACCTGTAATAATAATATTTTTTGACTCCATTTTCTATCCTTTTAATAAATGCTATATTTATAAAAATTTAACTCTCAAAATTATGAAATATTTTAGCATTATTCTTCTTTTATTTTTCACTTCTTTTATTTTTTCTCAAAACACTTATATACATTGCGGAAAGTTAATCGACACTAAAAAAGGTAAAGTTCTTAGTAACCAAACCATCGTAGTTACCGGCAATAAAATAACAGCCGTTGAAAAAGGATTTAAAAACCCAAACTCAGATAAAGATATTGTAATTAATTTAAAAAATAAAACTGTATTACCAGGTTTGATAGATATGCACATACATATTGAGCATGAATCTAATCCAAACATCTATTTAGAGCGGTTTACTCTTAATGATGTTGATGCTGCATTTCAATCCACCGTATTTGCAAAACGTACTTTACTTGCTGGGTTTACAACGGTTAGAGATTTAGGTGGAAGTGGTGTAAATACTGCTTTAAGAAATGCTATTAATAAAGGTTATGTTGATGGACCAAGAATTTATTCGGCAGGTAAAGCACTTGCTACAACTGGTGGCCATGCTGATCCAACCAATGGCATGCGCAAAGATTTAATGGGAGACCCTGGGCCAAAAGAAGGCGTAGTAAATGGTATTTCAGATGCTAGAAAAGCTGTAAGACAACGTTATAAAAATGGTGCCGATTTGATTAAAATTACTGCTACAGGCGGAGTTTTGAGCGTAGCAAAAAATGGTCAAAATCCGCAATTTACTATAGAAGAAATAAAAACTATTTGCGAAACTGCAAAAGATTATGATATGCATGTTGCAGCACACGCTCATGGCGATGAAGGTATGCAACGAGCAATTTTAGGTGGTGTAAAAACTATTGAGCATGGTACTTTAATGAGTGAAAAAACTATGGAAATGATGATTGAAAATGATGTGTATTATGTACCAACTATTACTGCTGGAAAAGAAGTAACTGATAAAGCCAAAATCAAAGGATATTACCCAGAAATAATTGTACCCAAGGCTTTAAATATTGGCCCAAAAATTCAAGGAACTTTTGCCAAAGCATATAAAAAAGGCGTAAAAATTGCTTTCGGTACCGATGCTGGCGTTTATCCACATGGAGTAAATGCAAAAGAATTTTATTATATGGTAGAAGTTGGTATGCCCGAAATGGAAGCTATTCAAACTGCAACAGTTAACAACGCCACGGTTTTAAAAAATAAGCGCATTGGTCAAATCGCTGTTGGTAATTATGCTGACATTATTGCCGTTAATGATGATCCAACAAAAAATATAAAAACATTAGAAAATGTAGTTTTTGTAATGAAAGATGGAAAAGTATATAAGAATAAATAATATTTTTAGTTTATTCTTCTTCAAAAATAATATGTTGGTAAGCACCCATGTCTGGGTTTGTAGCTCTACTAACACCCAAAATATCTAATGGAACTTGCATAGCTGCATTGCCATCGGCTTGATTGTTAGCAGCTGAGTTTTCTCCAATAATATATTGGTTGTTTTCTACATCTTTAAAATCTGCTTCTCCATTAAAAATATTATTTTGATAATGACTAATGTCATTAAAATCAAATAGGGGATTATTAGAAAATTTACCACTTGCGTCATCAAATTTCAATAAATTATTTTTAAAATTATAGTTAAATTCACCCGTTTCATTTTTATCTAAAAAGAATTCTATATTTTGACTTCCATCGATAATAGAGTTTGTAAAATTAGCAGCAATTAAATCTCTAACCAAAACAGATTCCGAGCCATCGGCATTCATAAATGCTATATAATTGTTTATTAAAACTGTTGGGAATTCGCGAATACCACCGCTCCAATAATTTGCAAAAGTAGTGTGTGTAAAATTATAGGTGCCACCAATGGTACAGGCCAATGAAGATTGACCATTGTTTGCAATAACCAAATTCTCGCCTTTTATATTTGCTGTTCTACCCAATAAACCAAAACTGGCAGTATTATAAATTTGTGTGTTTTTAATTTTTAAAGTAGGCTCCGTTAAACTACCTATTGAATCCATTAAAATACCAATGGTATTATTCTTTATAATTGCATGATTGATCTCGTGGTTCTTGCCTCCAGCTCGTAACCAGATTGTACCCCACTGCCCTGCTATTTCGCTAAAGGAAGGTTCTAATCTATCTCCTTCAAAAATCACTTCTTCATTTAATTCGCCATAAACTTTTAGAGAGGCATCCTTTTCAACTAGCAAGCCCGAATTTTTATGAAAATGGACTTGTACCCCTTTATTAATGGTTAAGGTTTTATGGTTTGGCACCCCAACATATCCATAAATAACATATGGTTTATCATTATTCCATTCGGTATCATCATCCAAATAAAAGCCCTCTACTTCAATAGTTTCACCATTAGAGTTTGAACCAAGAACTATCGTTTCTTTTACACCTTGGGCATCTCTTTGCGGAAATAAAAAATGAGCATCTTGAACAAGGGTTACTAAATCAACATCTTGTAAATTATCACCATTATCAAAAACTATAGAATCGGTATAAATAGGATTGGTAATTTGACTGAAATCTATAGTGGCTTCTATAAAAATAAAAATACTGTCTTTAGATAAAATATCAATATTTTCAAAAGATTTACCAGCGATTCCATCAACATTTAATCGATAAAAAGAATGGTCACCTCTTCCTAATTTAATATTTGGAATAGTAATATGATTACTACTCCTATTATAAATTTTTAAAGTACGCGTACTCGAGCTTATATTTGTAAAAACAGTATCTAAATAAACGGTGTCTCTTGAAAATTCTAAATTACCAGTGTTTTTAACCGTATCAAAAACATCATCATTACAAGATGTTAATAATACTAAAAAGGAAAATAGATATAAAAAATACTTCAGCATCTTAACTTATTTTTTGACCAATTTTATTTCAAAAACTTTATCCCATTTTTTACCTGTAACAAAAAGTCTATCATTTTCTTCATCATAAGCTATTCCGTTTAGTACATTATCGTCACCTTCTTGTTTTGCCTTACTTTGCAGGCCTTTTAAATTTACAATACCTTCTATTGCGCCATTAACAGGATTTACAATTAGGATAGAGTTTTGCTGCCAAATATTGGCGTAAACCCTTCCTTTAACATACTCTAATTCATTAAGGTTCTCTGCTACTCTTTTATTGGTGTATGTTTCAATAAATGATTCTTCTTTTAAAGATTCTGGATTTAAAAACCACATGCGATCTGTACCATCAGTTTTAATCAGTTTTTCATTATTATGTGTTAAACCCCATCCTTCTTTACTTTGGCCATAATTAAACGATTTTTCTAATTCAAAAGTCTCAAGGTCATATACAAAACCCTTGTTTTTTCTCCAAGTTAACTGATAGATTTTATTGTTAAATATGGTCATCCCTTCAGCAAAATATTGTTTATCAATATCTATTTTCTGTAATACTTTTCCAGTTTTAATTTCTACTTTTCTTAAAGTCGATTTTCCATAATTGCCTGTGCTTTCATAAAAAAACCCATTGTAATATTCAAAGCCCTGAGTAAAAGCATTCTTATCATGTGGAAACTCATTAATAATTTCAAAATTATAAACCACTGGTGCGTTTACTGCTAAAAAGTAAATGGTATTATTTAATTTACGCTGCTCTCCTTGATAATAAACAGTTGCAGAAATTGCTTGTTTGCCTAACTTATATTCATTAATATCAACCGATTCATTATTAACAATTGCTTTCCCATTGATAAAATATTGAATAGAATCAATTGGGTTATTGTTTTTTTCTTTTACAGAAATTTTTAAAGGCCTATTCACTTGAATTGTCTTTGGCGAATGCAATACCAGTTTGTATTTATTACCACATGAAGTGACTAATAATACCATCAAAATTGCTATAAAAGAATTTATTTTATTCATAATCAAAATTTTTGCACAAAATTACCAAATAAATGTTTGAGATTTAAAAATATTACTTAAATTTGCACTCTCAAAATCAGCATGTGCTGAATTTTCTTTGTAAAAGAAGCGAAAGTATAAAATTTAAATGAGTTTACGATGAGAAAAGGAATACATCCAGAAAATTATAGAATGGTAGCATTTAAGGATATGTCAAATGGTGATGTATTTTTAACTCGTTCAACTGCAAATTCAAAAGAAACACTTGACGTAGAAGGTGTTGATTACCCATTAATCAAATTAGAGATTTCTCGTACTTCTCACCCTTACTATACCGGTAAAGTTAAATTGATTGATGCAGCAGGACGTATTGACAAATTCAAAAACAAATACGCAAAGTTCAAAAAATAAACAGCGTTTTATTTTTAACTTATAATAGAAAAAGTCCTTTTAAAGAAATTTAAAAGGACTTTTTCTAGTGGTAAACCATGATATTTATCCCTAATTATAGGTATATTTACATAGTTTGCTTGGAATTAATTAATATATTTTTAACTTTGTTTCAGGAATGTTTAACTAACTTTGTCAAACGTTTTAATTTATCCCCTTATAATATCCCCTCAACATTAACGTTAAAGTACAGTAGTATTATAACTATTGCAATTAATAACTGCTTTAAATTGAATAATATATGGTGAGTTACGAGGTTAAAATTAGAAATGAGTTTTTTATTTCAGCTTTATTTGTTGAAAATAATATAACGACTTACATATCTGATAAATTAAAAATAAATGATACGGGAAATTCAATTTTTTTGGGACATAGAGAGGATGCTATTAGTTTTAATCAAAAAATAGAATTGTTATTAGAATCTGATGATTTTTCAATAATTGATAAAAGCAAATTATCTGTATTTCGTGAAATTCACAATGAATTATTAGAAAACAAAGACAAAACATCATTTGAAGATTGTTTTACCTCACCAAATAATAATGGCGATTTCTTATTAATTCTTTATCCACAAAGCGACTACCTGCCAAGAGACGAAAAATTAACAAATGCATGTTACCATTTGATTGGTGAAATTTCGGAATTAGTTGCTAAATTCACTAACAAACCAGAAGTTAAATTAGAAAGTAAAAAAAGATATTTTAAAATGGACGCTTTAAAACTGAGCAAATTTGCGTTTTTATTTTCTTTCTTATTTATTAGATAAAAAACATCAAAATAAACCTAATTATATAATGATCGATTTTTCGATCATTTTTTTTGACAATTACTCTTAACTTTATTTCAAAATATTTAATAATGGCTAAGATCTTTCGCCAAGCTGTAATGGCAGTAATTTTAAATGATAAAAATCAAATTTTAATTGGCTATTCTACTCGAGATAAGAGTTTTAAATTCCCTCAAGGGGGATTAAAAGAAAATGAAACCCTAGCTTTAGGTTTGCAACGTGAATTATTAGAAGAGCTAGATTATCAATTACACCATAAATATATTCTAGAAATATATACCGAAAAAATTAATTATCCATTCCCTCCAAATTGCCACCCTCTATACAAAGGACAAGAACTTCATATTATAAAAATCAAACACAATCCAAAAGTAAATATTACACCTCAAGACGATGAATTTGATAAAATGCTATGGATAAAACCAGAAGAGATAGAAAATTACAATACAGAATATCGTGCAAAAGCTTATTATCAAGCCTTAGTAATTTGTGGCTTGGTTTAATACTTTAACCTTTTGACTTGTTAAGTCTTAATTCACAAAACAACAACATCGAATTCTAATTTTAAGGGATTTAAGTTTTCAATTAAGCTTTGAATAAGGTGATCTCCATATTCCAAATAAAACTCAGAGAAATTGGCTTGGCGCTCTTGCAGACTTTGATTAGGAAAAAGCTCATCTTGTAAAATTGCAATCCGATTAACAATCTCGTTATATTTTCTTTTTTGCGCTTTCAGCATCCTTTTTTCCAAATGATCAATTCCTTTTAATTGCTTTTTTTCTTGCGCTTTTACTGCTCCTAAAAAAGATTTATCTGTTTTATTTGATAGCTTTTCTAGGTCATTAAACATATTTTTTAAATATAATCTTTGAGAAGAAAAATCAATAGAAATTTCAGAGATAGACCTCACCTTATTGCCAATCAATTCATCTTGCTTCATAAACATTTCCTTTATAGAAATATTTATTTTTTTCATTTTCTTGATTTTGTTTTTCAGTAATAAGTAAAACTGAATTTCGCAACAATAAAATAGGGAAAGTAATTTTTACGGCTTCAAAATAT
>DAOUTI010000012.1 GCA_030626795.1 Flavobacteriaceae bacterium
TTGTTATTAACTACAGAAGCTGTTGTTTCTGATATTGAAGAAGAAGGTGGTGGACCTGCTATGCCTCCAATGGGTGGCGGAATGCCAGGTATGATGTAATGGCTAATCGCCATAGATAAATATTAAAACCGTTTCAAAATTATTTTGAAACGGTTTTTTTCTTAAAAAAAAATCAAGTTTTATAAAGACTTTAATATTTCACTAAAATCTGATCTGTTTTTATAATCTGGGTCGTATTGAACATAAGAAATTTTCCCGTTTTGATCAATAATATAAGTTGCTGGCACTGGTAAAACATTGTTATTTTCAACATTGTATGCCGCCACTTTATTAGTAACATAACCATAATAATTAGACACATTCTCTTTATTAACTTCAAAGACAACCTTATAATCATTCATAATTTTATTATCAACATCATGTATTATTGAAAAATTTGTTTTCCATTTTTCAGCGGTCTCTTTTGTTCTTTCTTCAGATTCTGGAGTTATAACCATTACAAAAACTCCTTTCTTTGTAAATTCATTCAAATGTTCTTGTAAGGAGCCTAAATGTTTTTTACAATGCGGACACCAGTTTCCTCTATAAAAAATCATTAATATTTTGTTATGCTTTAAAATCTCTGTCGAATTTATTTTTTTACCATTTTGATCTATTCCAATAATTTGTGGTGCACTTTCACCAACTTTTAAATGTTCATTATTGATTTGAGCCGTTAAACTTATTGTTAGCATTAATATAACTATGGATAATACATTTTTCATATTTAATATTTTAAAATTTATAATGGTTTAGTCGAGTAATAACGAATCAATTACATCAGATTTTCAAATAATAAAAACAATTATTTAAATGTATACTTTAGTACAAACAAAACATTACTTTTAGGCATAGGCACCAAATTAGTTTCTGCATATTCTGTACTAAAAATATTATTAAACATCCCAGATATTTCTAGATTCTTATACATTGCTGTTAATCTAAAATCAACAACATTATAACTTGTACCATCTGGTCTTTCTACAAATCTGAAAGCAATATTTTGACGCAAATATTTAAAAAATTGTGAATCTAAGTTAGCAGTTACCTGATGTTTAATCGAATTTAAAGAATATCTTGAAAATGGTATATCTTGCTTAACAACATCATCTTCTAAAAACGTATATCCCATATTTAATTTTTGAGGATAATTTAACAAAGTTAATCGGTATTGAATTTCAGTTTCAAAACCTTTGGTAGTTACCTGTGCTAAGTTTTCTGCTTGCCATTTGTCCTCTTCATTTATTTTAACATAGTCTATCAAATCTTTAGCGTCTCTATAAAACAATGCCGTATTTACTGTTATATGCTTTGAGATAAATTTCGCTCCAATCTCTTCGGCTAAAGCCTTTTCAGGATTAAGGTTTGCATTACCTTCGGTTGTTGGACTACTATAATACAAATCTGTATAAGTTGGTATTCTATAAGTATATCCCATATTACCATATAATTTAAACTGATTATTTAAGCTATACCCTAAATCAATTCCTGGAAAGGCATGAAAATCAAAATCGGAATAATAAGTCAATGCAACACCTGGAGTTATATCTAATTTATCATTAAATAACTGAATTCTTTGCTCTAAAAAACCTGTAACCATAGTTCGATCATGATCGCCTAAATTATTACTAACAATATAAACCTTGGCAATATCAATTCCCATTCCTGTGGTTCCTAGACTTGAATTATAAGCAACATCCATAGCTACTCCAACTTTATTTGTAATATGTAAATTTCTGTATATTTCAGGTTTACCTCTAACAAACTCATACATGTCTTGACCTCTTTTCCAATATAATTTAGGTTTAAAATTGAAATTAGATTTAGATATATTTGTGGAGACTCCAATCAAACTTGATTGTGTTTCTTCGTATTGGTCTTTAAAACTTGGGCTTGCATAAAAACCGTTTGCTCCAAATTTACGTTCCATAAATGTAGCTATAACATCGATAGGTGTACCTGTAGTATTGAATTTGCTTTTTACAAATACACTTTTATTTTCAAAATCTGTATTGTAACGATACCCATCTGAAACATTTCGTGATATATTTATTTGATGAGAAGATTTTTTTAAATTTAAACCTCCTGTTAAAGCGATATTACCTGTATGAAATGACCCGTATGACACTTCGCCTTTTATTTGAGTTGCCACATTTTTTTTAGTAACAATATTAATTGCACCAGTAAATGCATTTTGCCCAAACACTCTTGCAGCTGGGCCTTTAACAATTTCTATTCTTTCAATATTCTCAATAGGAATCATCATATTCATGGTATGGTGCCCTGTTTGAGGATTTTCAGTTTTTATACCATCAATTAAAACCAAGGTTTGATCAAAACTACCGCCACGAATATAAAGGTCTGATTGCATACCGTCTATTCCTCTACGTCTAACATCTACACCAGTAAATTGTTGTAATAAATCTGCAACATTATTAGCTGTGCTACTTTGAATATCTTCTCTAGAAATTACAATGATAGTCCGTGAATCTTTATCAAATGGCACATCAATTCGACTAGAGGTAATGGTAATTTCATTTAAACTTTCTACTTTGTTTTCTTGCGAAAACAAAACATTGCTTCCTAAGTATAGGAAAATTAATGTTAAATAGTAATGTTTCATTTTGATTTTTTAGTTAGACAAAACTAACAAAATGAACATCGTTCTTAACATTATTTAGTGTTAATTCTACTAAATAAATAACTTGAATGAACTGTAGTGATTATCAAAAACATACTTAAATAAATTATAAATAAGAGCCACATTATAGAAATTGAAAACCACTGAGATAACTCATTTGGAAAGACTAATACAGCTTCAGATAAAATGACTGTAAAACCATATAATAGCCAAATAGTTATACTAATTTTTTGTTTTAAAAATGCCCAAATAAAAGGTACATACATGCCTAAAAATAAAAAATGTAACCAAGCGATTAACATAAAATGATTATTAACTACGAGTTTTGCAACCACAGGTATACTCCCTAAAATGTTAATTATTGCAACAATTAGAATGATATAATAAATCATTTTAAATCTTCTTTCTAATTTTAGAAAACCGTCTTTAAACTTTAAAAGTATCAAAAACAAAAATATAGAACCAAAACCTCCAAATAATTGAATTAACCAATGGTCGAAACTATAATCTAAGGAATGTGCATACAATAAAACTAAACTAATACATATACCTACAACTTGTTTTTTAGTAAGAATTACGGTTGTTTTTTGTAGTAATACCGCTAGCATCCAAGTGAAAAATAATCCTAAAAACTGGAAATGTAAATAAAAGAATATTGCCTGTTGGTACCATGGTGACTCTTTCATATCCATAACCATTAATGGTCCTAAAGCATAGGGTCCAAGTGAAGATATAAAATGAAAAACAATTCCAACTTTAACAAGTTGTATTAAAAATTTGTTTCCTTTTAGTCGTTTCCATAATCGTATCAGTAAAATATAACTTAACCATAAATGCAATGTTGAAAACAATATAGAATATAAAGCATACCCTTGCATAATAAATGCAACAATCATTAGTGCCATACCTAATTGTAAAGCAACATATAGTTTATAAGAAATTCTATCAATTCCGCTGGTGAATTTTATCCAAATTAAAGCTAGTAATGCATTAAAAAGAAACCCTAATAACATCACATGCGAATGTGCATGTAAAATGTTTTTAAAGGGAAATGCAATCGAAGATCCTGTAAAAGCATATCGCAATACCAAACCTATAAAAGCACCTATTATACCAAATAATAAAGGATGTTTCCAAAGTTTATTTACTGATGTTATCACTGTATTAGCCTTCATTGTATTCTTTACTAATATTTTTACACTTATCTTTTAGCTCATCCAATGCAAATAATACTATTGGTTTATCTTTAGTTAAAACTATACTATGTCTTTCTCATCACACAGCAAATATAAAAAAACGCCAAACATATTGTTTGGCGTTTAAATTATTTATGCTTGACCCGTTGGTCCAAAATTCATCGGAATTGGGGGTTGCTCATAATCTTTTATCTCACCATGATTATTTTCAAAACGCTTCACATTTTCAGCCAAAGCCTTCATTAGTCTTTTAGCATGCTGAGGCGTTAAAATAATTCTAGACTTCACTTTTGACTTTGGTGCTCCTGGCATTACGTTGATAAAATCAACTACAAATTCAGAAACTGAATGATTAATGATAGCTAAATTGGCATAAGTACCGTCAGCTATTTTTTCGTCAAGTTCAATATTCAATTGATTTTTATTTTCCTCTTTATTCATAATGTATAAATTTTAAATAAAAAAAGGCGCGATAAATCGCGCCTTAAATATTAATTTTCCATTTCTGATTTCGAACCTACGATAAGATGATCATAATCTCTCATTCCTGTACCAGCCGGAATTCTTTTACCTACAATAACATTTTCTTTTAAACCTTCTAAGTAATCTTCCTTACCATGAACTGCAGCTTCATTTAAAACTTTCGTTGTTTCCTGGAAAGAAGCCGCTGATATAAATGATTTAGTTTGTAAAGATGCTCTTGTAATACCTTGCAGTATTGGTTCTGCTGTTGCAGGAACCGCATCTCTTGCATCTGCTAATTTCTTATCATTCCTACGTAAAATAGAGTTCTCATCACGTAAAGCACGTGCTGTAACAATTTGACCTGCAATTAACACTTCTGAATCACCAGCTTCTTCAACCACCTTCATTCCATAAATATTATCATTTATTTCAATAAAGTCATTTTTATGAATTAATTGGTTTTCTAAGAAAATAGTATCTCCAGAATCAATAATTTTTACTTTACGCATCATTTGTCTTACCACTACTTCAAAATGCTTGTCATTAATTTTCACACCTTGTAAACGGTAAACCTCTTGAATTTCATTCACTAAATATTCTTGAACTTTTGCAGGACCTTGAATATTTAAAATATCAATTGGTGTTGTAGCTCCATCAGATAATTGCATACCAGCTTTTACAAAATCATTCTCTTGCACCAATATTTGATTAGATAATTTAACTAAGTATTTTTTAATGTCTCCTAATTTTGATTCTACTATAATCTCCCGGTTACCACGTTTAATTTTACCAAACGAAACAACACCATCAATTTCAGAAACTACCGATGGATTAGAAGGATTACGCGCTTCAAACAGTTCAGTTACACGTGGTAAACCACCTGTAATATCGCCTGCTTTACCAGATTTACGAGGTATTTTAACTATTATCTCACCAACTTCAATCTTTTGACCTTCTTCAATCAATAAATGAGCACCTACAGGTAAACTGTAAGATCGTAAAGTTTCTCCTTTACTGTTTTGAATATGTAATGTTGGAATTACTTTTTTCTTTTTAGAATCGGTAATTACTTTTTCTTTATATCCGGTTTGTTCATCCATTTCAACTAAGAAAGTTACACCTTCTTGAACTTCTTCAAAAACTGCTTTACCTCCAAATTCAGAAATAATAACCCCATTATATGGATCCCATTGACAAATTACATCACCTTTTTTGATTTTAGTCTTTTCATCAACAAAAACATGAGAACCATAAGGTATATTATTTGTACTTAATACAATTCCTGTTTTACTATCCTTAATTTTTATCTCAGATGTACGAGAAATAACAATATTAACTTTATTACCATCCGTGTCTTTTCCTTCAACAGTTTTTAAATCGTCTATGGTTACTTTACCTTCAAATTTAGCTACTAGTTTGTTGTCTTCAGAAATGTTACCAGCAATACCACCCACGTGGAAAGTACGAAGCGTTAACTGTGTACCTGGTTCTCCAATGGATTGTGCAGCAATTACACCAACAGCTTCTCCTTTTTGCACCATGCTATTGGTTGATAAACTATTACCATAACATTTTGCACATATTCCTCTTTTAGATTCACAGGTTAAAGCCGAACGAACCTCAACAGTATCTATAGAAGTCTTTTCAATTATTGCTACGATATCTTCAGTAAACAATTCGCCTGATTCAATAATTATATCATCCGTTTTTGGGTCATGAATATCATGTAATGAAATACGTCCAAAAATTCTTTCTCCTAATGATTCAACTATTTCATCATTATTTTTAAGAGGTTTAACTTCTAAGCCTCTTAGTGTATCACAATCTTCTTCATTTACAATAACATCTTGTGAAACATCTACCAAACGACGAGTTAAATAACCCGCATCGGCAGTTTTTAATGCAGTATCGGCCAAACCTTTACGTGCACCGTGCGTAGAAATAAAGTACTCTAAAATTGATAATCCTTCTTTAAAGTTTGATAAAATTGGATTTTCAATAATTTCACCACCACCTGCTGTTGATTTTTTTGGTTTTGCCATCAAACCACGCATACCAGTTAACTGACGAATTTGCTCTTTAGATCCCCTTGCACCAGAATCTAACATCATAAACACAGAGTTAAATCCTTGTTGATCTTCACGTAAACGTTTCATTGACAATTCTGTCAAACGGTTATTTGTTGATCCCCAAATATCAATAACTTGGTTATAACGCTCTTTATTGGTTAACATACCCATATTATAACTTGACTTGATTGAGTCAACTTGCTTATTAGCTTCGTCAATCAAACTTTGTTTCTCTTTAGGTATAATAATATCTCCTAGACTAAATGATAATCCACCTCGGAATGAAAAATGGTATCCCATATTTTTTATATCATCCAAAAAATCACCTGTAGTAGGTACATCTGTCAACTTTAAAATATTACCAATAATATCACGTAGCGATCTTTTGGTAAGTACTTCATTAATATATCCTGCTTCTTTTGGTACAACTTCATTAAATAAAACTCTACCAACAGTTGTTTGTATTATTTTAGAAACTAATTCTCCTTCTTCATTAAAATCATTTGCTCTAACTTTAATACTTGCATTTAGATCAACTTTTTTTTCATTAAACGCTATTTTTACTTCCTCAAGAGAGTAAAAAGTAGCGCCTTCTCCTTTAACTTTAATTTTAGCTGTAGACTTACGCTCTTTGGTCATATAATATAAACCTAAAACCATATCTTGAGATGGTACAGTAATAGGTGCACCATTTGCTGGGTTTAATATATTATGTGAAGCCAACATTAATAACTGAGCCTCTAAAATTGCTTCAGCTCCTAATGGTAAATGCACTGCCATTTGATCTCCATCAAAATCGGCATTAAATGCTGTACAAACCAGTGGGTGCAATTGAATTGCTTTTCCTTCAATTAATTTTGGTTGAAAAGCTTGAATTCCTAAACGGTGCAACGTAGGTGCACGGTTTAGTAATACAGGATGTCCTTTTAAAACATTTTCTAAAATATCCCATACAACTGGTTCTCTTTTATCTATAATTTTTTTAGCAGATTTTACAGTTTTTACAATTCCTCTTTCGATTAATTTTCTAATTACAAAAGGTTTGTAAAGCTCGGCTGCCATATCTTTTGGCAATCCACATTCTGATAATTTTAAAGTTGGTCCAACAACAATTACCGAACGAGCTGAATAATCAACACGTTTACCTAATAAATTTTGACGGAAACGACCTTGTTTACCTTTTAATGAATCTGATAAAGATTTTAACGGACGGTTTGATTCTGTTTTAACTGCAGATGATTTACGCGTATTATCAAATAATGAATCAACAGATTCTTGTAACATACGTTTTTCATTACGTAAAATAACTTCAGGAGCTTTAATCTCCACCAATCTTTTTAAACGATTGTTACGAATAATAACTCTACGGTATAAATCATTTAAATCGGAAGTTGCAAATCTACCACCATCTAATGGCACTAACGGTCGTAATTCTGGCGGTATTACCGGAACTACCTTCATAATCATCCACTCCGGTTTATTTTCTTTACGAGTATTTGCATCTCTAAAAGCTTCAACAACGTTCAAACGTTTTAAAGCTTCCATTTTACGTTGTTTAGACGTTTCTGTATTTGCTTTATGTCTTAATTCGTATGATAAACTATCTAAATCTATTCGAGATAAAAGTTCAATCAAACATTGAGCACCCATTTTAGCAATAAACTTATTTGGGTCACTATCATCTAAATACTGGTTTTCTGGGGGAATAGTTTCTAAAATATCTAGATATTCTTCCTCTGTAAGGAAATCCATTTTTTGTACAGGTTCTCCTTCAGCATTAACAGCAATACCTGGCTGAATTACTACGTACCTTTCGTAGTAAATAATCATATCTAATTTTTTAGATGGTAAACCTAAAAGGTAACCCATTTTGTTTGGTAATGATCTAAAATACCAAATATGAGCTACAGGAACCACTAAATTAATATGCCCTACTCTATCTCTACGAACTTTTTTCTCTGTTACTTCAACTCCACATCTATCGCAGATAATTCCTTTATAACGAATACGTTTGTATTTACCACAAGCACATTCATAATCTTTTATTGGCCCAAAAATTCTTTCACAAAACAAACCATCTCTTTCAGGTTTATGTGTACGGTAATTGATGGTTTCTGGTTTTAAAACTTCTCCTCTTGAGTTTTCAAGAATAACTTCAGGTGAAGCTAAACCAATTGTAATTTTATTAAACTTTTTTACAGTGTATTTTTCTCTTTGTCTTGCCATGGTAATGGAATAGAATTAAATTGTAAAAATTATATTATAATAGCAAGGAGTTTATTACAACTCCTTGCTACATTTATTGCTAATTATTCTTCTAACTTCAGGTTTAAACCTAATCCTTTTAATTCGTGCATTAACACGTTAAATGATTCTGGTAATCCTGGTTCAGGCATTTTCTCTCCTTTTACGATTGCTTCATAAGTTTTTGCTCTACCCGTAACATCATCTGATTTTACAGTTAAAATTTCTCTTAATGTAGCTGCAGCACCATATGCTTCAAGAGCCCACACTTCCATTTCACCAAAACGCTGACCACCAAATTGGGCTTTACCACCAAGAGGTTGTTGTGTAATTAATGAATAAGGTCCTATAGAACGTGCATGCATTTTATCTTCAATCATATGACCTAACTTAATGATATAGATAATACCTACAGTTGCTGGTTGGTCAAAACGTTCTCCTGTTCCACCATCATATAAATAAGTATGACCAAAGTCTGGAATACCAGCTTTTCTGGTTAATTCGGTTATTTGATCAATATTTGCTCCATCAAAAATTGGAGAAGCATATTTTTCACCTAAATTTTTACCAGCCCAAGCAAGAACAGTTTCATAAATTTGACCAATATTCATACGAGAAGGTACTCCTAATGGATTCAATACGATATCAACTGGTGTTCCGTCTTCTAAGAAAGGCATATCTTCTGCACGAACAATACGTGCAACAATACCTTTATTACCGTGACGTCCTGCCATTTTATCACCTACTTTTAATTTACGTTTTTTGGCTATATAAACTTTAGCAAGCTTAATTATTCCTTTTGGTAATTCATCACCAACAGTTACAGCAAATTTCTTTCTACGTAATAAACCTTGTAAATCACTAACTTTAATTTTATAGTTGTGAATTAATCTACTTACCAAGCTATTTAAATCTTTATCTGTAGTCCAAACTCCTTTAGTTAAATGTTCAAAATCAGCAACTGAGTTTAACATTTTTAATGTGAATTTTTTACCTTTTGGTAAAATTTCTTCACCTAAATCATTTTGAACACCCTGCGATGTTTTACCATTTATAAGACTAAATAATTTATCAACAAGTACGTTTCTTAATTTATCATAATCAACTGAGAATTGAATTTCAAGGCTATTTACTTCCTCTTTATCTTTAACTCTCTTTACCTTATCTTTTACAGCTCTTTGAAATAATTTTTTACCAATTACTACACCTCTTAATGATGGTGAAGCTTTTAATGATGCATCTTTTACATCACCTGCATTATCTCCAAAAATTGCTCTTAATAACTTTTCTTCAGGTGTTGGATCTGATTCTCCTTTTGGTGTGATTTTACCGATAAGTATATCTCCCGGTTTAATTTCAGCACCAATTCTTATCATTCCATTTTCATCTAAATCTTTTGTTGCTTCTTCACTTACATTTGGAATATCAGCTGTTAATTCTTCAGCACCTAGCTTAGTATCTCTAACGTCTAAAGAATATTCATCAATATGAATTGAAGTAAATATATCTTCACGAACTACTTTTTCAGAAATCACAATCGCATCCTCAAAGTTATACCCTTTCCAAGGCATAAAGGCAACTTTCATATTTCTACCAAGTGCTAATTCACCTTTTTCAGTTGCATAACCTTCACATAATACTTGACCTTTGGTAACTTTATCTCCTTTTTTAACAATTGGATGTAAGTTAATTGAAGTACCTTGATTTGTTTTTCTAAACTTAATCAAGTTATAAGTTTTAATTTCTGAATCAAAACTAACTACCTCTTCATTTTCTGTACGGCTATATTTAATTTCAATTCTATCAGAATCCACATAAATCACTTCCCCTGATCCTTCAGCATTGATTAAAATTCTTGAATCTTCTGCAACTCTTCTTTCTAATCCTGTACCTACAATTGGAGCTTCGGGGCGCATCAATGGAACTGCTTGTCGCATCATATTTGATCCCATCAAGGCTCTATTCGCATCATCATGTTCTAAGAAAGGAATTAAAGATGCTGATATAGAAGAAATTTGATTTGGCGAAACATCCATGTAATTCACCTCATTTGGTGAAACTACAGGAAAATCACCTTCTTCTCTAGCAACAACCTTATCTAATATTATTTTACCATTTTTATCAAGGTCTAAATTTGACTGGGCAATTTTTTTACCTTCCTCTTCTTCTGCACTTAAATAAATAGGCTTTTTATTTGTATCAATAACACCATCTTTAACTTCTCTATAAGGAGTTTCAATAAATCCTAAATTATTTACTTTTGCATAAACTGCTAAAGATGAAATCAATCCAATATTTGGTCCCTCTGGTGTTTCAATCGGGCATAACCTTCCATAATGAGTATAATGTACATCACGAACCTCAAACCCTGCTCTTTCACGTGATAAACCACCTGGGCCTAATGCAGATAATCTACGTTTGTGTGTAATCTCTGCTAGTGGATTGGTTTGATCCATAAACTGAGATAACTGGTTGGTACCAAAAAATGAGTTAATTACTGATGATAATGTTTTCGCATTAATCAAATCAATAGGAGTAAACACCTCATTATCACGAACATTCATACGCTCACGAATAGTACGAGCCATACGAGATAAACCAACACCAAATTGACCTGCAAGTTGTTCTCCAACAGTTCTTACACGACGATTTGATAAGTGATCAATATCATCAACTTCAGCTTTTGAGTTTACTAAATTAATCAGGTTTTTTACGATTGTAATGATATCAATTTTTGTAAGAACTTTTTGTTCTATATCAATATCCAAACCTAATTTTTTGTTCATTCTATAACGTCCTACTTCTCCAAGATTATAACGTTGTTCAGAAAAGAACAATTTATTTATTATACCTTTTGCAGTTTCATAATCTGGCGGTTCAGCGTTACGTAACTGTCTGTAAATATGCTCTACGGCTTCTTTTTCAGAATTCGTAGGATCTTTTTGTAAGGTGTTATGAATAATTGCATAATCACCAGAATCATTATCTAATTTATGTAATAAAACAGTTTTCGCACCAGATTCAATAATCTCATCAATGTGCTCTTTTTCTAAAACAGTATCTCTGTCAAGAATTATTTCATTACGTTCTATTGAAACTACTTCACCAGTATCTTCATCAACAAAATCTTCAAACCAAGTTTTTAAAACTCTTGCTGCTAATTTCCTTCCTAATACTTTCTTTAGTCCACTTTTAGATACTTTTACTTCTTCTGCAAGATCAAAAATCTCTAGAATATCTTTATCTCTTTCATATCCAATCGCTCTAAAAAGTGTAGTAACTGGTAATTTTTTCTTTCTATCGATATAGGCATACATTACTTGATTAATATCGGTAGCAAATTCGATCCAAGATCCTTTAAAAGGAATAACTCTTGCTGAGTATAATTTGGTACCATTTGCATGAAATGATTGTCCAAAAAACACACCAGGAGATCGGTGTAATTGGGATACAACAACACGTTCAGCACCATTTATACAAAAAGTACCACTGTGTGTCATGTAAGGTATAACTCCTAAATAAACATCTTGAACTATCGTTTCAAAATCTTCATGTTCAGGATCAGTACAATATAATTTTAAACGCGCTTTTAAAGGTACACTATATGTTAATCCTCTTTCAATACATTCTTGAATTGAATATCTAGGTGGATCAACAAAATAATCTAAGAACTCTAAAACAAAATTGTTTCTTGTATCTGTAATTGGGAAATTTTCCATGAAAGTTTTATACAGACCTTCATCACTTCTTTCATCAGATTTGGTTTCTAGTTGAAAAAAATCTTGAAAAGATTTTATTTGAATATCCAAAAAATCAGGATAATCAGTTATCAATTTAGCTGATGCAAAGTTTAATCTTTGGTTTTTTTGTTTCGTTGCCAATGGAGAAAAATTTAAATTAAATTATAAGAACGAATATATATACAAAACGGTTTAGGTCAATGAGATTATTCTCAAAGACCTAAACCTTAGTTGTTTTACTAAAGAAGAATTATTTTAATTCTACTTCAGCGCCAGCATCTTCTAATGATTTTTTAAGACCTTCAGCCTCATCTTTAGAAATACCTTCTTTGATTGGTGCTGGTGCACTATCAACAATACCTTTAGCTTCTTTTAATCCTAAACCAGTTAATTCTTTAACCAATTTTACAACTGCTAATTTAGACTGTCCTGCTGCTTTCAAAATAACATCAAATTCTGTTTGTTCTTCTGCTGCTGCGTCTCCACCTGCTGCTGGTCCTGCCGCTACAACTGCTGCTGCAGCTGGCTCAATACCATACTCGTCTTTTAATATATTTGCTAATTCGTTAACGTCTTTTACTGATAAGTTAACTAACTGCTCTGCGAAATCTTTTAATTCTGCCATTATTTTACTCTTTAAAAATTTATTATTTAGTTTATTAGTGTGTGCTATTTATTTTTCTGATAAAGTTTTCAATATTCCTGCCAATTTACCACCGCCTGACTGTAATGCTGAAATAACATTTTTAGCAGGTGATTGTAATATGGTAATGATATCTCCAATCAATTCTTCTTTAGATTTAATGCTAACTAATGCATCTAATTGGTCATCTCCAACATAGATAGCTTCTTCAACATACGCTCCTTTCAAAATTGGTTTGTCAGAACCTTTACGAAATTCTTTGATTACTTTAGCTGGTGCATTACCAGTATCAGACATCATAATTGAGGTATTACCTTTTAAAACTTCAGATAATTCACCAAAATCTTTATCAGATTTTTCCATCGCTTTTGCAAGCAATGTATTTTTTACAACTGCCAAATTAACGTTTGCTTTAAAACAAGCTCTACGTAAATTTGATGTATCTGAAGCATTTAAGCCTGAGATATCAGCCAAATAGATAATATTATTATCAGTTAATTTGCCAGTTAATTCGTCTATTACTTGTGATTTTTCTTCTCTAGTCATAATTCAAATATTTAACTTGGCTTAAACTGTTTTAACATCTATTGCAATAGAAGGGCTCATTGTACTTGATAAGAAAATACTCTTAACATAAGCGCCTTTTACAGTTGCTGGTTTTAACTTCATAATTGTTTGGATTAGTTCATTTGCATTTTCTGCTATTTTATCAGCATCAAAAGATGTTTTACCAATAGCGGCATGAATAATTCCTGTTTTATCAACCTTAAAGTCAATTTTACCTCCTTTTACATCTTTAACTGCTTTAGCTACATCCATTGTAACGGTGCCTGTTTTAGGGTTAGGCATTAAACCACGAGGGCCTAATATTCTACCTAATGGTCCTAATTTACCCATTACACTTGGCATAGTAACTATAACGTCAACATCTGTCCATCCTTCCTTAATTTTTTTAAGGTATTCATCTAATCCAACATAATCAGCTCCAGCTTCTTTAGCATCAGCTTCTTTATCAGGAGTTACCAATGCCAATACTTTAACATTTTTACCTGTACCATTTGGAAGTGTTACTACACCTCTAACCATTTGGTTTGCTTTACGTGGATCTACATCTAAACGCATAGCAAGATCAACACTTGCATCAAAATTTACGTTAGTGATATCTTTTAATAAAGAGGAAGCATCTTCCAAATTGTATACTATATTAGCATCAACTTTAGCATGAGCTTCTTTTTGTTTCTTTGTTAGTTTTGCCATCTTCTTACGCTGTTTTAATTGGAGCTTCTCCTTTTACACGAATCCCCATAGATCTAGCCGTACCTGCAATCATAATCATTGCTGATTCTACTTTAAATGCATTTAAATCAACCATTTTATCTTCAGCAATTTTTCTGATTTGATCCCAAGTAACTGTTGCTACTTTTTTACGGTTAGGTTCACCTGATCCTTTTTTTACTTTAGCTGCTTCTAACAATTGTGCTGCTGCTGGTGGAGTTTTTACAACAAAATCAAACGATTTATCTTTGTAAACTGTTATAGCTACTGGTAAAATTTTACCAGGCTTATCTTGAGTTCTTGCATTAAATTGCTTACAGAACTCCATGATATTAACTCCGGCAGCTCCCAATGCTGGTCCTACTGGTGGTGAAGGGTTTGCTGCACCTCCACGAACTTGTAGTTTTACTACCTTACTAATTTCTTTTGCCATTATATAATTTAATTAATTAAGAAAACACATTAATTGGAAGCTAATGTATTAACCAAATTCTCGTAACACTTATGAGATTTTTTCGACTTGCATATAGTTTAATTCTAAAGGCGTTTTACGACCAAAGATTTTAACCATTACTTCAAGTTTACGTTTTTCTTCGTTTATTTTTTCTATTGTTCCATCAAATCCATTAAACGGACCATCAATAACTTTTACAGTTTCGCCCTTAACAAATGGTATTGCAACATTTTCGTTTTGTAGTGCCAAATCATCAACAGTACCTAACATCCTATTTACTTCAGCTTTTCTCAATGGTACTGGATCACCTCCTTTTGTTTCTCCTAAAAATCCAATTACATTAGTTACAGATTTAATAACGTGAGGAACCTCACCACTTAAATTTGCTTCTATCATAATATAACCTGGAAAATATACCTTTTCTTTATGGTACTTTTTCCCTTTACGAATTTGGATTACCTTTTCAGTAGGCACAAGAACTTGGTTAACAAAATCAGACAAACCTAAACGAGAAATTTCATTCTCGATATAGCCTTTAACCTTATTTTCTTGACCACCTACTGCTCTTACAGCATACCATTTCATTAAAGAAGAATCTGACATATTATATATTAATTAAAAATATTAAAATATTTCTCTAAACCAGTTTGAAAAAATTTATCTACTAAAAATATCGCCAAAGCAAAAATTATAGTAAATACAGCTACCAAAACTGTATTTTTTTGCGCTTGGTCTCTTGGCATCCAAGTAACATTATTTTTCAACTCTTCAAATGATTCTTTAATATAATTTACTAAACCCATTTTATCTTTATTTTACGCACGGGTGGAGAGGCTCGAACTCCCGACACCTGGTTTTGGAGACCAGTGCTCTACCAACTGAGCTACACCCGTATGAAGTAGATTTACTTAAAATATAAAAATTAATCTACTTAATTATTGTTATGTTTTTTACTTTAAAAAAAACATGCTATTTAAAAGAATATAAGGCACCTCTTAAAAAGAAGCACCTGATATTCAATATTATTCTAATAGATTAAAATTAATCTAATATTTCAGTAACCTGACCTGCACCTACAGTTCTACCTCCTTCACGGATTGCAAAACGTAAACCTAAGTTCAATGCAATTGGTTGTAATAAATCAACTGTAATAGTTAAGTTATCACCTGGCATAACCATCTCTACTCCATCAGGTAAGTTAATAGTACCTGTTACGTCTGTTGTTCTTACATAGAACTGTGGACGGTAATTTTTATGGAATGGAGTATGACGACCACCTTCTTCTTTTTTCAAGATATATACCTCAGCTTTGAATTTTGCATGTGGCGTAACAGAACCTGGTTTACAAATAACCATACCTCTTTTAATATCTTCTTTAGCTATACCTCTTAATAAGATACCTACGTTATCTCCAGCTTCACCTCTATCTAGTATTTTACGAAACATTTCAACTCCAGTAACTGTAGAAGTCAATTTCTCTGCACCCATACCAATAATATCAACAGTGTCGCCAGTATTTGCAACACCCATTTCAATACGACCAGTAGCAACAGTACCACGACCAGTAATAGAGAATACATCTTCAACAGGCATTAAGAAATCTTTATCAACATCTCTTTTTGGTAATTCAATCCATGCATCAACAGCATCCATCAATTCCATAATCGAATCAACCCATTTTGGTTCATTGTTCAATCCCCCTAATGCAGAACCTGCAATAACTGGAGTATTGTCACCATCATATTCGTAGAAATCTAACAATTCTCTGATTTCCATTTCAACTAATTCTAACAATTCCTCATCATCAACCATGTCTACTTTATTCATAAACACTACCATTCTTGGAATACCTACCTGACGTCCTAACAAGATATGCTCACGAGTTTGTGGCATTGGCCCATCAGTTGCAGCTACTACCAAAATAGCACCGTCCATTTGAGCAGCACCTGTCACCATATTCTTTACGTAATCCGCGTGACCTGGACAGTCAACGTGAGCGTAATGACGATTAGCAGTTGCATATTCAACATGTGATGTATTAATAGTAATACCTCTTTCTTTTTCTTCTGGTGCGTTATCGATTTGATCAAAATCTTTAACTTCACAAAGTCCTTTGTTAGCCAATACAGTAGTTATAGCAGCTGTTAAAGTCGTTTTACCGTGATCTACGTGACCAATTGTACCAATATTTAAATGTGGTTTCGAGCGGTCAAAATGTTCTTTTGCCATGATTGTTAATTTTTAATCTTAGTTATATATATTTGTGTTTAATTCTTTTTATTGAAACTCTATATTGAGCCAATGACGGGATTTGAACCCGTGACCTCTTCCTTACCAAGGAAACGCTCTACCCCTGAGCTACACCGGCTTTTGATTACATTGTAGAAACCGGACTCCTCTCACTTTCATTTACTCTCCATTGTTAATTTTTCTTGGAGCAGACTTTATTTTCACAACACATCTTCATTCTTCTTTTTTTGTTGTGAAAAAATTGAGCGGGAGACCGGGCTCGAACCGGCGACAATCAGCTTGGAAGGCTGAAGCTCTACCAACTGAGCTACTCCCGCTTAAAATTTTTCTTATAATTAATAAATACATGTGGGGAGAGCAGGATTCGAACCTGCGAAGGTTTCCCAACAGAGTTACAGTCTGTCCTCGTTGGCCGCTTGAGTATCTCCCCTCAATATTTATTATTTTGTTTCAAAGAACTGAGCCGATGGAGGGACTCGAACCCACGACCTGCTGATTACAAATCAGCTGCTCTAGCCAGCTGAGCTACATCGGCTTTTTCATTAAAAAAATTCAAAAAAAATCAATTAAAATCGTATTGCTATTTTCAAATCTCCGCATAAAAAAACAAACCGCTTTTTCTAACGGTTTGCAAATGTAAAAAGTTTTATTAGTTCTGCAAAACTTTTTGATATAATTTTTAATAATTTTATGCCCTTACCTTTCCTTTTCGTTTTACCAATTGTCTCTTTAAAGAATCTACAGACATACTCACTCCTTCTTCAAAGGTTTTACTCTGCTTTTTAATTACAATATCATTACCAGGCAAATTAATTTTTATTTCTGTAATTTTATTTTCTTTTTCACTAGTACTTTGCACTTTTAAAAAAACTTCAGCACCTAATATTTGATCATGAAACTTTTCAAGATTATTTATTTTTTTCTCAATATATTTCGTTAAATCATTATCAATATTAAAATTAACAGATTGCACAGATATTTTCATAAGTTAATTGTTTTTACTGCCCCTTGGATGAGCATGGTTATACGTTATTTTTAAATCTTTTAAGCTACTATGAGTATACACTTGTGTTGAGGCTAAACTTGCATGCCCCAATAATTCTTTTACAGAATTTAAATCTGCTCCCTCATTCAATAAATGGGTAGCAAACGAATGTCTAATTACATGTGGGCTTTTTTTGACTTTTAAAGATACTTTACTAAAATACTCATTTATTATTCTATATACAAGCGTTGGATACATTTTATTACCTTTAATTGTAATAAAAAAATCGTCTCCTTTTGAATTAATTTTCATCTTTTCAACACGATAGGTTTCAATAGATTTTATTACTGAATTTAATAACGGTATTTGCCTTTCTTTATTTCTTTTTCCAATCACTTTAACAATGCTTTGCGACAAATCAATAGAGGTGTTTTTCAAACCAATTAACTCTGATCTTCGCATACCTGTAGTATATAATAATTCAATCAACAATTTATCTCTAACCGATTCAAAATCTTCAGCATCATTAAAGCCTTGCAATACCTCTACAATCTCTTTTTGAGAAAAAGGTACATTTATTTTTTTTTGAATTTTTAAGGCTTGGTGTTTATATAATGGACTTTGATTAATTTGTTTCGTTTTCAATAAAAAATTATAATATGATTTTAACGAACTAATTTTTCTGTTAATTGTACGATTTGAAATATTGCTTTCAACCAAATCAACTATCCAGCTTCTTATAATACTATACGGTAAAATAGATAAATCCTTTTCATTAAATTTATTTTCACAAAAATTGAGAAAAGTTTCTAAATCATTTTTATAAGCCGTAATGGTATAAGGTGAATATTTTTTTTCGTAATTTATATATTCTATAAAATGAAGTATACTCAAAATAAATTTTCCGTTTTCTATTTAACTAAACACAATTAGTCAAAATTCACATTGTTAATTCTATCCTTATCAAAGTTACAAAATTTTAAAAAGCAAATTAAATTTTTAACAAAAAAAAATCCCGCATCAGCGGGATTTTAACTTTTATTTTAGATACAAAAATATAATTTTCATCTAAACAACAAACTAACCTTTTTCTTCGGCAGTTCTTAGTCCTTGAACATATTGTGCTTTTTGCATTTGTTTACGTTTTACCACTGAAGGCTTTGAAAATTGCTTCTTTTCACGTAATGTTCTCATTGTTTTAGTACGGTCAAACTTTCTTTTAAAACGTTTTAACGCTCTATCTATATTTTCACCATCTTTTACTGGAATTATCAACATAGCTTGTCACCTCCTTTCATATACGCTTCTTTAATTATTTTTATTTTGGGCTGCAAATATACAAAGATAAATGAATTAAAAATATTTTCTTATATTTATTTTTTTTATCAATTTACCCTCAAGCTATGAATAAGTTTTTTAGATTTTTATTTGTTATAATTTTAAGTATATTATTCACATTTGTAGGTTCTTATTTTTGGGCTTCATCACCAAATTTTAGCGCTAACGAATACTCAAAAACATATAATAACAAATATCCCTCAAAAATAAACAACGATTCCATTTTTAGCATCATCACATACAACATTGGGTATTTAAGTGGTATGACAAATAATTTAGCAGTTGAAAAACCTAAATCTCTTTTCGATAATAATCTACAATTAGTATTAACTCAATTTAAAGATATTAATGCTGATATTATTGCATTCCAAGAAATTGATTTTGACTCAAAACGCTCCTATCATATAAATCAACAAAATGAGATTGCTAAATTAGGTTATAACTTTGTTGGAGAAACCATCAATTGGGATAAAAAATATTTGCCTTTTCCTTATTTTCCAATCTCTATGCAGTTTGGAAAAATACTTTCAGGTCAATCTATTTTAAGTAAATATCGAATAATAAACCAAGAAAGATTTTTATTAAAAAGAAACAAAACAAACCCCTTTTATTATGATGCTTTTTACATAGACAGATTGGCTCAAATTCTAAAAATTAATATTCAAAACGAAACACTTGTTTTAATTAATGTTCATTTAGAAGCGTTTCATCAAGAAACTAGATTAAAGCAAACCAAAAAAATAATTGAACTTTATAACAGGTACCGCAATGAGTTTCCAACCATTTTATTAGGAGATTTTAATAGCGACATTAATTATAATGATGCAAGTATCAATTTACTTCTAAAACTACCAAAAACTGGAAATGCAGTTTTTAATAAAAACGGTATTGAAAACACTTTCAATTCAAATAAACCAACCGAAAGATTAGATTATATTTTTTATAATACTGATTTTATCCAATTTATAGATGGTAGCGTATTAACCGAATTTAAACAAGCATCTGACCATTTACCTTTATTAATGAATTTTAAAATTAAATAATTTATATATGGAAACTCAAACAGTACTAAACACGCAAACTTTAAGCGCAAAAGAATGGGCTTTAACTATTTTTATTTCTGGGCTACCTTTAGTTGGTCTAATTATGTTATTAATATGGGCCTTTAGTGAAGACACTAATATTCATAAAAAAAATTGGGCTAAGGGAAGTTTAATTCTAATGCTTATTGTATTAGCTATTATGTTTGCTTTTTTGTTTTTATTTGGCGGAATAGCTTTAATATCAAATCTCAATAATTAATACGACAACTTATACAAAATAGCTGAAAATCCTGATGTTTCTTCTGCACTCATGTAGTATGACCCATCAGGGTTTATAGTAATTCCTTCAATTTGTATTGATCCACTCACAACTATTGATTTTTTATCAACTTTACCATCTAATGGATTGTTTGACGAAAAATTAGTTAATTCAACAATAAAAGGCTTAAAGTCTATATAGCCTGTGAGTAACACCGTTTTGGCATTTTTATTATAAGTTGCTGCTGTTATCAATCCATTGATGTCATAACTACCAATTTTGGTTAAAGTATAATTCCCTTTTACCTTTGGTATTTTGTAGACTGACGTTTTTAAATTTTCCCAATTCTTTGTAAAAAGAAACAAATCATCATTGATATTTACAACTGCCTCTGCATCAAAATTTGTGTTCTTATTAGTTTTTGTAAAATCAATTTGTTCTTTATATTTTATTGTAATTATTTCAGCAACAACCTCATTATTAGCTAAATAATCTGCTTTACTAATTTTATAAATCGTTTGATCTTTTCTCTTATTTGAATTGTTACCAATATCGCACAAATAAATATAATTCTCATCTTGAGCAATATCTTCTATATCTTTATTTACAGCGTTTGATATGGCTACAGTTCTAATTACATTACCTGAAGAGATATCAATTTCATACAAACTAGGTTCTCCCCCACTATCATTATGAGTTATAATTCTCCCGTTAAAATTTATTAGACCAGATGTTTCTTCAATTTTAGGAGACAGCGTAGTAACTTTTTTAATTATTAATTTTTTATTGGTATCATTAACAACCGAACTGGTATCACCAGATTGAAAATTATACAATAATGAAATAAGTAAAAGTAATCTTAATAAATACATCATCTATCTCAATTAAGGTTTGTATAAGTTATTCTTCCTTTTTACCAAAAACTCTTTTAAATAGCGATTTCTTATTTTTTCTTTTTGCCTTACGGGAAGCTTTTTTTGAGGCTTTCTCAAAGGTAGTGGTTTTATTTTTAAAGATATTTTCGAACAATTTTTCAATTTCAGAAGTATCTATATAATCTTCACAGTCTAGTGCATTTTCAAGCGCATCAGGTAGCGGATTAAAATTGGTGAAATATTTTTTTTGCAAACTCTGATTTTTTTGTGCTTTCTGCAAAGTTTTTGCTACTAATGGTAGAGCTAATTTACTACCCGAACCATTTGCGCCATTATTAAAATGAATAATGGGTAACGATGCTCCCACTCTAGTTGCTAAAACCAAATTTGGATTATAAGATAAAAACCAAGCGTCAGCATAATCTTGTGAGGTTCCTGTTTTCCCTGCTAAAGGCAAACGTACACCATAGGTGTTTTTCATAGACCTACCTGTACCCTCAATAATTGCTTTTTGCAATATGGCATTCAACAAATCAGCACTTTGCTTTTCTAAAACTTTTTCTGAAGTTTTAAATTTTTCGTTTTGGTATAAAACCTTACCGCTTTCTGTTTTTATAGAAGTTATTATTTGTGGTTCAATTTTAAATCCGCCATTAGCGAAACTCGCATAGGCAAAAGCCATTTCGTACAAACTTGCCGTTGCTGTACCTAAAGCTGTTGAAGGTTTACGAGTCAAAGTTTGTGTAAAACCCAAATTGTTCCATACGTTTTCTAAACTTTCAAAGGGTATTTGCAAAAAAAGGTTTACTGTTGGTATATTCATTGATTTTGCCAAAGAAGCGGCTATTGAATATTTACCACCCAAACTATGATCATAATTTTGTGGATGCCAATCATCAAAATCTGTTAAAACAATAGCATCATTATCTAAATATTGACAAGGCATTGCTCCTTCTTCTAAAGCCGCTGCATACAGAATTGGCTTAAAAGCTGATGCTGTTTGCCTTTGTGCAAAAATTTGATCGTAGGGTTGTGTACGATAATCAATTCCTCCAATCCAAGTTTTAATAGCGCCAGTATTTGGGTCAACAGCAATAAAACCTGCTTGTAATAAAGTTATAGATTGTTTTAAACTATCTCTTACTGAAATTGAATCCTTATAAAAACCTTTCCAAGAAAACATTTCACGAATCTTTTTTACATCTGATTTATTCGTTAATTTTAATTTATCCAATTCACTGTTCACTAATTTATTTAAAATCTTTTTACTTGAGCCACTCCTATACTGTTTATCCAAAAGGCTTTGCATTTTACCTAAATGACTTTGAAAAGCCTGTAAAGCATAGTTTTGTAAATCAATATTTAAAGTAGTTTCAATAATCAGCCCGCTTTTTCTAATATCATAAACGGTATCCAATTTTTTATTAACCTCCTTTAAAATTTTGTTGACTTCTTTTTTTACTTGAACTAAAAAATAATTTGCAGGGCCTTCTGATTCGATATTTGCATAATCTAATTGTAGTGGTAAATTCTGAATAGAATCTGTAATTTTATTACTCAAATAATCATACTTTTCCATTTGACCCAAAACTACATTTCTTCTTTTAAATGCATGCTCAAGATGTAACCTGGGATTATAATATGTATTTGCCTTTAACATACCAATTAAAACTGCTGCTTCTTCAACTTTAAGATCTGCAACATCTTTATTAAAAAATCGTCTTGCTGCAGATTCAATACCTAAAACATTTTCCCCGAAAGGGACTGTATTTAAATACAGTGTTAAAATATCTTCTTTGCTGTAAATATTTTCTATTCTATGCGCTAAAATTACTTCTTTCAATTTATTGATAGGCATGGTCAATGGCCCATAATTTTTACGGCCATACATGTTTTTTGCCAATTGCTGTGTAATGGTGCTACCACCTCCAGCACTTTTTTGTTGCAACAAAATAGTTTTAAACAAAACTCGTAACAAACTTCGAGAATCTACGCCGTCATGCTCAAAATATCGAGTATCTTCGGTAGCAATTAATGCATTAATTAAATTTTGTGGAATCTGATCAAACTCAACATTGGTACGATTTTCAGCAAAATATTTACCAATTAAAGTACCATTATCAGAAAGTACTAAAGAAGCTGTTTCGTTTTTAAAATCTTTTAATTCACTCTCTGTAAATAAATGACCAAAAACGCCATAGTAGATTCCAGAAAAAAACAATCCGAAAAGTAAAATTGCAATGAAGACCAGTTTTAATAAAAATTTTATTGCTTTTTTCATCATGACCTTATGAATATAGTAAAATTTTAGATTTTAATGTATCGCTACTGATTGAATACTAATTTTTAACCACGACTAGAGTTGCTACATAGCCTGTTAAAATATTCCATTCTTGATCTGCTAATAAGTTTCCATGGTCATCAAACACCCTAAACTCAGCTGTATTTGGCCCTGATGTTCCTTGGTTCAAAGCCTCAATATCAATACGGTTAAAACCTTCTTTTAAATCAATATCGACAGAATAGTAACCACCATATAAAATAATATTTGATCTAACCACCTGTTCATTTACATATAAACGAACTCTGTCACCATCAACATAACTATGATCACGACATTCAATTCTTATTCTTTGGGTAGACGTTTCTAATTTACCAAGCTCTAACTTGGTTTTTAATTTCACATCACTAATATCTTTACCATTCCAATATTTTTTAACAAGTACATCTTTATCACGTGCATTGTGATTTTGCATATTGTTATTGTTTTTATTAGGAACTACACTATATTGTGGAAAATTATCAGAAATATCACTTAAACTACCAAAAAGAGTAATGGCTTCTCCTTTTTTTTCTACAGTATTTGAAGTATCAAATACTATTTTTTTTTCATTACTTTTTTTCTCAGGCTCAAAATTAAATGCATTTGTTTCAATAGCTTTATTATTATCAATTTGAGCAATTAAGCTTGAAGAAATAAATAGAATTAATAAAAAAAAATAGAGATTATTATTTCGCATATAAAATTTAATAAAAAAATATAATGTGATATTTTAAAACGGGAAAATTACAATTTAATGCTTGTTTTTTTATTAAAACTATCTTAAAATTTAAAACCTATTATTTTAGTTTTCTTTGAATTTTTTTAATGGCATTTTCAATGGATTTATCTGGCTCAATTACATTGTATTCACCCCAAAATTTTGGGTTAGAAAAACCTGATACTTTGTCATTTAAAATAACATTAGGTTTTAATTTTTCTTTGTTTTTTAAATTATTATTCTCCTCATTCAACTCCCAATCGGTTGTTGCCATTTCAATGGTTAAATGATATAGTGAATTAAACAATTTTTTATCCCAATTAATTTTAAAAGTCAGTTCTATTCGGCTATAGCCAAAATACCATTTCCCGTTAGCAACTCTATAATCAACTATATATTTTGTTTTTACAGGAATTACATCAGCCTTAGCTGGTTTTTTCTTTACAAAAAATTTGCTTGCTTTTTTTAAATTCTCAAGATTCAAACTATAAACCGCTTTTATTAAAGCATAACTTTGGGTATCGATATATAATTTACCTTGATAATATGGCTCAACAATAGTGCTTTTTTGAATGAAGTTTAAAACATAAACTGTTTTGTTATTCATGCTAATTAATTTATCAAACGTAAAGTTGTAAATTTCAAAAATATCTTCTGTAAAAAATAGATCTTGGTTTTTAATCATATCCATAGCCAAATTGTTATATGGACCTCCTTGCAATTTGATTAGTAAAGTATCTACTTTTCTATAATCTGTACTTTTTCTAGCCTTATGAAGCTTTACATAATCTTTAGAATTTGATTCTAATGGTTGCTTATAAATATCGATAACAGCTTCAGATAAGGAAGCGTATGTTCGCCTTTTTTTAATAGATTCTCTATAAAAAGCTTTCATTATCACAGGTTTATTAAAATAGTTTTTTTGCCTATTCTTAATTAACATCTCAACAATTGAAATTGGATTCGTTGAAGCTAAATTTACATCAGGTAATTTTTCAAATGACTCCTCTAATTTAATAATAAACTTGTTTGCAGTAAAACTGGATAAAGAAACTACCTTATTTAAATAACCTAAATAACTTATGGTAATGTCTTTATCTAAATTATTATTCGGTACTTTTAATAAAAATTCACCATCCGTATTTGTAATGGTAGAAATATTGGTAGCATTGATAATAATACTCGCAAATTCTAATGGCTTTTTTGAATTGGCATCTTGAACGACTCCTTTAAATTGAGTAAACTCAGATGATTTATATTCTTGAGATTTTATGGTATCCATTGTTTTAAAATACCCAAAAATTACTAGACCTATAATAATTTTTGAAAAAAATCTTTTACTTTTTTCCTTTGTTGTTAATTCCATTTTATAAAAATTTAATTATAAAAATTATTTTTTTGGCAATCTCAAGTTAGTGATTTTAAAATAGATAAGCCTTGTTTTATGTAAATAATTATCTGTCAAAAAACTATTTAGTCCAACTTATAAATAATTGGATTAAATGCTTTTGAAGCAATTAATACTTTATCACTAACTTTTAATTTTTTAGCCTCATCATCATCAACTACTACTTTAACCAAATCTTTTCCAATTAAAACAGTGATAATAAAAATAAAATCTTGTTTCACCATTTTAATTACTTCACCCGTAAATTGAAATTTAGCAAAACCTTTATTTTTTGTAAAAAACTCGGTTGGTACACCTTGGTTAATTATTTGACCATGATCTATTTCAAATAAATAATCTGACATTTTTATAATTTCCGACACATCGTGACTAATCAATATGGTAGTAAGTTTATATTCTTTATGAACTTGCATAACATATTGCTGTAATTTATGCCTCATTTCATGATCTAATGCTGATAACGGCTCATCGAGCATTAAAATTTTTGGTTTCTTAACCAAGGCTCTTGCTAATGCTACGCGCTGTTTTTGTCCGCCAGAAAGTGTTTGTGGCTTGCGGCTTTGTAAATCACCTAAATCAATTATTTCAATAAGTTCTTTTATTATTTTTTGATCTTGGCCTTTATTCAACGCAAATAACAAGTTTTCTTTTACTGTCATATTAGGAAACAAAGCATATTCTTGAAAAACCAAACCAATATCTCTTTTTTGAGGTGGAAGATTTATGTTTTTTTGGGTATCTAACCAAATAGAATTTCCGATATGAATTGACCCTTTATCAACTGGTAAAAGTCCTGCAATTATTTTCAAAAGAGTTGTTTTACCAGCTCCTGATTTTCCGTAAAGTGTAACTAATTTTTCTTTTAAAATTTTTAATTGTAGGTCTAAAACCATTTCGCCAGAAGCGGATTGTAATTTTTTATTAATGGAAATATCTATCATGAAATAACCTTTTTAAAATAACCCCCATTAACCAAATAAACCAATAATAAAATAATAAAAGTAATGGCAAACAATATCAATGAGTAGGTGTTTGCTGCATCGTAATTTAATGATTCAACCTCATCATAAATAGCAATCGATGCGACTTTGGTTTTTCCTGAAATATTTCCACCAATCATTAAAACTACACCAAATTCACCAATGGTATGTGCAAAAGCAAGAACAATTCCGGTAAGTAAAGATGTTTTTAAATTGGGTAATAGAACTTTAAAAAGTGTTGTTAATTTTGACTTTCCTAAAACATACGATGCTTCTTTCAGTGATACTGATAAATTAGAAAAACCGGACTGCAAAGGGTGTACCATAAAAGGCAAACTATAAATTACCGAAGCTAAAATTAATCCCTCGAAAGAGAAAACCAAACGTAAACCCAACCACTCATCTAACCAATTTCCAAAAGCGTTTGAAGGACTAAAAGCCAGCAACATATAAAAGCCCAAAACTGTTGGTGGCAAAACCAAAGGCATACTTACTAAAGTTTCAATAATTGGTTTAAATTTTGACTTGGTATAAGCCAACCAATAAGATAACGGAATGGCAACAACTAAAAGTAAAATTGTTGTTATAAAAGCCAATTTGAAGGTTAATATGAGCGGCGTCCAATCTATCATTTTGACAACATCAATTCGTTAGTTTTAATCATGGCTGTAAGTTTTGTTCCAATTTCAATTTTTAGCCTTTTTACAGAATTTGAAGTGATAATCGAAGTAATTTCACCAACATTGGTATTGATTACTAATTTGCTCAATAAATTATCTGATGCAATCGAAATAACCTCACCAAAAAGTTTATTTCTTAAACTAATTCCGTCAACTGAACCGATACCAATAATAACTTCAGTTTCTTTAAAAATAACTTGAATAGGATTCCCTATAACCAAATAGGCATCTGTTTTTGGTGTGTCAATGACAATCGCAGAAAAATTTGTCTCGTTTACTTTTATTGTAATTATAGACAAATCACCACTAACATTTACTGCCTCTATTTTACCTTTTAAACTGTTCATTTATTTACTTACTGAATAGCCAAATTTATTTAAAATTTCTTTACCCTTAGCGGAAA
>DAOUTI010000010.1 GCA_030626795.1 Flavobacteriaceae bacterium
CTAGAAAATTAATTGAAGCAAATTATAAGGTTAAAACTTATGTCGTAAATTTTAGTGAGAAGAGAAGAAACGATTTTGTTATTAATTATAATAAATTATTACAAATAGCACATCAACCAATTGAATTAACCGCATTTAGTGAATTTCCTGTAATTGAAAGTAATTCAATAGTTATTGATGCCATTTTTGGTATTGGTTTGACCAGAGCTCCTAATGGTTATACAAGAGGACTTATTGGAAATATTAATAAATCAAAAGCAAAAATTATTTCGATTGACTTTCCTTCAGGTTTATTTGCAGATAAAGCTGTTGCTGATAATGAATCGGTTATTAAAGCAAATTATACTTTAACATTTCAAAACCCAAAACTAGCATTTTTTTTACCTGAAAACGAACTGTTTTTTGGCAATTGGCAGGTGTTAGATATTGGTTTAGATCAGAATTTCATAGAAAGTTTAGAAACACAATACAGTGTAACTTACGCCAAACAAATTAGAGCTATTTATAAGCCAAGAAATAAATTTTCGCATAAAGGTACTTTTGGTCATAGCTTGGTTATTGGTGGTAGTTTTGGTAAAATTGGAGCTGTAGTTTTGGCATCAAAAGCGGCATTGAAAATAGGTAGTGGTTTGGTAAGTGCATATATTCCAAAATGTGGTTATCCTATTTTGCAAACTGCAAACCCTGAAGTGATGGTTGAGGTTGATGATGAGAATTACTTACAGTATTTTAATTATAAAACGAAACCGAATATTATAGGTATTGGAGTAGGTTTAGGAACTCATTTAAAAACAATTAATGGTTTTGCTAAATTTTTAGTAAGTAATAATACTCCTTTAGTAATTGATGCGGATGCTTTAAATATTTTTTCTAGGCATAAAGAATTATTAGAGTTTATTCCTAAAAATTCTGTTTTAACTCCTCACCCTAAAGAGTTTGAAAGGTTGGTTGGGAAATGGAAAAATGATTATGAAAAGCTAGATAAATTATTAGCGTTTTCTAATAAAATTCAATCTGTTGTAGTTTTAAAAGGAGCAAATTCCGCAATAGCGTATCAAAATAAAATTTATTTTAATACAACTGGTAACCCAGCATTAGCTACAGCAGGTAGTGGCGATGTTTTAACAGGAATTATAACAGGTTTAATTGCCCAAAACTACTCTCCTTTAAATGCTGCTGTTTTGGGTGTTTATTTACATGGATTATCTGCTGATATTGCAATAAGAAAAAACAGGACCATGGAAACATTTATTGCATCTGACTGTGTGTATTTTTTATCGGATGCTTTTAAAGAAATTTTATAATTTTTATTGGCATTAATTTTGATTTGAATTAATTGTAAATAAACATCCATGAAAAATATAAGTTTTACATTTTTGATAATGATTTTAATTTATAGTTATAGTTGTACTTCATCTTCAAATACAACAAATTCGAGCAGTTTAGTATCAACTAATGCAAGTAATGATACAATTAAAATTGCTAATGAGGAATTAGAATATGAGATATTAATTATTGAAACTGGTTTTGAGTCTTGGTTAGTAACACAAAAACCAATGTGGTATTATTCAAATAATACGCTTGCTATTAAAAATCAATTCTATGTAGTTGAGTGGAATCAAAGAGTTTTACAGCCCTTTGTATATAGCCCAAGTTTGTATGAAATGCAGATTAATTATAACCCAGCTGTTGATTACGGAATAGAAGTAAACTATAAATTATATATGTATTTTCAATTTTTTCAGCAAAAATATAAGCAAAAATTATAATTTTATTTTAAACTTTTTTTAGATCAATTAAAATAGAAAATGTTTTATTGATATCACTTTCTTTAACTACCAAAGTAATTTCATGCGTTGTTGAAATTATTTCTTGAACAGGAATATTAGACCAAGCCAATTGTTTTAAAATAAAATAGTAAATACCTGATTGTTCGATGTTTGTTTTTGGTAGCTTTATAGTAATTGAAGCTAATTTTTTCATAGAATTAATTAGTTCCTCTTTATCAAAATGTCTATCTATTTCTTCTTTTAAATTAGAGCTTATCACGATATTAGTTTCAAAAATACCTTGTGAAACTGTAAAAAATGATTCTCTATTGGTTCCCATTTTAGCAAAAAGTAGAGATATTTGCTTGTATAAAGTATTTGAGTTTTTAAAAGTATAGTCAAACAAATCAGAGCGAACTATAAAATCACCTAGTTTTAATGAAAACGATTTTATATTTTTTCTAATTCGTAAAATGTTAACTGGTGAAATACGATTGATTGACATCATTATTGCTCCGGCTTTAACATTTTTACCTAATATTTGCTCGACTTCAGGTTGAATTACTCTAGCGAGAGAAGATACATTTATAAGTTTTTCTTGCATGGCTTCTTCAATAAACGGTGTTCGTTTAATGATTGTTTCTACTGTTTCTTGTATGGTTTTCATTGTTGTAAATTAAACAATTTGTTATAAAAACGTAAATATATTATAAAAATTTTATTGAAAGTACATAAATTCAAATATTTGTATAAAATTAAAATCATGATAGTTTTAAAATTTGGAGGTACATCAGTTGGATCTGTAGAAAATTTTTATAAAGTTGCATCTATAGTAAATAATACTAAAGGTCGTAAAATTATTGTTTTATCGGCAATGTCTGGGGTAACAAATACTTTACAAAAAATTGCAAATTTTTTGTATTTGAATAAAAAAAAAGAAGCAAGATTAGAAATAAATACTTTAAATGATAAGTATAATTATGTTATTCAAAATTTATTTATAAATGATGTAAATAAAAAAGCAGGAGAAAATATTATTATCGAACATAATGATTTATTACATACTTTTCTGACTTCTAATTTTTCTAATGATATTGAAAAAGAAATTCTAGTTCAAGGTGAGATGATTACCACAAAATTATTTCAATTATTATTGGAAGAATTTGGTCAGAAATCTAGTTTAATATCCGCCATTGATTTTATGAAAATTGATAATCTAGGTGAGCCTCAATTGGATTATATTGAAAATGAATTATCAAAAATTATTAATGTAAACAATAATATAGATACTTTTATTACTCAGGGATTTGTTTGTAAAAATGACAAAAATAGGATTGATAATTTAAAAAGAGGCGGAAGTGATTATACAGCATCATTAATTGGATCGGCATTACAAGTTGAACAAATTCAAATTTGGACAGATATTGATGGCATGCATAATAATGACCCCAGGTTTGTTGATCAAACTTTTTCTATTGAAGAAATTTCTTTTGATGAGGCAGCGGAATTAGCTTATTTTGGAGCAAAAATTTTACATCCGCAAAGTATAATTCCTGCAAAAGAAAAAAATATTCCAGTATTGGTTAAAAATACATTTAAGCCAGAAGCAAGAGGTACTTTAATTCATGATAAAGCCAAGATTAAAAGAATTACTGCTGTAGCTGCTAAAGATAATATTACAGCTATTAAAATCAAATCATATAGAATGCTAATGGCTTATGGTTTTTTAAAAAAGGTTTTTGAGGTTTTTGAACAAAATGAGACTTCTATTGATATGATTACAACATCTGAAGTTGCAATTTCTTTAACTATTGATGATACTAAAAAATTAGATAAAATTGTGCAAGAACTTCAAGGGTTTGGAAATATTGCGGTAGATTCAGATTTAAGTATTATTTGTATTGCTGGAGATTTAGCGCAAAACAAAAAAGGAGTGACTTCAGAAATTTTTAATTGTTTAAGAGATATACCAATTAGAATGATATCATACGGAGGTAGTAATTACAATCTTTCTTTTTTAGTAAAAACGACAGATAAAATAACTGTTTTAAATTTATTAAATAAGGGTTTATTTTCTATATTTAAAAAGAATGAAATTGCTATTGAAGTATAAAAAAAACCACTTAAAATATTTTAAGTGGTTTTTTAGGTTTTAAATATCTTCAAAATTTATATCAGTAAAATTTTCAGAAGGGGCAACTTCAGTATCGCTTCCATTAGTTTCAACCTCGCTTGGTTTGGTATAATCTTTTTGGTGGCGCTCACTAATTACTTCTTGCCCTTTTTCATTTACTATAAAATCAGTAGCTTTATTTAGCATTTCACTAAACTCACTAAAATCTTCCTTGTATAAATAAATTTTATGTTTTTTATAATGAAATGAACCATCATCATGAGTAAACTTTTTACTCTCAGTAATTGTTAAATAATAATCACCTGCTTTTGTTTCTCTTACATCAAAAAAATAAGTTCTTCTGCCAGCTCTTAAAACTTGCGAAAAAATCTCTTCTTGTTCTATAAACCCTTTCTCGTTCATATTAATTATAATTTTTTTATTATTGAATTATACAGACAAATCTATAAAATTAAATAACGTATGCAACATTTTTTTTACTTCAATTCATTCAAGTTATTCATTACTTGTTAACTTCTCTTCAAGTTGTTGATTATAAATATCTTGATAATAACCAGGGATTGAAACTAAAGTGTTATGTGTGCCAGTTTGTATAATTTCACCTTCGTTTATAATAATTATTTTATCGGCATTTTTAACTGAGGAAGTTCGATGACTAATTATTATGGATGTTTTTCCTTTGGATGCTTTTTTTAGGTTATTTAGTATAATATCTTCGGTTTCGGTATCTACTGCCGAAAGACAATCGTCAAAAATTAAAATTTTAGGGTTTGAGATTAAAGCTCTTGCTATTGATACTCTTTGTTTTTGACCTCCAGAAAGTGTAACACCTCTTTCTCCAACTAAAGTTTCGTATTGGTTGCTAAATTTTTCAATATTATGATGAATATAAGCTGCTTTTGCAACGTTTATAATTTCAGTATCACTAGCATTTTCATCTCCTATTTTAATATTATTTTTTATTGTATCTGAGAATAAAAAAGCATCTTGTGGCACAAAACCTATACTTTCTCTAAGTGATTTTAAATGCATGTTTTTAATAGGTTTGTTATCTACAAGAATTACACCTTTTTCAACATCGTATAATCGTGCAATTAAACTTGCTATGGTTGATTTACCTGAGCCAGTTTTTCCTAAAATAGCTAAAGTGCTTCCCTGTTTGATTGTGAAACTTACATTTTTTAGTGCAGTTATGTTCGTGTCTTCATAAGTAAAGTTTACATTTTTAAATTCGATATCACCTTGAATATTTGATTCCGTTTTTTGCAAATTCTTGATGGATGGAACTTCTTCTAAAAATTCATTAATTCGTCCTTGAGAAACTTCGGCTTGTTGTACAATTGAGGTTACCCAGCCAACAACAGCAACAGGCCAAGTAAGCATATTTACATAGATAATAAATTCAGCAATAATACCTATATTCTCAATTTCACCATTTATATATTGCATTCCGCCAATATAAATAACCAATATGTTACTAATTCCAATTAGCAAAATCATTAAAGGAAAAAACAATGCTTGCGCTTTATAAAGTGAGATATTTTTATCTTTACTCGTAATTGCTAAAGCACTAAAATCATTAGCTGTTTGTTTTTCTATGCCATAGGCTTTGACAACATTAATTCCTGAAAAAATTTCTTGTGAAAAAGTAGTAAGTTTTGATAAATATTGTTGTACGATAGTACTTCTTTGGTTTATAATTTTACTCAAAAGGTAAATTGCAACAGATAGAATTGGTAATGGAAGTAAAGTATATAATGTAAGTTTTGAATCAATACTTATCATTTTTGTAATTGCAACAACAAAAAGCACTAACATATTCATGGTATACATAATTGCAGGGCCAAAATACATGCGCACTTTACCAACATCTTCGCTTATTCGATTCATTAAATCACCAGTCCTGTTTTTTTTGTAAAAATTTAAAGATAGGTTTTCATATTGTTGAAAAATTTCATTTTTTAAATCAAATTCAATTAATCTAGACATTACAATTAAGGTTTGACGCATTAAAAAAGTAAAAAACCCTGAGATTATAGCGGCACCAACAATGTAAATAATATTAATTTTTAATTGATGTTTTACAATGCTAATATCTGTAATTTTATGATTGTTAAAATCTTCAACAATATTTAAGGATTCTCGAATAAGTTGAGGAATCTGAAGTACAAATATTTTGGAAACTACAGTAATTAAAATTCCTAATATTAATCGATACTTATATTTGTAAAAAAATTTATTTAAATATTGTAATGCTCTCATCGAAATATCATCAATTTAATATGCAGGCGAAGATACATAATAAATATATTGGTTTAATTTTGGTGAAAACAATTAGTTAATATTTTAACGATATATTTAGAAATGCTAAAGCTAAGATTCAAAAAAAAACATTAATTTTGCGTTTTATTTTTAATAAGAATTATAAAACTTACGATCTTTTAAATTATGGTGAATAGAAGACACATTCGTATCAAGGTAATGCAATCGGTATATGCAATATTACAGTCAAAAAGTGATAATCTAACAAAAGAAGAAAAGTTTTTACTATTTAGTGTGCAAAAAGTAATTGATTTGTATGTTTTACAAATGCGATTATTAGTTGAAGTAAAAAATTTAGCATTAGAACACCTTGAAATTAAAAAGAAAAATTTTTTGGCAACCGTCGAAGAAAAAAAACCAAGTTTAAAATTTATTAAAAACCAAGTAATTCAAACTATTGAAAAAAGTACTGAAATAAATGAATATATTTCTCGAAAAAACCTTAATAATTGGAAAAATGACAGAGAATATGTGAGAGTTATTTGGGATGCTATTCAAGAAAGCGAAGATTATAATGACTACATAAATTCAAAAGAATCCTCTTTAAAAGAGGATATGAATTTCATTATTAAAATTTTCAAAGAAGTCATTGCTCCAAACGAAAAATTAATTGATTATTACGAAAGTATAAATTTAGGTTGGGTTGATGATTTGCCATTGGTGAATACAACAGTGCTAAAAACCATTAAACAAATTAAAAAAGGCAGTGATATTTCTTTAAAAATATTAGATACTAAAGAAGATGATTTAGAGTTTTTAATTGATCTGTTTCAAAAAATAATATTACATCATGAAGAGTTTGTAGCTGAAATAGATGATAAAACTCCAAATTGGGATACAGATAGAATTGCTGATATTGATTTGATACTGATTAAAATGGCCTTAATTGAGTTTTTATATTTCCCATCCATACCAACTAAAGTGACTATTAATGAATATATTGAAATTTCTAAAGACTATTCAACTGCAAAAAGTAGCTATTTTATCAATGGTGTTTTAGATAAACTATTAAAAGATTATAACAAATCTAATCGATTGCAAAAAATTGGTAGAGGATTGTTATAAAAAAATCTATTTTTGTACAGATTTAAAAAAATATTTTAAAAATGAAAAAAATTATTATAGTATCTATTTTAAGCTTACTTGTTTTTTCTTGTAAAGAAAATGCATCAAATAAAGTTAATAAAGAAAACTTAGAAATTGCAAAAGAACGTGATAGTGAAATTAAACTTGGCGGAGCAAAATTAAGTTTTAATAAAACCGAACATGATTTTGGTATTATTAGTGAAGGTGATATTGTTGAAACGATATTTAAATTTACCAACACAGGGAAATCTGAACTAATTATCACATCAGCAAAAGGAAGTTGTGGTTGTACAGTGCCAGAATGGCCAAAACAGCCAATTATGCCTGGTGAATCGGGTGAAATTAAAGTAAAATTTAACTCATCTGGCAAACCTAATTTACAACAAAAAAATGTGACAATAGTAACTAATACAACAAACGGAAAGGAAGTAATAAAAATTAAAGCACAAGTTACTCCAAAACCAAAAATTAATTTAAATAATTAATCAATTATATATATGTATCAAAGTATTTTTTTACAAGCAGGTGGCGGTATTGGCAATTATGTTTTAATTCCATTGATGTTTTTGGTGTTGTATCTTTTTATGATTCGACCACAAATGAAACGTCAAAAAAATGAAAAGAAATTTCAATCATCCATAAAAAAAGGCTCAAAAGTGGTAACAACTAGTGGTATTCATGGTAAAGTTGTTGATTTAATAGATAGTGATAATACTTGTGTTATTGAAACAGGTGCAGGTAAAATTAAATTTGAAAGATCAGCCATTTCTATGGAAATGAGTAAAAAATATTTACCTAAGGAAACAAAGAAATAGTATTTTAATTCATTTTAAAAAAGAGGCTATCTAAAAACATACTTTTAAGATAGCCTCTTTTTATTTACATTTATACCCGCTAGCAATTAATTAGGTCAATGAAAGGTAAAACATCACAAAGCAAAATAGATTCTTTAAAAAACAATAAAAAACTACGTATTTTTTTATTGTTTTTAGCAATGTCTTTTTTATTTTGGACATTAATTAAACTTTCTAAAAACTATATATCTGAAGTTAAATTCGATTTGGTTTATAATGACATTCCCAAAAATAAATTACTACAAAAAGAACCTAATAAAACTATTAAAATAACTATAAAAACTATTGGTTTTAAGCTATTAAAATATAGTTTGAAAAAGAAAACTTTAAACTATAGCTTAACCGAAATTAAGCGTAAAAAAGGTTCCAATTATTATAGTATAACTAAGGATAATGTTAATAATTTGCAAGCACAATTATCGGCTGAAACTGTGGTTTTAAAAATTAATCCAGATACTTTATATTTTGATTTAGGTGTTAAAAAATCAAAAAAAGTAAAAGTAATTACTAATATAGATTTACAATTTAAGCCTGGTTTTAATCTGATTAAAGATTATACGATTGAGCCAAAATTTGTTACAATATCAGGGCCTTCAAAAGTAATTGATACAATAAATGAAATTAATACAGAAACAGTTAATTGGAAAGATATATCAAAGTCTTTTGATAAAAAAATTAATTTAAAACTTCAAAATAATATAATCTCTTTATCTACAAATCAAATAACAATAAAAGGTAATGTTGAAAAAATTACTGAAGGTTCGTTTAACTTGCCTTTTAAAATAATTAACTTGCCTAGAGGCTATATTATTAGTACTTACCCAAAAGAAGTTAAAATAGTTTACCAAGTTGCTTTAAAGGATTATAATAAAATTTCAAAAAACAGTTTTGTTATACAATGTGATTATAAGCAAACTGAAAAGAATAATTTGGAATATTTAATACCTAACATTGTTGATATGCCAGAAATTTTATTCGATGCAAAATTGATTCCAAATAAGATTGAATTTTTAATTAAAAAATAAGCTAACTTAGTTTTTTGTGAATTGTTTCATTTTTTAACAAGTACAAATGAAGATAATAGGTTTGACAGGGGGAATAGGTAGTGGTAAATCTACTATTGCTAAAATGTTTGAGGCTTTAAATGTTCCAGTTTATTATGCTGATATAGAAGCTAAAAAACTAATGACCTCCTCTCAAGTTATTAAAATAAAATTGATTTCCCTTTTTGGAAAAAAAGCATTTGTTAATAATAAATTGAATAAGCCTTTTATAGCCAATATAGTTTTTAATGATAAAAATAAATTAAAATTATTGAATGGAATCGTTCATCCAGAAGTTGAAAAACATTTTAAGAATTGGGTTGAAAATCAAAAATATACTTATGTAATTCAGGAAAATGCAATAATTTTTGAGAATAATAATCAAAACAATTTTGATGAAATTATAACCATTACAGCACCTAAATCAGTTAAAATTAATCGTGTAATGCTTAGAGATCAAGTTTCAAAAGAAATGGTTATTGAAAGAATGCAAAACCAATTAAGTGATTTATACAAAATAGAAAGATCAAAATATGTAATCGTTAATTTGGACTTATCTAAAAGTAAAAAAGAAGTTCTACTAATTCACCAAGCTTTATTAAAATAGAAAGCATTATAAAAATTGCTTATTTCTTAAATTTTTGTTAAATTAATTCTTTGTTTTGTTAACATTTGTTAAAATATTAAAAATAAACTAAAGAAATTCTAAATTTGTTGCAATGAATAAACGAATTTTCGTACTTTTAATTGTGTTGATGGGCTTTGCCTTGATTGGTATTATTACGGTTCAAATCTTTTGGATTAGATCTTCTGTAGAAATGCGTGAAAATCAATTTTCAACAAATGTAAGATTTGCTTTGTCTGAAGTTTCTAATAACATTAGAAAAAGAGAATTAAAAGATAATGTAGTAAAATTATCTCCAATGCTTGATAGTTTGCAAAAATCAAATAAGGCAAATGTAAAAGAGTTTTTTTTTAAGCAAATAGACACAGTTAACAATGAGATTTTTACATTTCGTCAAAGTGTTTTAGAAAATAGTTATAAAACTCAAATTTCACCGTTTGAAATTGATACTGTAGGTTTTAAAACGCTTGTAAGTAAGGAAGAAACTCAGATTGAAAAAATTAAATTTGGTTCAAAAGATTTTACAGATCTGTCTCCAAAAGATAGAATGGTAAAAATTGGAAGATTAGATAAATATGACAAATTGATATTTGAAAATTATTTTAAAAATATTATTTCAAGAACACCTATTTATGAAAGAGTAAGTAACAATGAAATAAGATTAAATTTAGATAATGAACTAAGAGCTAGAAATATTGAAACAAAATTTGAATATGGTGTTTATGATGATGATTTAATAACAAAAGTTAAATCAAAATATTTTAAAGAAAAAGTAGGAAGTACATATAAAGTTCCATTATTTTTAAATGTAGATGGTAATAATGATTACGATTTGTATGTAAGTTTTCCAGATAAAAAGAAATATATTTTGGCAACTATGGCAAACATATTATTATTGTCAGCTTTATTTATTTTAATTATAATCTTAGCTTTTGCAAGTGCTTTATATCAATTAATTAGACAAAAACAGATATCAGAAATTAAAACAGATTTTATCAATAATATGACCCATGAGTTTAAAACTCCAATTGCAACAATCAATTTAGCAATTGATTCAATAAAGAATCCTAAAATAATAAATGATAAAGAGAAAGTTTTACGATATGCTGAAATGATTCGTCAAGAAAACAAGCGAATGCATGCACAAGTTGAAAATGTACTGAGGATTTCAAGACTAGAAAAGAATCAACTAGATCTTAATAAAGAAGTGATGGATTTACATGATATAATTGAAGATGCTATTGTGCATGTTGACTTAATTATAAAAGATAGAGAAGGGTATATAAATAAACATTTTGATGCAAAATTGAGCGAAGTTTCAGTTAGTGAATTTCATTTTACAAATTTGATAACTAATATATTAGATAATGCAATAAAATACTCAAACGATGCTCCTAAAATAGATGTTTATACCGAAAATGTTGGAAACAATATTGTTTTAAAAATTCAAGATCAAGGAATTGGCATGAATAAAAACGTACAACGAAAAATATTTAATAAATTTTATAGAGAACAAACAGGAAATATTCATAATGTAAAAGGTCACGGTCTAGGTCTTTCTTACGTAAAAAGCATAGTAGAAAAACATCAAGGAACTATTTATGTAGAAAGTGAGAAAGGTAAAGGAAGTACTTTTATAATTAAAATCCCATTAATTTAAATTAATTATTATGGCAAATAAAAAAATATTATTAGTAGAAGATGATCCTAATTTTGGAACTGTTTTAAAAGACTATTTAGCATTAAATGATTATGATGTTACACATGCCAAAGATGGTTTAGATGGATTAATTTCATTTAAAAATGATGATTTTGATATTTGTATTTTAGATGTTATGATGCCTAAAAAGGATGGTTTTTCATTAGCAAAAGATATTCGATCTACAAATACGGATATACCTATAATTTTTCTTACAGCAAAATCATTGAAGGAAGATGTATTAAAGGGTTATCAAGTTGGGGCTGATGATTATTTAAATAAACCATTTGATTCTGAAGTTTTATTATTAAAATTGAAAGCAATTTTACAACGTAAGGAAACAGAATCATCTAATGAAGACAATCAATTTGAATTTGAAATAGGAGATTTTCATTTAAACTCCAAACTACGTCAATTATCTCTTAACGGCGGTGATCCAAGAAAATTATCACCAAAAGAGAATAAGCTATTAAAATTATTAGCAATTTATAAAAATGATTTATTACCTCGAGAATTGGCTTTGACTAAAATATGGAGAGATGATAATTATTTCACTTCTCGAAGTATGGATGTGTATATTGCCAAATTGCGTAAATACCTTAGACCTGACTCTAAAGTCGAAATAATCAATATTCACGGTGAAGGATTTAGATTGGTTGAAAAATAACTAAGATTTATTTTATAAATAAAGCTGTGTGGTTTATAAATCACACAGCTTTTTTATTTTTAAATATTCACAGACTTATTCTATTAGAGTTTGTAAATTTGATGTAAAATAGAATTTCATGTCGCAACTTATTAAAATTTACAATAAAAACCCAAATTCAAAAGAGATTGAAAAAGCTGTAAAAGTATTAAGAAATGGAGGACTTATAATTTTCCCTACAGATACTGTTTATGGTTTAGGGTGCGATATTATGAATAATAAAGCTCTTGAAAAAGTTGCTAAAATTAAGGGCGTAAAACTTGAAAAAGCAAATTTTTCATTTATTTGTTATGATTTAAGCAATTTATCTGAATATGTAAAGCAAATAGATACGCCTACCTATAAAATATTAAAAAGAGCATTACCAGGAGCTTATACCTTTATTCTAGATGGAAACAATAATTTGCCTAAAGCTTTCAAAAAGAAAAAAACGGTTGGAATAAGGATACCCGATAACAACATAGTTAGGGAAATTGTAAAAGAATTAGGAAACCCCATAATTTCAACTTCTATTTATGATGAAGATGATGTTATTGAATATACTACCGATCCCGAATTAATTTTTGAAAAATGGCAAGATAAAGTAGATTTGGTTATTGATGGTGGTTATGGTGATAACCTCGCATCAACAGTTATAGATTTGACAAATAATGACATTCAAATAATTAGAGAAGGTAAAGGAGATATTGATATTATATAATCACTCACTTCTTTGAAGTTCTGCATAGTTGTTTTTTAATTTTTTAAGAAAGAATCCATAAATAATTCTGTAAAAACACCAGAATAAAAATAAGAAAAAGGCAAAGCTGCCTAAAGCTATTGCCCAAACCATTAACATGCTAGTATCTTTAGGTAGTTTTTCAATAAATTGTTCAGAATTAAATACCATATAAAAAACATGAATACCAATAATAGCAGCTATTGTTAAGTTGTAATAAATATAGTGTTTTACAGTATTTCTTGTTTTAAAAATATTGTGTAATAAGTCTTTAACACTACATTCAGCATTTATATTTCTGTAATTTTTATAAAATATATATATAAATCCAAGTATAACTAAAACGTGAATTATAGTATAAAAAAGCATGATATTATTTAAACCATAATTTTTATACACTTCTTTTGTTAATTCAAAATCGGTAAAAAATATAAATAAATTTGGTAAAACAAATTCTAATATACTTATAATTAATATCCACTTTACGATAGATGATGATCTTTTATGAACCATATTATAAATATCACTTTCGGTGAATTTAATAGTTGATTCACTTTGGCTTTGCCATACATCTTTTAATTTTTCTAATTGGTCCATATTTATGGATTTAAAATGTTTTTTAATTTTGTTTTGGTTCTATTCATTTTTACTCTTGCATTTACCTCACTAATACCAAGTGCACTTGCTATTTCTTTATAGCTTTTATTTTCTAAATACAATAAAGCCAAAGCTTTTTCAATATCATTTAAACTATATATAGCATTGTATAAAAGTTTCAATTGTTGGTCTTTGGTGTCATCGTAATCTTGAAACTCTAACTCTTTAAGGTTGTCAAAAATTTGTGTGGTTTCAATACTTCTTTTAGATTTTCTGTATAGTGAAATTGCCGTATTAAAGGCAACACGATACATCCAAGTGCTAAATTTTGAGTCACCTCTAAATTTAGGGTAGGCTTTCCAAAGTTGAATGGTAATCTCTTGAAATAAATCTTTATGAGCAGTTTCATTGTTTGTATATGATCTACAAACTTTATGAACAATGCCTTGATTTTTTTCTAATTCGCTAGCAAATTTTTTTTCAAGTTCTTGGGTCACTAAATAGTTGATTTGTTTATAAGTAGTCAAATTTAATAAATTGTTACATTTTTTTGTAGCTCTTTATCAATTTTAAAGATATAAATATATTGCTTTTATGTAAAAATAACGATTTACCATAAAAATAGGACAACATTTAAGAATTGTGAATACAGAACATATTGAATGTTTTTATAGCGAGAATAAGGCAACTTATTTATATCCAGATCGTAAGCATAATTATATTTTAGATGACACTTTAGAAGAATTGGAAGAACAACTCGATCCAACAAAATTTTTTAGAGTAAATCGTAAGTTTTTTATAAATATGGAGGCAATAAAAGATATCATTTCTTATACCAATAGCCGATTACAAATTAAACTAAACCATTTTCAAGAATTTGATATTATCGTTAGTCGAGAAAGAGTAAAGGATTTTAAAAATTGGTTAGGTTAAGGTTTTAAATATATTTATCAATTTCTCAACACCTATACTTGCTTTTTCAGGAATAATAGTAAGGTTGGGATAACTATTTTTTTCAATACTTGGCTTAGGATCAATAAAATAAATTGGTGTATTTGGTTTGATATAATGAACTAGACTAGCAGCAGGGTACACTTGCATAGATGTACCTATAATTACCAAAACATCAGCTGTTTTGGTAATTTCAATCGCCTTATCAAGCATAGGTACTGCTTCACCAAACCAAACAATATGGGGTCTTAATTGATTTCCGTTTTCACATGTATCTCCAATAAGAAGGTCTTTTCTCCACTCATAAACTAAACTAGAATTAACAATACTTCTTACTTTTAATAGTTCACCATGAAGGTGCAAAACGTTTTTGCTACCAGCTCTTTCGTGTAAATCATCTACATTTTGCGTAATGATTTCAATGGTGTAATTCTTCTCCAAATCAACTAATAATTTATGCGCTTTATTTGGTTTTACTTGTAATAATTGTTTACGTCTTTGATTATAAAAATCTAATACCAATTCTTTACTATTTTGCCACCCTTCTGGGGAAGCAACTTCCATCACATCATGTCCTTCCCATAAACCATCTGCATCTCTAAAAGTTTGTAAACCGCTTTCTGCACTCATACCTGCTCCTGTTAAAATCACTATTTTTTTCATGCTAAATTTTCAGATATTTAAAATAATGCTTAAATTTAAGGACAAACTATTTAAAATCAAAAAATATATACACATGAAATTAAACACTTATTTAACCTTTAACGGAAATTGTAGAGCTGCGATGGAATATTATAAAAATGTTCTAGGTGGAGAATTTGAAGGAGGTATTAAAACTTTTGCAGATGGAGGTGAGCACATGAAATATAAACCTGAACATGCAGATAAAATAATGCATGTACATTTAAAAACTGATGATTTTTCGATAATGGGATCAGATAATGTTGGAGATCAATTTCCTTTTATCGGAGGAAACAATTTTTCAATGAGTTTAACCATTGATGATGAAAATAAAGCACAAAAAACTTTTGATAGATTGGCTGATAAAGGCAAAACAATGATGCCTTTAGCAGATGCTTTTTGGGGAGGTAAATTCGGAATGTTAGTCGATCAATTTGGTATACAATGGATGGTTAGTACCTCTCATTTATAAAAAATGTAAATTAAGAGTTTTGAGTTTATCTAAAACTCAAAACTCATAATAATTTTAATTTCTATATTTTTTTGTAATTTCAAAAACATGATCTAGTATTGCTTGATCTTTTTCGGTAAAATATTCATTTTTTCTTTTTATAACCAATTCAGCTGTTTCTATTGCCTTATCAATATTATAAGTTTTAAAACCAGCAGCGCCACCCCAAGAGAATGATGGAATAAAATTTCTTGGAAAATTACTTCCATAAATATTTGCGCTTATGCCGATAACTGTACCTGTATTAAACATGGTGTTGATACCGCATTTTGAATGATCACCCATAATTAAACCACAAAATTGCAATCCAGTTTTTACAAAACGCTCTTTATCATATTCCCACATTTTTACTTCTGCATAATTGTTTTTTAGGTTAGAATTATTGGTGTCGGCACCAATATTACACCACTCACCAACTACTGCGTTTCCTAAATAACCTTCATGACCCTTACTACAATAACCTGAAAGAATAGCATTATTCACCTCTCCACCGATTTTGCATTTTGGCCCCATTGTAGTTGGGCCATATACTTTGGTTCCCATTTTAACAACGGAGTGTTCTCCCATAGCAAAAGGACCACGAATCATGCTTCCTTCTTGGATCTCTGCGTTTTTACCAATATAAATAGATCCTTTAGAAGCGTTTAAAACACCAATTTCAATAGCAACACCTTCTTCTAAAAAAATATGATCTTTATTAATACAATGTACTGTCTTTGGAATTGGAGCAGATTTTCTACCCTTGGTAAGGAGTTTAAAATCATCCTCTAAAGCTTCTCCATTATTAGTGAAAATATCCCAATTATGTTTTAATTGAATTATATTTTCAGTAAAATCAATTTTTTCATAAGTCTCAAAATCTATTTCATTTTGAGTATCCTTACTAAAAAATGCGATGATTTCTTCTTCCTGTACTATTACTTGATTTTGTTGTAAATTTTCAATGATTTCTACTAGCGATTCTGTAGGTAAAAAAGAGGCATTAATCATAACGTTCTCTTCCATTTCAACCATAGGAAATTTATCTTCTAAATAATCTTCGGTAATCGTAGTTGTTGTGGTGTTTAACCATTTCTCCCATTTTTCTCTAATGGTTAAAATACCAATTCTGATATCAGCAACTGGTTTAGTATAAGTTAACGGAAGTAAATTAACTCTTCTGCTTCCATCATATAAGATGTAATTCATGTTTTTATTTGAGTTTTAAGCTTATTGTTAAATGATTGAGAATTCATTTATTTTCACAAATATAAGTTTTTTTATAGATTGGAGTAAAGAAATAAAACCTTCTTTTAAATTAAAAATGGTTAATTTTGAATGTATTTAATCAAAACAAATTTTAATTTTTATGGGTTATTATATAAATAAAATAATGAAAGAGGGCACAACATTTGAAAATGCGATTGAAAATGTAACCACCGAATTAAAAAAAGAGGGTTTTGGTATTTTAACCGAAATAGATATTCAAACTACATTCAAAAAAAAGCTAGATGTTGATGTAAATAAATATGTAATTTTAGGAGCTTGCAGCCCTGATTATGCTTATAATGCTTTAAAAGAAGATAGTAAATTGGGTGTGTTTTTACCATGTAATGTTATTGTTGAAGAGCTTAATAATGGTCGTATTGAAGTTTCGGCTATTGACCCTTTGGCAGCGATGATGGCTGTTGATAATATAAAAGTAGAGATTTTTGCTGCAGACATTTTTCAAAAAATGAAGAATGTAATTAATAGTTTATAATTGAAAGTTAATCATTGTCAACTATTGATTGTTTTCTATATTTGCAAGCTATGAAAATAAATAAATTTTCTTTTGGATTTTTATTCCTGCTAATCACTTTGTTTGGCTCATTAAATGCTGAAGCCCAAAAAGATACAATTACTGGGGTTCATATTTATAACAAAGTAAATACTTTACAATTTGGAAATGATTTTAAACCCCAACAAAGCATAGTATTAGAAAGTGAGATTCCAAATTCTCTAAATAAAACAGAATATTTTAAATATTACAATCAAAAATATTTGGTTTATGATCCTGTAAAAGATCCCAAAAGATTGGTTTATAATACAGGTTTATTTGCTGGAGCAGCACTGGTTTCTTTTGGTATTTTATGGGTTTTACCCGAAAGTTTTACCAATTGGAATAAGGATGAAATGTTAGATTATGGTTTACTTAATAGATGGAAAGATAATGTAACATCTGGCCCTGTTTGGGATGATGATGATATTTTTTTAAATTGGGTTATGCACCCATGGGCAGGCGGAGTTTATTATATGAGCGCAAGAGGGAGCGGTTATAGCAAGTGGGAATCTTTTGCATATTCTGCATTTATGTCAACTTTTTTGTGGGAGTACGGTGTAGAGGCTTTCGCCGAAATACCTTCATGGCAAGATTTGTTGATTACTCCAATTTTAGGTTCTTTATTAGGAGAACAATTTTTTAGATGGAAAGGAAATATTATTAGAAATGATAGAAAGGTTTTAAATTCAAGGTTTTTGGGAGGTACTTCAATATTTTTGATGGATCCTTTTAATCAAATATTAGATGGTTTTGGTTACAAAAACAAAAACAAAATACAAACTTATTCTGTAATAGCACCTATTGAATATGATTTTTATACTAATAAAACCATTTGGGGTCTACAAGTAGTAATGGTTTTTTAAGTACCTCATTTTCTTTTGAATAGCGTATAAACATACGCTCTGGTATCACCAGACGGATTGTGAAAAGTATAATTAAAACTTTCAATCAAATCAAAGTCTTTACCAATTCTTTTTGCAATCATTTTTTCGTCATAACGATGCACTGGTAATCCACTGCATTTTAATGCGCCATTCAAATTAAATGTTGCAATAATTGCATGACCTTTTGGTTTAACTAATTTGTTGAGAAGTTTGAAATATGCATCTTGTTCATTTTTGGTATTAAAAAAATGTAATACAGCTCTATCATGCCATAAATCAACTGGTTCAAGATGTTGTAAGGTTACCGAATTGGTCAAATCATCAATAATAAATTTTACTTTATCAGTATTTGCTCCCAATCTGGTTTTTATTTTTTCCAGTGCATTTTCACTAATATCATTGGCTATTAGATTTTTGTAGTCTAGTGCTATTAATTCATCAATTAAAAGTGTTGCACCAGCACCAACATTTAAAATGCTATCACTTTTTTCTAAAGTACATTTTTTAATTAAATCTAAAGAAGGGGTGCAATTCTCTTCATACCAACCAAGTTTAGTAGTGTCGGTTTTGTCATAAGCAATATTCCAGTGAGATTTTTGATTCATTTTCTTTAAAAGTTGAAAGAGATAAAAGTATTATATTTTTTGATAAATACCAAAAATAAAATCACTAGAATGATTTAACAAGTAATTATCTTCAAAGCTAAATAGATTATCTAATATTTCTTTTTTTTCATCATTTAATTCTATAAAATGATGTGAAATATCTTTTAATGTATTCATTAAAATATTGCCCCCATATGGTTTTTCTTCAATAGTTATATAATACTTTTTAATTGTTGGAATTATACTTTCAGAGTCAACACATTCTGAAGGGTCGGCAATAATCATTCTAATTAAACCAGAGCCATAGAAAGTTTTTTTTATTGCATTTGACTTATATCTAGTTTTATATTTGTTTTGAATTAACTCTAAAGATTTATTGATAGCATTTATTTGAAAATCAGGAAATTGAAGTCTGTTAATCCCTACATACTCGTTAATTATTAATAATCCGTTTCGTTTTAGAAGTTTGTTAATTCTATTTTTAAAAAATGATTCTATTTGATTAAAGTGATGAAGTGATGAGTGAAAGAATACAATATCAAAATACTCGTTTTTAAGATTAATATTATTTACATCTCCACATATAAATTTGATATTGCTTAAATTTTCTTTCTTAGCAATTTTTTGTGCTTCATCTAATCTACTTTGTACAAAATCAATACAAATAATTTCTTCGAACTGCTCATATTTAGCTAGTTTGAGTTCATGTCTACAAGTGCCTGACCCTAAGGAGATTAATTTTAATCCTTTTTTGTTATTTAAATATTTCTTAACGAAATATGCTTCATAATTAAGGTGAGGATCTCCTGTAATTAATTTATTCCATCGTTGATTTATATAAGGAATAATCCACCAGTTAGAACTAAGAACTGAAGATTCATTAAAAGCACTTTTAGTTCTTGTCTCAGATTTGAAATTGAGTTTTGTAAAAATAAATACACCACCTCTTTGAACAAATTTTGAATAAGTATCAATAATATCATCTATTGTAATTATTCTCATTGCTATTATGCTATTTGCTTAAATACATTTTTCTTCTTGAGTACAATTCGTAAAATTGATCGTCTTTTAAATCATCAATAAATAAAATACTCTCACCAGTCGATTTCATTTCAGGACCTAAATTTTTATTTACATTCGGGAATTTATCAAAAGAAAATACAGGTTGTTTTATTGCATATCCTTCTAACTTAGGTTTGAAATCAAAATCGGTTACTTTATTTTCGCCAAGCATAACTTTTGTAGCATAATTTACATAAGGCTCGTCGTATGCTTTTGAAATAAAAGGAACTGTTCTTGAAGCTCTGGGGTTTGCCTCAATAATATAAACGATGTCATCTTTAATTGCAAATTGAATATTAATCAGTCCAACAGTTTCTAAAGCTAAGGCGATTTTTTTTGTGTGATCTTTAATTTGTTGCATTACAAATTCCCCCAGGTTGAAAGGAGGTAAAGTTGCATTAGAATCGCCTGAATGTACACCACAAGGTTCAATATGCTCCATGATACCAATAATATATACATTTTCGCCATCACAAATTGCATCAGCTTCAGCTTCAATAGCACCATCTAAATAATGGTCAAGTAATAAAACATTATTTGGAATTCTTTTAAGAATTTTAATTACATGATCTTCTAAGTCCTGTTTATTAATTACAATTTTCATGCCTTGACCACCTAAAACATAACTAGGCCTTACTAAAAGAGGGAAATCTAATTCGTCAGCAACTTTATCAGCTTCTTCAGCCGAAGTTGCAGTTCCAAATTTCGGAAAAGGAATATCTAATTCTGTTAATAACTCAGAAAAATGACCTCTATCTTCAGCCAAATCTAGAGCTTTAAAACTTGTTCCAATTATTTTTACTCCGTGTTTTTCTAACTTTTCGGCTAGTTTTAATGCAGTTTGTCCACCTAATTGAACAATTACTCCTTCTGGTTTTTCTAATTGTATGATATCCCAAATATGTTCCCAAAAAACAGGTTCAAAATATAACTTATCTGCAATATCAAAATCCGTAGAAACGGTTTCAGGATTACAATTAATCATAATAGTTTCGTAACCACATTCTTTTGCTGCTAAAACGCCATGCACACAACAATAGTCAAACTCAATTCCCTGTCCAATTCTATTTGGGCCAGAACCTAAAACAATAATTTTTTTCTTATCGGTTACCATACTCTCATTCTCAGAATATGCTTTGCCATTTACAATCATATCGCTTTCAAAAGTAGAGTAGTAGTATGGTGTTTCAGCTTTAAATTCAGCAGCGCAAGTATCAACAAGTTTAAACACTCTATTGATATTTAATTCTTTTCTTTTTTTGTGTACTTCACTTTCAAAACAGCCAATCATGTGCGCTATTTGTCTATCAGCAAAACCTTTTTGTTTGGCTTCAAGTAATAATTCTTTTGGAATAGATTCTAAAGAATTATAAGTAGTGATTTCTTTTTCAAGGATATTTAAAGCTTCATATTCTTTTAGAAACCACATGTCAATTTTAGTTATTTCATGAATTCTACTCAAAGGCATTCCCATTTGAATGGCATCATAAATTACAAAAACTCTATCCCAACTTGGGTTTTGTAACTTACTAATAATCTTGTCATAATCTTTGACTCCCTTACCATCTGCACCAATACCGTTACGGCTCACTTCAAGAGATTGAGTGGCTTTATGAAGCGCCTCTTGAAAAGAACGACCAATACCCATAACTTCACCAACCGATTTCATTTGTAAACCAAGTGTACGTTCTGCCCCCTCAAATTTATCAAAATTCCATCGAGGAATTTTTACAATAACATAATCAAGTGTTGGCTCAAAAAGGGCTGAAGTTGTTTTAGTAATTTGATTTTCTAACTCATCTAAATGATAACCAATAGCTAATTTTGAGGCTATTTTAGCAATAGGGTAACCTGTTGCTTTTGACGCTAAAGCGGATGATCTTGAAACACGTGGGTTGATTTCAATCGCTATAATATCTTCTTTTTTATCAGGGCTTACCGCGAATTGCACATTACAACCTCCAGAAAAATCGCCTATAGAGCGCATCATATGAATTGCCATATCACGCATTCTTTGATAAGTAGTATCACTTAATGTCATAGCCGGAGCAACAGTAATTGAATCGCCTGTATGAATTCCCATTGGATCCATATTTTCAATGGTACATATAATAACTACATTATCATTTTTATCTCTTAAAAGTTCCAATTCATATTCTTTCCACCCAAGTAAAGCTTTATCAATCAATACTTCATGTATTGGAGACGCTTCTAAACCACGCTCTAGTAAAGTATCAAAATCTTCTTCTTTATAAACAATAGAAGCTCCTGATCCACCAAGTGTAAATGATGGTCTAATCACCAATGGGAAACCAAATTCTTGCGCAATTTCTTTACCTTTTAAAAAAGATGCAGCAATTTTTGAAGGTGCTTGAGGCACACCAATTTTATTCATTAAATTTCGAAACTGTTCTCTATCTTCGGTAACTTTTATGGCAGCAATATCAACACCAATCATTTCAACATTAAAGTCTTTCCAAATGTCTTTATCATCAGCTTCAATACATAAATTTAATGCTGTTTGTCCACCCATGGTAGGTAAAACCGCATCAACATCATGCTTTTTTAATATCTCTATAATTGATTTTGTAGTTAGTGGTTTTAAATAAACATGATCGGCCATTTGAGGATCGGTCATTATTGTTGCAGGGTTTGAATTAATCAAAACTACTTCAATACCTTCTTCACGTAGAGAACGTATAGATTGTGTTCCTGCATAATCAAACTCGCAAGCTTGACCAATTACTATTGGACCTGAACCTATAATTAAAACCGATTTTATAGATGTGTTTTTTGGCATTTTAAAAGAATTTTATAAAAAAGTAAAGTTAATAAATTGTATAATAGATATTTACTCTAACATTGAAAATTATTAATATTTATATATAAAAAAAGGTGTTACTAATAAAAGTAACACCTTTGATATATTTTGTTTAAAACATATTATTTTTTGTGATTTGGCTCAGACGAAACAGAAACTTTATGTCTACCTTTAGCTCTTCTTCTGGCTAAAATTTTTCTTCCATTTACACTAGACATTCTCTCTCTAAATCCGTGTTTGTTCTTTCTCTTTCTTTTTGATGGTTGGAATGTTCTTTTCATTTCTAAATATCTTTATAATGTGTGTATAGCTATGTTTTCTTTTAAAGTGCGGCAAATATACAAATAGTTTTAGTTCTGACAAGCAGGTTTTTGAAAAAAACTTAACAATTTGAGGTACTTTTTAACAATTTAAAAATGTATTTTTACAAAAATAAAATAAATTATGGTGAAATTTAATAAACCTATGTTAAAAGAAGGTTCTCTTGACGGAGATGTAATCGTTGTAACTGGTGGAGGTAGTGGATTAGGAAAAGCAATGTCGACTTATTTTTTAGAGTTAGGTGCTAAGGTTGTTATTAGTTCAAGAAATATTGAGAAGCTAAAAAATACAGCTAAAGAATTAGAAGAAAAAACTGGAGGAAAAGTTTTGGCGGTGCAATGTGATGTTCGTCATTATGATCAAGTTGAAGCTATGTTAGCTGCAACTTTGAAAGAGTTTGGTAAAGTTGATGGTTTATTGAATAATGCAGCGGGTAATTTTATTAGTCCTACTGAAAGATTATCTTCTAATGCTTTTGATACCATAATTGATATTGTTTTAAAAGGAACAAAAAATTGCACGCTAGCTTTTGGAAAGCATTGGATAGATATCAAACAAAAAAAAGCTACCGTTTTAAATATTGTTACAACTTATGCTTGGACAGGTTCAGCATACGTAGTGCCATCCGCGACAGCGAAAGCAGGCGTATTGGCAATGACGCGTTCATTAGCAGTTGAATGGGCTAAATACGGAATGCGTTTTAATGCAATTGCTCCAGGGCCATTTCCTACTAAAGGAGCTTGGGATAGATTATTACCTGGTGATTTAAAAGATAAATTTGATATGAAAAAGAAAATTCCGTTAAGAAGGGTAGGAGAACACCAAGAATTGGCGAATTTGGCAGCTTATTTAATGTCTGATTTTTCATCATATATTAACGGTGAAGTGGTTACAATAGATGGAGGAGAATGGCTACAAGGAGCAGGTGAATTTAATATGCTGGAATCTGTTCCTCAAGAAATGTGGGATATGTTGGAAATGATGATAAGAAGTAAAAAGAAAAAATAACAAAATAATTTTAAATCAATAGTTCTAAATTTCAAATTGTGGATTGATTGTTTAAAACTTCATTTTTAAAGCTCGTAAATAGTTGTATTTTTACAGCGACAAAAATTCATTTATTTAATGGGAAAAATAATAGCTATTGCTAATCAAAAAGGAGGAGTTGGAAAAACGACAACTACAGTTAATTTAGCTGCTTCTTTAGGGGTTTTAGAACAAAAAGTATTGTTGATTGACGCAGATCCTCAAGCCAATGCAACTTCAGGTTTAGGTATTGATGTTGAGGCTGTTGAAAATGGCACTTATCAAGTTTTAGAACATGCCATTTCTATAAAAGATGCTATTATTAAAACTAACTCACCTAATGTAGATATTGTTCCATCTCATATTGATTTGGTTGCTATTGAAATTGAGCTGGTTGATAAAGAAAAAAGAGAGTATATGTTGAAAGTAGCCTTGGAAGAGGTTAAAGATAATTATGATTTTATTGTAATTGACTGCGCTCCTTCATTAGGATTGATTACTGTAAATGCATTAACAGCTGCCGATTCGGTTATTATTCCTATTCAATGTGAATATTATGCTTTAGAAGGTTTAGGTAAATTATTAAATACCATAAAAAGTATACAAAAAATTCATAATCCTGATTTAGATATTGAAGGATTATTATTAACTATGTACGATTCTCGTTTGCGATTATCAAACCAAGTAGTTGCCGAAGTAAAAAAACATTTTCATAATATGGTTTTTAAAACCATTATTCAGCGCAATACTAGATTAGGAGAAGCACCAAGTTTTGGAGAAAGCATTATTGCTTATGATGCGACAAGTAAAGGAGCAATTAATTATATTAATTTGGCTCACGAAGTAATAAAAAATAACACCAATGGCTAAAGCGACAAAAAAACAAGTCTTAGGAAGAGGTTTGTCTGCATTGTTAAATGATGCAAAAGAGGATATCAATTCTATTAAGGATAAAGATGCAGATAAGCTTGTTGGAAATATTATAGATATTGATATCAACGCTATTGAAGTAAATCCTTTTCAACCACGTACCAATTTCAACAAAGATGATTTAAGAGAATTGGCTAATTCAATTAAAGAATTAGGTGTTATTCAGCCAATTACAGTTAGAAAATTAGAAGGGAATAAGTTTCAACTAGTTTCTGGTGAGCGTCGTTTTAGGGCTTCAAAATTAATTGGTTTAGAATCAATACCTGCCTATATTCGTATTGCTAACGATCAAGAAATGTTAGAAATGGCTTTGGTTGAAAATATCCAAAGAAAAGATTTAGACCCCATTGAAGTAGCACTTTCTTATCAGCAGTTAATTAACGAAATAAAATTAACACAAGAAGAATTAAGTATTCGTGTTGGTAAAAATAGAACAACAGTTACCAATTTTTTACGATTGTTAAAATTAGATCCTATTATTCAAACAGGTATTCGTGATGGATTTTTATCTATGGGGCACGGTAGAGCATTAATTGGAGTTTATGAATTAGATTTGCAATTAGAAATTTATCAAAAAATATTAAAAGATAAACTATCAGTTCGCCAAACCGAACAATTGGTAAAAAATGTTCGTGAAGGAAAACCTTTAAATAGCCCTACACCAAAACCAAAAGAAATTCCACATTTTATAAGTGATAATCTAAAAGAGATTAGTGCTTTTTTTGGACATAAAGTGGATATTAAAATTTCAGGAAAAGAAAAAGGTAAATTAATTATTCCTTTTCATTCGGAAGAAGACTTTATCCGAATAAAAAAATTATTAGAATAGATGTTGCAAAAACTGATCTATAGTATTTTTATTTGTTTTTTTTGTTGGAATAATAGTTTTGGACAAGAAACTTACAGCGATGTAAAAATAGCAAGAGATACAACATTTACTCCAACAGAAATAAATCCTCTTGCCCCAGCAACAGCCGCTTTTTACTCAGCAGTTTTACCAGGTCTTGGTCAGGCTTATAATAAAAAATATTGGAAAATTCCATTGGTTTACGCAGCCTTAGGTACAGGCGTGTATTTTTATATTGATAATAAGAATGAATATGAAAGATATCAAACGGCTTATAAATTAAGAATATCAGGAAGAGATGATGAATTTAATGGACAAGATGGTAATCCAAATGTGAGTGATGATGGTTTGATTAGAGCCCAAGAGGTTTTAAAAAAAAATAGAGATTTGGCACTATTTATTACTATTGGTTTATATGCTTTAAATATTATTGAAGCCAATGTTGATGCGCATTTAGACGATAAAGCTTTTAATACAAATTTGTCATTTAGACCAGCTTTATATATAAATCCTATTGATAATAAGGCTATTGCCGGAATTAATTTAAAGTTTGATTTTTAATAAAAGAAATGAAAATAGCATTATTAGGATATGGTAGAATGGGCAAAACAATTGAAAAAATTGCTATACAAAGAGGGCACAGTGTTGTTTTGAAAATTGATGATAATAATACGCAATTTGATATCCGTCAAGCGGAAATTGCCATAGATTTTAGTGACCCTTCCGCAGCATTTAATAATTTAATAAATTGTATAGAAAATAATATTCCAGTAGTCTGTGGTACTACAGGATGGTTATCAAAATACGATGAAATTGTAGATTTTTGTATGACCAAAGGAGGTGCCTTTATTTATGCATCAAATTTTAGTATAGGTGTAAATCTATTTTTTAACTTGAATGCCTACTTGGCTAAAATGATGAAAAATATAAAAGGTTATGAAGTTGATATGGAAGAAATTCATCATATACATAAATTGGATGCTCCTAGCGGAACAGCAATAACTTTGGCAGAACAAATCATAGAAAACTCAACCAAAAATCAATGGAAATTAGAAGAAGCTTCTAATAATGATTTAATGATTCGTGTAAAACGAGAAGGCGAAGTTCCGGGTACACATAGTATTCAATATAAATCGGTAGTTGATGCCATTGAAATAAAACATACCGCTTTTAACCGAGAAGGTTTTGCGCTAGGTGCAGTAATTGCAGCAGAATGGTTGGTAAATAAAAAAGGTGTATTTACTATGAAGGATGTTTTAGATATTCATTAAAAAAATGTTAAAACAAAAATTTTAAGTAACAAAGTGGTTATTTTGTTAACTAAATAAGAAGATAAATTAAACAAACGAATAAAATATTATGACTTTAAATCAGTGGTTTCTATTCTTTATAGCAATTCAAGTAATACATTTTTTAGCTACTTGGAAATTATATGTAAAAGCTGGACGAAAAGCTTGGGAAGCAGCAGTACCTATTTACAATGCTATTGTATTGATGCAAATTATTAACCGACCAAAATGGTGGGTTATTTTATTGTTTGTACCCATTATTAATTTATTAATGTTTCCGATAATTTGGATAGAGACTATTAGAAGCTTCGGTAGAAATTCGAATGCAGATACCGCTTTAGTAATTGGAACACTTGGTTTTTATATTTTTTATGTAAGCTATGTTTTAGATGTTAAATATATTGAAGATAGAAGTTTAACACCAAGAACGGCTGCAGGTGAGTGGGTGAGTTCAATTGCTTTTGCAATTATTGCAGCAACAATAGTGCATACTTATTTTATGCAGCCCTATACAATTCCGACTTCTTCTTTAGAAAAATCATTATTAATTGGCGACTTTTTATTTGTTAGTAAATTTCATTACGGTGCTCGTGTACCAATGACTACCATTGCTGCACCAATGGTGCATGATACGCTACCAATTATAAAAACAAAATCTTATTTAAAACACCCTCAATTGCCATATATGCGTATACCTGGGTTTCAAAAAATAAAACAAAATGATATTGTTGTTTTTAGTTGGCCAGTAGATACTGTTGAACAATTTTTTAAGAAAACCACTCGTAGAATTAGAAAACCAATTGATAAAAAATCTAATTATGTTAAACGCTGCGTAGGTATTGCAGGAGACTCTTTAGAGATTAGAGATGGTTATGTTTTTATTAATGGGAAGAAAAATATTTTACCAGATAGAG
>DAOUTI010000050.1 GCA_030626795.1 Flavobacteriaceae bacterium
CCGACCATAATAACCAGCCTAGTCTTCCATTTAAAAAAGCCATTTTTAAATCTGCTACAGCATCCTTCTTTCCAATAGTAGCCATTGATCCTTTATCATTATACTCAAAGTGTGTTTGAAAATCTCTTGTGTCTATTTTAGAAATAATATTATAGGCAAGTGTTTTCCCTTGCTGAATTGCTACTTGAGCTACCATTGGATGACCTTTGGGATTTTCATTAGAAATCATAGCTGCAATATCTCCAATTGCAAAAACATTATCAAAGCCATCAACTTGATTAAATTGATTTACTTTTAATCTATTACCTGGTACGATAATATTTTTATCAAAACCATTTATGATATTTCCCTTAACGCCAGCTGTCCAAATCAAAGTATTAGCTTGAATTGTTTTAATACCCTTATCGGTATTAATAGAAATAGTATTCCCGTCATAATCTTTAACTACACTATTTAATAATACTTCAATGTCTAACTTTTTCAATATTTTTAAAGCATGATCAGATGCTTTTTTTGACATCATCGGTAATATTCTATCTGAAGCTTGAATTAAACAGATTTGCATCGCATCGTATTCAATTTCAGGATAGTCATTACCCAATAAATATTTTTTAAATTCTGCTAAAGCTCCTGCCATTTCAACTCCTGCTGGGCCGCCTCCTACTATCACAAATTTTGTTAAAGGATTTTCTTTATCTAGATGACACCCTTCTACTGCTTGTTCCAAATTTTGTAACATCCAACTTCTAATATTAATAGCATCGTTTATACTTTTTAATCCAATACTATTCTTTTCAATATTTTTTGACCCATAAAAATTTGTTGAACTCCCTGTTGCTATCACCAAATAATCATATTTTACAAGTCCTATATTTGTTTTAACACAATTATTATCTGTATCAATACTTTCAACCTTAGCCATTCTGTAAATCATATTGATACAGGTTTTGAATAGTTTTCTGATTGGTGATACAACCGAATCTGGTTCTAGACCGCTAATCGCTACTTGATATAAAAGAGGTTGAAACTGATGATAATTGTTTTGATCAATTAATATTATTTGAACAGGTTTCTCTTGGAGTTTTTTTATAAAATTGATTCCTGCAAAACCAGCACCAATTACAACAATTTTTGGGTAATTATTATTTGGAGTACAAATTTGTTTATTCCTATTCATAATTTTAATTATTATTACAATACATTACTTTTAATGACCATTAATTTTTCTCTAGTCATTTCATGCATAGAATACTGAATGCCTCCCATTCCAATTCCTGAAGAATCTCTTCCACCAAATGGCATCCAATCTACTCTAAATGCAGTATGGTCATTGACCATAACAGCAGTTGCATTAAGTTTTTTCACACAATCTAGAGCGATATTCAAATCATTTGTAAAAACAGCTGCTTGGAAACTTACATCCAAACTATTAGCAATTTTAATAGCTTCATCTCTATCCGTATAAGAATAAATACAAACAACCGGGCCAAATATTTCTTGAGTGGAAACTCTTACATTAGATGGTGGATTCAGTAATATCGTTGGTTTATAACAGGATTCCGAGATTCGTTTGCCTCCACATAATAATTTTGCTCCTGCTTCTATTGCCTCATTTACCCATTCTTCAACTCTATCTACTTCTCTAGGCAAAATTAGTGGACCTACTTCTGTTGTTTTATCCATTTGGTTACCAACCACTAATTTACTTGCCCCATCTGTAAGTTGCTTTGCCAACTCATCGCAAATATCTTTATGTACAAAAATTCTTTGAACAGAAACACAAACTTGTCCGGCATGATAAAAACCTCCTTTTAATAAAGAAGGAATCATTTCTTTGAAATCAGTATCTTTTTCAACAATTACCGGAGCTGCACCACCATGCTCTAATGCACAACGTGTTCCTGGAGATAATTTAGAACGTAAGTACCAGCCTATTTTTGCTGACCCAATAAATGAAAAATAATTAACTCTTTTATCAGTAACCAATTGTTCTGCAGCTTCATTTTCACAAATAATAGCTTGACACCAGCCTTCCGGTAAACCAGCTTCTTTTAATATTTCGACAAAAGAGAGGCAAGATAGAGGAGTTGTGAGGGCTGGCTTAATTATAACCGGGCAGCCAGCAGCAATGGCTGTTACTGTTTGATGAATGATTAAATTTAAAGGATGATTAAATGCACTAATTGAAGAAACAACTCCAATTGGTTCCCGGGTAGTAAAAGCTATCCTGTTTTCAGATGCTTTGGTTAATCCCATTGGAATTTGCTCTCCTTTTAATTGACTAATGTGTTCTGCTGCTATTTTTACTCCATTTATAGCACGAAGAACCTCTACTTTAGAATCTACATAAGGTTTACCTCCTTCTAATGCTGCTGTTTTGGTCAACTCATCAATTCGAGTTTTCATTATTGCAGTAGTTCTTTCTAAAATAGCAATTCGTTTATGAGCAGAAATCCATTTTGATTGATCTTGGAATAGATTATAAGCAGTAGAAAGTGCTTTTTCCACCTCTTCTTTACCAACTAATGGAACTTCTTTAATTAAACTTTGATCGTATGGAGAGAGTACTTTTAACATCATATATATTTTTTAAATTCTATTGTGATTATGTTTTGAAATAATAGAGCAGGAATTTACTACAGCATTTGCTACTTTATCAGCAATACCTTCTTCTTTTGAGGTTACAATTGTTTTGTTTGCCATTTCTATTTTACCTTTTAGATTTTTATGTAAGGTTATTGATTGTTTATAATAATCTATCATATTCTTTTAATATTATAATGTTAAATGTTTTTGTCTAATTCTTAGTGACTTTAAAGAATAATGGATTAATAAACCTATGGATATCGTAAGAAAAATAATACCTAGAAAAACCAGATACACTATAAAACTTTCGTTTTTTGTCACTTCCCCTAAGATTCCACCAACAACAAATAAAAAAGCTGATAAATACTGAATAATTAAGGCATAATTCAACTTTTTAAGTTGTGTTAATTTTACTTCTATAATTTGTTCATATTTTTCTTTATCGATATTCAACTCTCTAATTTCATTGTTTAATGAGATTATAAGATTAGAGGTGGAAATAATAAACATCCCAATTCCAGGTATAATCGTTATTGGTATATACCATTCCATATATTAAAGTATACATGTTTTTTCTTTCAACAATACATTTAATATGGAATGATTTAAAGAATAATCTACTTTTAAATCAATCACATGAACGCCCTCCATTATTAAACATTTAGATAGTATTTCTTTAAAATTTTCATCACTTGTTGGTCTATGCCCAATTGCGCCATAACTTTCTGCATATTTTACGAAATCCGGATTTTTATAATCCAATCCAAAATTATCGAATCCCATTCCCTCTTGTTTCCATTTTATCATGCCATAGGAACTATCATTCAAAATAATAACAACCATATTTAGATGTAATCGTACTGCTGTTTCTAACTCTTGAGAATTCATCATAAAACCACCATCTCCACAAACAGAAATTACTTTTTTATTTGGATTAATGAGTTTTGCCAACATTGCTGAAGGCAAACCTGCCCCCATTGTAGCCAACGCATTATCTAATAGTAATGTGTTTGGTTGGTAACATTTATAATTTCTTGCAAACCAAATTTTATACACTCCGTTATCCAAAGTTACAATTCCATCATCAGGCAATTCTTCTCTAACTAAATGAACCAATCGTTGTGGTAAAATAGGAAAACGGTGATCTTCTGAATATTTGGTAAGATGTTCTTCTACTTCATCTTTAATTTTTCCATAATAAGATAAATCCCAATTAGAAGAATCTTTAATATGCTTCGCTAAATGAATTACCGAAGAAGCGATGTCTCCAATTACATTTAGTTGAGGAAAATACACTTCATCTACCTGAGCCGGAAAAAAGTTAACATGAATTACTTTAGTCCCTCCTTTTTCCATAAAAAATGGAGGTTTTTCAATCACATCATGCCCAACATTGATAATTAAATCTGCTCTACCAATTGCACAGTGTAAAAAATCATGATCAGATAAGGCAGCTGTTCCTAAAAATTTAGGATGGCGTTCATCAACCACGCCTTTACCCATTTGGGTATTAAAAAAAGGAATACCTGTTTTATCGATAAATGCTTGTAATGCCTGGCTTGTTCTTTTTCTATTTGCTCCAGCTCCAATTAGCAACAAAGGCATTTTTGCTTGTTCAATCATTTTTGTCGCTTCTCTAATTGCCATTTCATCGGCATCTGGTCTTCTAAATCCTACCACATCAAACACTCTATCTTCACAATCTTCGGCTGCAATATCTTCAGGTAACTCTAAATGAACGGCTCCTGGTCTTTCTTCCATTGCTAAACGAAACGATTCTCGAACCATTGCTGGTATATTATTGCCATTTACAATTTGACGAGTATATTTGGTAATAGGTCTCATCAACTCTACAATATTTACTATTTGAAAACGACCTTGCTTTGATTTTTTAATAGGCTTTTGACCTGTAATCATCATCATAGGCATGGCACCTAATTGAGCATAAGCTGCTGGTGTTGTAAAATTAGTTGCCCCGGGTCCTAGTGTTGCTAAACAAACACCTGGCTTACCTGTTAACCTTCCATAAGTTGCTGCCATAAAACCTGCTCCTTGTTCATGGCGCGTTAACACTAATTTAATTTTAGAATCTTTCATAGAATCTAAAAAGTCAAGGTTCTCTTCTCCTGGAATCCCAAAAATATATTCTACCCCTTCGTTTTCTAGCGCTTTAATAAATAGGTCTGATGCTTTCATTTTATTCATTTCAATATAAATTAGTATTTGGTTTTATGGTCTATTTAGGCGAAACCATTTCCTGTTACTTACAAAGTATTAAATAAAAAATTTAAGAATAATAAAACTAACTATCGTCAAGGAAGTTCCAATAAGAAAAACATTTAATGATGTTCTTAACCTGTCATGTTTTTTTTTAATTTTTTGCCCCAAGTAGTAGATATCTCGAATCATAGATGAATATAGATAGTCTTTATCATTTAATATTTGTAAAAAAGCCCATTCATAATTTTTATATTGCATATTATGAAAGTTTCCAAAATAAAGTAAGTTGCCTTTTTTATTTCTTACTTCCTCTTCAGAAAATTCACCGTGAGTTTCATCAGGTTTAATTGCTAAAATTGAATAAAACATTGAAATACCACCAGATATTGCCATTATAAAAACAGGAATTAATTCTACATTTAACCCACCTAATGTGGGAGCAATTACTTTACCAATTAGTAATGAAACAATAATAGCATTGATAGATATCATGATATTAGCTTTTCTGTCAACCATTTGGTTTAATGTATAATGATTTCTAGAAGTGGTTCTAAATAGCGTTTGAATACTTCTGAAATCAATTTCTTTAGAATTATTTAAATTCTTTTTCAACTTTTTTAACTCTTCATCACTTACATTCAATTCTTTACGGACAGCAACACGTTCAACGTTCTCTAAATCTTTATAATTTTTTTTAATTTCTTTAATCAATCGATGCTTTTTTGGCTCTAAATCTGTTTTCCCATAATTGGTATAAAAATGATGATTTTCCAGTAAATCAATAAGATATTGATACCAATTTTTCTTGATAATGCTTACATCATTGAATAATAAAAGTTCCTTATACATTCTTTTGATGAATTTCAACCCTTTAGACCGAGCAAAATCCATATATAAAGCATCCTTAAATAATTCTTCTAACTTATTAGATGGGGTTGATTTAGGAGTTGTATTATTTAGTATATTAAAAATAATAGCTGTGTTTTTTGATGGATAATCTATGCTGTCCAAAAATTGTTTACTTATCTGTTGAGTGCAAACAATACAACTCGAAAACATTTTTTTACCTTTAAACATTTCAGCATCTTTATACCCTGTAGCATAGAGCCAAGCAGTAATAGTTAAGATTTCCTTTTCTTCTTCGGTTAATTCTTCATTTTGTGATAGTTCTTTAACCGCTGCAACCAATCGATGTGTAAAGCTAATGTCATGATATAAAACATTATCAGGTAATTCATTAACAATAAGATTAGTTGCAAAAAACTCTACTTTATTTAGAAAATTCATTTCCATATTAAAACATATTTTTATTTGTGACCAATGATTCTTTTAATAAAATTGTTACTTCTCACACTCTTCATACCAATACATCATCTAGTTCAAGATGAATATTTAAATTTATCAGATAGCTCATAAAGTTATGAATAAAATTTTAGTACATCTTTCCGAATATTTTTTCCTCTACATATTCAAACCATCATTAAAATACAATGTTAGCATAAATTCCAACACTATTTTCAAAATAAGTCGGACTGATCATAACAGTTGTTTTTTTACTTTTAAAGGGATTCCAGTTTTTGAGAGGTTCAAATCGATAAACTAAATCCGTAACAAGGATTCCAATTCCTGCGCCAACGAGAACGTCTGAAACCCAATGCTTATTATTTAAAACTCTAAATACTCCTGTTGTTGTTGCAAATAAATACCCACTATAAGCAAGCCAGGGACTTGTGTTAATAAATTCATGGTGTAATACAGTAGCCATTACAAAAGCATTAGACGTATGACCAGATGGAAAACTATCATTATTTTCTCCATTTGGTCTTTCTACATTGGTAATATTCTTTAATCCATATGTAATTGCATTATTTATTAATAATGAAACCACTAAATATTTTGTTTGATCGAAAGCATTATTCTTACTTTTTACTTTTAACAAATCCGCAGTATACATCGTTAAGGCAGGCACAAAAAGAAGAAAATCATCAGCATTGCTTTCAAAATCAGGAAAACTGTTTTGTATTTGTTCTTGCAAATTTTCTTTTCCAATGGTACCATTTGAATAATTTACCACTAGACCTACACCAATTAATGAAAGTGGAACAATAGATTTTTTTAAAAAAGATTTCTGTTGGGTTTGTTCGATAACTAAACTATCTTTCTGACCATACATTATTAAATTGGCAAAAATCATTAAGAATAAAAAGAATCCAGCATTTTTACATTTCATCATAATTAATTTAACCTATATTTTACAGGAAAACCTTCTTTTGGAATTATATTTCAAACCCTATTTTAAATGCTACCCTTATATTCTCATCTGATCCATATACACCTAATTGGCCTGAAATTAATTCAGCTGCTTTTATCCAAACCCCTCCGCCTACTGAATTATGCCAAATATTAGAAGGATCATCTTCTAACCATACTCTACCAAAATCATAACTACCAAATATCCCAATGTTCATTGGTGTAAAACCTGACTTAATATTCATAAAATTGAATCTAATATCTGAGTTTGTATAAAAACTATGTTTACCTGAAAATCGTTGATTATTAAAACCTCTTACACCATTTTTCCCTCCAATTTTTGCCATTTGATAAATTTCTAAATCTTCCTGATTCCCAAAATTAATATGACCTGCCAATTTAGTTGCCAGTACCCACCTATGGTTTTGGGATAGGTTATGAATAAAACCTATGGATGGTTTTATATAAAATATAGACCTATCGGATTCTTTAGTATTCACTTTAAATCCTGAATCAAATTCAAAACGCATTGCTAAAGTAGGTACAATTTTATTGTTATAATTTTCAAAGAGGTAATTGGCTTCAAGTCCTACAAAATCTTTTCTTTTAAATATGTTTTGATTAAATAAAAATGCCAGATCTTCATACTCTTCAGAAGTTAAAATTCTATCTTCTGTATTTTCTAATTTTATACTTTCATAAACGCCTTTAATATGCATTTTACTACCTTGTTTTCCTCGATAAACAAAGCCTAAGCTACCACCATATTTAGACTGTCTTACCCTATAATAATCGAGGTTATTATTTTTATCATAAATGGTTTCATTACCATAACCAAAGAAATTTTCTGCATAATTGGGGTTTGTAAAATAACCCTCAACAAGTAGGTTAGCATTTCCTATAAGGTTAGCAAATTCCCCTTTGTAACCAATATTAAATCCATTGGTACTAGAATAGTATTCACTATGTAGTTGGTGTTGTGATGAAAACGGGTTTCTATTGAATCCATAGTGCGTCCATGTATTTGTTAATCCAATACCCAATCCATCATCTGGATTAAAGCTAATGCTTGGTATTAACTGATTTAATGAATAATTAAACTTCTTATAATTATAAACGTTTAGATAATATTTATCTGTTTTATGCAATTTAGCCTTATCTGCATCTTTAAAATCATTTTTTTTAGATTTATAATCGTAAATGTGCACACGAGTCCCATTCTTTACAATGTATGTATCGTTATTTTGACCTCCTACAATTATTAATTTAATTTCTTGTTGACCTATTACCTCAAAAGTATCCTTGTCATCCAATCCATACAACCAAATTTCTTTTGAAACATTTTTATCGTAAACTCTGTCATGAATCAAAGCTCCTTTTTTACCTCCTTCAATACGATGTATTTTTATACTAGCTTGACCCTTTGGCAACGCCATTATTGTAAAGTAATCATCTTTATCTGTGCCTCGAACTACAACGAATCTATTGATATATTTAAAATAATTTTCAGAAATTGCTTTAAGATTACTTCTTCTTCCTTTTAATTTTCGTTTAATATCAGTAATAGTTTCATCATTAACCTCTTTTGGGATGTTGGTAAAAGCATCTTCTATTACTTGATCAGATAAATTGTTTTGAATATATACAGCTTGTTTATCCCATTCACTTTGATTTGAATTATGAATTAATGCCACATCTAACGGATATGGCTCTAAATTAAACCATTTTACACTTCTTAATTCTTCCTTATAGGATTGCATCAACCTTAGAGGTGGTATTGCTTTAGTCATAAAACCGAGTAATACACCATCCCCCATAATAGAGAATGCTTGGTCTCTATCTCTGGGCACAGGCCTGTACATTATTCTGCCATCATTTTGTTTAAAACTTGCCCAACGCCATTGATCTTCGTGCCTATCCCAATCGCCAATAAGCATATCAAATAAACGCGCCCTTATATAAGAAGATTCATCAACAAAATATTTGTCGCTTTTACGAAGTTTTTTAAATAAATCATCTGTGCTGATTAATTTATTTGAATAACCAAAACTTGCTTGATTTCCATGACCTGAAGAAGCGCGTTCTTCTATCATATATAACTCATTTCCAAAATCATCATTATAATTTTTCAAAGCATTTTGTTTTGGGATATAATATAATTTTGGATTTGTGTGATAAACTTCAATGGCATCTGAAAGTATTCCTACAGTAAATGGAACATATGGATGAGCTCCTGTAAAAACATCTAACAATTGGTTTTCAGCAGTTGTATTATCAAATTGACCCTCTATATAAAGATCTTTAAATGCTACAGCTTGCAAGTATTTAAGTGCATTTTTACGCAAAGCTCTCATTACATATTCTTTTCCATTCCTATCTTCTAAATGTAAAGATTGAGATTGATGTCCGCCTCCCTTTCTTGTAGGAATTAAACCTCCAAATAAAGTGTCTAAATTTACTGATAGTGCATTTATTTTTAAACCATAATATTTTCTATAACGATCACCCCATAAAAATCTATACATTCCACTTTTATCTATTTCTTCTTGAGTGTAAACCGAGGAGCTATAAGTTTTTAAAGAATCTTCAGGGTAATTTTTATAATATTTGTTTGTTGGAGCTAAGATCTGTGTATTAAATATTTCTCTGTCGGATCCTTCTTCAATGGTAAAAAAATGTACCCGTGAAGAGTTATCTTTAAATATATCCAATCTCACATAACCCAAACCGCCATAAGAAAACACTCCTTTGCCAATATTTTTAGTCGCCGAAACTTTTGAACCGGAACCGCTAATAATTTGAGGAATATTGTCTTGATTAATATACTGCAAACTGTGTTCATGCCCCGAAACAAAAATTATTTTTGTAGATTCTTGAGCAATGGTGATCAAACGCTTTCTAAGAGATTGATAATTTTTATTTTGATTATCTTGTTGATAAACTCCTCCTGTTTGTCGTATTAAATTTACTAGAGAACCTATTCCCGGAAGAGGAATGTTATTTTCAAACGGGTAAAGATGTTGTCTAGCCGAGTATTGCCCTCCATGAGGTCCATTAGAAAACATAGGATGGTGTAAAGCTATAAGTGTAGTTTTATTCCGGTTTTTTTTAATTAGTCCCTCTAATTCATCAAAAAACATCGCCCTAGTTTTAATTTCACAATTGTCGTTAATTGTAGGGCTGTTATCCCAATTTTCTAGATACCACTGAGAGTCTACTATAATTAAAACTACCTCATCGTTAATATTTATCTTTTCTATAGGACATCCATTTTTAGGATAAAACGATTTCTTTCCTAATACGTTTTCAATATATTTTTGTTGCCTTTCTAGTCCTTTTAAACCATTAGAATACCAATCATGATTTCCTGGAATAAAAATTGTTTTACCACTAAAATCTTTAACACTTTCCAACTGTGCATTGATACTGTTTTCAGCTGCATCCCTACCAGAATCAGATTTTTTTGGCATTCCGTTTGGATAAATGTTATCTCCTAAGAATAATATAGTAGTATTTTTTGATGCATTTTGCAGTTTATTTTTTAATAACGATAATACTTGATTAGAATTATTTGCACTATTATATCCTGCATCTCCCACAAGAAAAAATGAATGTGATAAATCATTATTATCGGAGGTAGAAGATACCACCTCTTTATCATCAATTTGTAGTTTGTTTGTAGCGCATGATGCTACAAACAATAGACTTAATATTATAACTAATTTTATGATATGTCTCATAATTTTTATTCTAAAGCTAGATTCAATTAATAAGTGCAACGTCTTGGTTAAAATTAGCTAAAATATTTAAATTAAGTGTTTATCTTAATATCATTCAATAGTCTTTCTATATTACATAGATAACCCATCACCTGGTATGAAAAGTTTAATTTTTCGGGGAATTTTAAAAAGTCTAGTTGAGTTTTAAAATAGCAGTATAACAAAAATTATAACTGTTTTAAAATATCTTCAACCTTTGACCTTTTTTTATAATCTCTATCAAAATGTCTCCAAATAATGGTAGAATCTTTATTTATAATATAAGTTGCAGGTATGGGCAAAGTTTGAGAATTATCAGATTGTACATTTTTAAGATTTGCCCTCAACATAGTTTTGTATATTAATCGTAAAATTTTACCAGGAACAAAATCAAGGTCAAAGTTTTTCATGATCTTATAATCTTTATCATATAAAATTGGAATCGTAACGTTTGTCTTTAAAATTGTTTTTTGAATATTCTCCTGATTTTCAGGAGTTATTAAAATAACACTGGCTCCTTTTTCTTTTATCTTATCAAAATCATCTTGCAGTTTTTTAATATGAGGCATGCATATAGGGCACCACTGCCCTCTATAAAAAACGATAATAACTTTACCTTTTTTTAATAATGCTGATAGTTGAATAGTATTTCCGTTTTGATCTACACCTTTAAAATCTTTAACTATTTCACCTAAAGCCAATCCACTACAATTTTTAACTTTTTTCATTTTCATTTTTTTTTAGAATATTGACAAATTATTAGATCAATAATTATCTCCTAATTTGTGATATTCTATTACATTAACTACTTTATGAGGATTCTTAAATTTATTAAAAATTAATGCTTCATAAGAGTTAGATATTTTTTTATAAACCTTTGATTTAGGATGAATTTCATCATGCCAATACTTACCTTTCTTTTTGTTATCTCGCTTCTCTAAATATTGTGTAAACCCCCTAATATCCATATGATAAATATTGTCAAATTCTTTTCCTAATTCAATCATCATTTCATTAAAATCAAATATAATTGTCATTACAATATCTTCTTGGGTTTGTTGATTGATGATTCCTTTCAACATTAATGGTTCTTTCATCCATTCACCATTTTTTGTAAACATACTCTTACCGAACTTTTCCTTAAAACTGGGAATTGAATAATCATAACCTTGCGTAATTATCATTAATGAATTAAATCGTTCTTCATCTAATTTCTTTATAGATTCAAAGAGCACTTTGTATTCCAGTTTTAAAGAAACCAACCAGCGATAATAACTTTTATTAATGTATCTTCTTCCATTAACAATTTGTTTTACCATCAAACTATCAACATTATTATTTAATTCTGTCATATTATCCTTATAAGTGTGGTATTCTGCAGGACAGTAAGAAGCATTACACATAGGTACGGGTTTAGAATTATATCGTAATACAACATAATTTTTATAATTGTTTAAAAATTCAGACTTTGAATCTATAGGTTGAGAATTAACAAAGCTTGCCAATCGATTATCACCTAAAATATCATTGCCTCCACCACTAATAATAAAAACATCTGGTTTTAATTTTTGATATTCAAATTGATATTGGTGATTTGCAATCATATTTGAAACCCAATCACCAGCAGAAGCCATACTAAAAACAGCTAAATTTTCATGCATCATAAGATTATCAGTAATATCTCTTAAAAATATAGGGTATTCAAACCAAGAATCTCCCTCCATCAAAACAACTTTATTATTGGGATATTTTTTATAATCACGAAACCCATTTCTTATTTTTTTACTAAATATTTTAGTCTTTTTCTTATGAGATTTTTCATTCATTTTACCTAATGTTCCTTCTGAAGCATCTGTAAAATTTTCAATTTTTGCATCTTTACCATAAAATATAGACTGAGATATATTATTAAGATTATCAATATCAACATTATCTAAATTTTGACAAAGCATTCTCCAGTTTGTGTCGTTAATATTAAAGAAGCTTGTAGGGTTTTCCCATAAAGAATCTAATAACTGAAATACATCTTCATTTTTAGGAACGTCATTTTTTTGACCTATAGATTTGTTTCCAATAAGTAAAAAAAATAGAAACAATAAAAGTGTTTTGTATAAAAAGGGAATCATTATTTTGTTATTTAATTATGGGATTTATTTTTTGGTTAGACAAAATTATTTTGTAATACTTACAATGAAGATTTATAAATATTAATAGATAAAACTTTTGATTTTTTGCTATTTAAAGAAAATTACATAATAATTATTTCTCATTTAGTATGTAGTTTAATGGTGAATAAAGAATTAAGTATGTAGAATTTATAATGTTTATTTAACCCATTCTATAATACTATTATCAAGTGAATTAGAGTCTAATCACAAGTTTACAACATTTAAAAACTATTAAAACTATGATATCTGTTTAGATTACATTCATTAAAATACATTGTTTTAATCTGTCTCCTTAAAAAATGCATGATCAGCCATTCTTAGTGCAATTTGTTCTTTGGTAACCCGTATATATTTTAAAAAGTTTTCTTCTTTTTTATGTCCGGAAATAGCCATGATACTTATAGAATCAATTCCTTCAAGAAAGGCATTTGTACAAAAAGACCTTCTAGCAGTATGCGTTTTAATATGCTCGTATTTTGGTTTTTTAGTAATTATGACTCTGCCTCCTCTTGTTTGCTTTTTTGTGAAAAGACCATTGATCTTAGCTTCCTTACCAATCAATTTTAAATGAATATTTATATCATGATTATGTAGTTTTGGTGGTAGCTTTCCATTTCTTTTGTCAAGGATTCTGTCAATAACAGGATGAATGGGTATAACAACAGGCTCTCCTGTTTTTTGTGTAGCAACTTTTATAAATATTTTGCCCTTTAGTTCAATTAGATTACTCTCAGATAAACTATTGAAATCAGATACTCGTAATGAAGTATAAGCACCAATAAGAAATAAATCTCTTGCTATATCTACAGCATTATCAAACTTTGACAAATCAACTTCTTCAATCCTTTTAAGTTCTTTTTTACTTAAATATATTTCATCAGGTACTTCTGTAAAAGCTCTGAATTTTGAACTTTTATATTCTAAATTGTTATGTAGTTTCAAAATATAGCTCTCTTCCATATATTGAATCAATGTTGATATGAATTTGCCAATATAATTCAATGTATAGCCTTTGCTTTCTGCCCAATCATAGAAATCATAGTAAAATTTCATTGTGATGTCAGGAAAATCTATCTGATACCGTTCTTTACTGAAATCGTTAAACTTATTAAGAACTAAATCTAAAGTACTTATTCTTGACTTAGATAGTAATTTTCCGGTATGAGGACTTGGTTGTGTTTTGGCTTTTTCATTATATTGTTCAATGAAAGAGATTAAAGTAACCTTATTTTGTAAAACAGCTTTATTTATGGTTGAATTGACAAGATTTGTCAGCCAATTTTTATCAACAAGATGAATACTTCCATTTAACCTATTAAAATTACTAATAATGTTTACTTTTATTTGACCAAGTTTTTGATTTATATCATCCTTTTCAGGTATATTAACTGTATTTCTAACAATTTGTTTTGACGGATTCCAATTTTTTGGTGATATTTGGAATGGAGTAGAAGTTGTAATATCGAACTTTCTTCCACCTCTGAATCTAACAAATATTGTTGATGGGTCATTTTTTGATTTGATAAGGAAATTTACAGTAGCCATAGCATTGATTTTATAAAAATCAAATATATTAAAATCCTGAATATTCCCCACAATCTTTTCAAATTAATACTTTATTATTTTGAAAAGGTTTGAAAATTATAGTATAAAATGCTTAAAAACTCTGTAAATACTAGAAATATTAAAATATTTATGGAAATTACTAAAAATAGCTTGAAAGTAAATAAAGTCAGGGTTTCACTCCAAGTGAAGCCCTGACCAAAAAATAAGCTGTTTTAAAATTTTAAAACAGCTTATTCAACTTACTTACATTTATTAAAAGAGGTTATCCACATTTTGAATGACCACAACTAACACATTTTAAACAGCCTTCAGAGTAAATTAAACCTTCTGGATCTCCACATTCTCCACATTTTTTATCAGCTGCTGCAGAGCCTTCGGGAACAAATCTTTTTAATGCACGAGCAACTCCATTTTTCCAAGTATTGATATGATCATCATACATATTTAAGTTTTGAATCAAATCAACTACATAAGGCATAGGCATACCATGGCGTAAAATA
>DAOUTI010000031.1 GCA_030626795.1 Flavobacteriaceae bacterium
GGTAGTACGCATAAAGTAGGATGCTGGATAAACGAAACGGTTAGAATTCCGTAATTTAGCATATGCTTAAAAATAAATTACACAAATTGTTAAACATTGCTACTATTTTTTTAGTAGCAATGTTTTTTTCTTGTGGTAATGATATAAAAGAAGTTGAAGATTTTTTAGCCGAAAAGAATTTGCCAATCGGTATTGCAAAAAACGTAAATTTAATTCATACAGATTCAGGTAGAGTTAAAACCAATTTAATAGCTCCAATTATGCACGATTTTTCAAATAGGAAAAGTCATCCATACACTGAATTCCCTAATGGAATTAAAATAATTACTTATGATGCAAAAGGAGATTCGGTAATACTAACCGCAGGTTATTTAATCACGTTTAGCAAAACAAATATCTCAGAAGTAAAAAATAATGTAAATGTTATCAACCCATCTGATGGTACAAAATTAATTACCGATCAACTTTTTTGGGACGCCAATGAGCATTATATTTATACAGAGAAAAAATTTACATTAATTACAAAAACTGATACCATAAAAGGTATAGGCTTTGAATCAAACGAAGACTTATCAAAAGTAAACATGAAGTCAATTAGTGGTACAGTTTACGTAAAAGAAAACGAATAAATTATGGCAAAATATTATAAATTTTTTGAATATGCATATTTAGTAATTGCAATTGTATTTTTAATTGAAACCGTATTAAACTGGAATACCGAACCTCAAAAAGCTTATATTTATTTAGCTTTTTCAGCAGTTGCTGTTTTTATGTATTTTCTTAGAAAGAAATTTCGTAAGAAATTTGAAAATCACAATCACAAAAAATGATTATAGAAATTATTATCATATGTATTTCAATTCTTCTCTCCGCTTTTTTCTCTGGAATGGAAATTGCATTTGTATCTGCTAATAAAATGCATATTGAGCTTGAAAAGAAAAAAGATACTTTTTTAGCAAAAATACTTACACGTTTAACCCAAAAACCATCTAAATTTATTACTACTATGCTAGTTGGTAATAATATCTCATTAGTAATCTATGGTTATTTTATGGGAGATATTTTAATGCAATTGTTTGCTAATTCCATTACAAATGAATTTCTTCTATTAATTACACAAACTATTATTTCAACTTTAATTATATTAGTAACTGCTGAGTTTTTACCAAAAGCAATCTTTAGAATTTACACCAACGAAGCTTTAAAATTTTTCGCAGTTCCAGCTTACTTTTTTTATATTCTATTCTATTTTATTTCTCAATTTATATCTTTTCTTTCTGATTTTTTTTTAAAAATTTTTTTCAACACAAAAGAAGATCAAATACAACTCGCTTTTAGTAAGGCTGAACTTGGTAATTATATTACTGAACAATTAGAATCTGTAGATGAAGGTGTGGACTCAGAAATACAAATATTTCAAAATGCACTAGAGTTTCATAATGTAAAAGCCAGAGAAGCAATGATTCCTCGTACTGAAATTATTGCTGTTGATGTGCATGAATCTCTTTCTAATTTAAAACAACTATTTATTGATACCGGTTTGTCAAAAATAATGATTTATAACAATTCATTGGATAACATAATTGGTTATGTTCATACTTTTGAATTATTCAAAAAACCTAAAAATATTCGATCCATTTTATTGCCTATTGAAATTGTTCCAGAAACAATGATGATTCATGATGTTTTAAATGATCTTATAAAAAAAAGTAAAAGTGTTGCCATTGTATTAGACGAATATGGAGGCACTTCTGGTTTAATTACAGTAGAAGACATAATTGAAGAGTTATTTGGTGAAATTGAAGATGAACACGACACCATTTCTTTATTAGAAGAAAAAATAAATGACCTAGAATTTAATTTTTCTACACGTTTAGAAGTTGATTACTTAAACGAAACTTACGATTTAAACCTTAAAAAAGATAGCAATTATGAAACTCTTGGAGGCCTGATTGTTCATCATACCGAAAACATTCCTGCAAATGGTGAAGTCATTAAATTTGGTAATTACCAGTTTACTATATTAAAAGAATCAGCTTCAAAAATTGAAGAAGTTTACTTAAAAGTTTTGTATAATGACAACTAAGCATTTTTTCACTAAAAAATTACTCTAAAACTCCTTTTATTATTAAAAGGTAAATTGTATTTTCGCATCCTGAAATTTAAAATAAAAAAAAGAGAATGGCAGTTTTATCAAAAATTAGAGAACGCTCACTATTTTTAATTATAATAATAGCTTTGGCTTTATTTTCATTTGTACTTAGTGGTTTGTTTGATGGGAATCTTTTTAGTAAAAACACAACCGAAATTGGTGAAGTTAATGGCGAGTCAATAGGTAGAGAAGAATTTGCACAACAAGTAGATTTTTATCGTAACCAATCCAACGGGAGAGGCACAAATTCACAATTTGTAAATAACGCATGGAACAGTTTGGTAAATGAAAAAATTTACGAAACACAATTAGAAAAATCAGGTGTAGTTGTTGGTGAAAAAGATATTTGGGATGCGCTAGTTGGGCAAGTTTCTCAACAAAATAGTCCTCAATTTTTAAATGAAGTTGGACTTTTTGATCAAGAAAAATTAAAAGAATATATTGCTACACTTAAAGAAAATGCTGAAGGAGATGAAGGGCAAGGAAAAGCAGCTTGGTTAAGTTGGATAAACTACGAAAAAAATATTAAAAAAGGCTTAGAGCAAAATACATATAATGCATTAATAAAAGCTGGTTTGGGTAGTACTTTAGAAGAAGGAAAAAACAACTATTTATTTCAAAATACTAATGTTGATTTAGACTATGTATATGTTCCCTTTTCAAGTATTTCAGACAGTTTGATTACGGTATCAGATGGCGACATCAAAAATTACGTTAAGAAACACGCAAAAGATTTCACAGTTGCAGCATCAAGAAATATCCAATACATTAATTTTACTATTCAAGCTACTGCTGCTGATGAAAATGTAATAAAAGATGAATTAAATGTTTTAATTAATGACCGTGAAGAATATAGTAATGCAGCGAAATCAACGGTAAATAATATCGGATTTAAAAACGCTACTGATATTGTTGAGTTTAATGCTGAAAATGAATCAGACAATACTTTTGATACTAATTTTTACACAAAAAATAACTTATCAAAAATACTCTCTGAATCTCTTTTTGATAAAGACGTTAATGATGTATTTGGACCGTATAAAGAAAATGGTTTTTACAAATTATCAAAAATTTCTGCTGTAAAGCAATTACCTGATTCTGTTAAAGCGAGCCATATTTTAATACCTTTTGTAGGTACTTCTACTGCTGACGCCAGTGTTACTCAAAACGAAGAGGAAGCTAAAAAAGTTGCTGATAGTATTTTAAAGGTGGTGATATCAAACAAAAGTAAGTTTGAAGAAATAGCCAAAGAAGTGTCCGTTGATAAAACTAGTGGTGCAAAAGGTGGTGATTTGGGTTGGTTTACTTATAATAGAATGATTCCTGAATTTAGAGATTATGTTTTTGAAAACAAAATTGGAGATATGGGTATTGTTAAATCTCAATTTGGATTTCACATCATAAAAATTGATGGTCAAAAAAATATGCAAAAAAATGTTCAAGTGGCAACATTTTCTAAAAAAATAGAAGCTTCAGAAAAAACAGAAAATGACATTTTTGAAAATGCTGAAACTTTAGCTTCTGAATTATCAAATGGTAAAAATATAGATAAATTAGCTGAAGAAAATAATTACAAAGTTATTCCCGCATTAAACCTCGAAGTGTTTGATGATAATATTGCGCAACTAGGTTCACAGAGGCAAATTGTTCGTTGGGCTTTTGAAGAAAACACAAATGTAAACGACATAAAACGTTTTGACACAGATAATGGCTACGTAGTTGCTGTGCTAAACAAAAAAAATAAAGCTGGCCTTTCTGCAAGAGGTAAAAATGTAAGAAGTATTGTTTTAAATGAAAAGAAGGCTGAATTTATTAAAGAAAAATCAACTGGCGAAACTTTAGACGAAATTGCAAAACAAAACAATACAGTTAAAAATAGCTCTTTAGCCATTTCAAATGCAAGCCCCGTATTTTCTGGTCAAGGTAGATTTACAGATGTTGCAGGTGTTGTTACAGCATTAAAAGAAAATAAGTTAACTAAAAACATCTTAGGAAAAAACGGTATTGTTTTTGCCAAAATAACAAAGAAAACCTTACCCACTGATTTAGATAATTATAACTCGTATAAGAAAAATATAGAAAGAACTGTGCAAAATAGAAGTCTGCAAATTTATGAAGCTATTAAAGATAATTCTGAAATAGTGGATAATAGATCATACTTTTATTAAGCCTAATCTATAACTCAAATAAGTAAAAACATATTAATTTTATAAAAAAATAACGCTTAAAGTGTATTTTTTATTAAGATTTTATATATTTGTCAAAAATTACATAAAATTTAAGCTTACCTTACATTAAAATTATAAATTAAAATTGATTACAATGAAACATTTAAAAAAAGGATTATTAATTTTATTAGCTGTTGTTAGTTTCAACACTATTAACGCACAAGATGAAGATAACCCATGGGCTATAGAAATAGGTACCAATGCGGTTGATTTTTATCCTGCAGGAGGAGATAGCCCATACGTTGGCGACTTTTTCGACGACTTTTTTAACGTAGATGATCACTGGAATACCGCTTCAGTTATATCAAGAATTAGAGTTGGTCGTTATATCGGTAGTGGATTTGCTATTGGTTTAGCCGGTTCTTTTAACTCAATTGATAAAATGGGAGATTTAAAGACAGATGACTTGTCTTACTTCGGTTTAGATTTTGATGTTCGTTATAACTTCCTTAAAAAAGGATGGTTTGACCCTTATGCAACTCTTGGTGGTGGTTACACTTGGCTTGACGAAGATGGTAACGGTACCTTAAATGGTGGTTTAGGTATCAATTTCTGGTTTAACGATTTTATTGGTGCAAACGTTCAAACAATGTACAAACATTCATTTGATGAAGATGCTATGTTACCTCATTTCCAACATGCTTTAGGTATTGTATTTAAATTTGGTGGAAAAGATACTGATGGTGATGCTATATATGATAAATATGATGCTTGTCCAGAAGTTGCTGGTTTAGAGATTTTCAATGGTTGTCCTGATACTGATGGTGATGGAATCCAAGATTCTGAAGATGCTTGTCCTACTGAAGCTGGTTTAGCTGAATTAAACGGTTGTCCAGATAGAGATGGTGATGGTATTGCTGATAAAGATGATGCTTGTCCAGATGTTAAAGGTTTAGCTGCTTTAAACGGTTGTCCTGATGCTGATGGTGACGGTGTTGCTGATAAAGATGATGAATGTCCTAATGTAGCTGGTCCTGCTGAAAACAAAGGTTGTCCTTGGCCTGATGCTGATGGTGACGGTGTCTTAGACAAAGATGATAAATGTCCAAACATTGTTGGTCCTGCATCAAATGAAGGTTGCCCAGTTGTAACTGAAGAAGTACAAAAAGAAATTACTGACTTAGCAAGAGCTATCTATTTCAAAACTGGAAAAATGTCATTTACTGACGAAACTTCTATTAGATTGGAAAAAGTTAATAAAATATTAGCTGAATATACTTCAATTAATTTTGTTGTAGAAGGTCATACAGATAGTACAGGTAGTGATAAAATAAATAGTAAATTATCACAAAAACGTGCTGATGCCGTTATGAATTACTTAATTGAAAACGGTTTCCCTGCTGATAAAATTTCAGCAAAAGGGTTTGGTTCTTCTAGCCCAATTGGAAATAACAAAACAAGTAAAGGAAGACAAGAAAACAGAAGAGTAGAGATATTCTCTGAAAATGCAAAAAGATAAATAATAATCTTTTTTTATAAATTTAAAAGCCATTCTTCAAATGAAGAATGGCTTTTTTTATTTGTAGATTTGTTACATGCAATCATTCCTTTCAAAAGTTACTTCTGAAGTCATATCATCCCATGACAATATTTCTAACATTACTTTTATCCTTCCAAGTAAAAGAGCTGGATTATTTTTAAAAACAGAGCTTAAAAGTCAATTGGTTGGCAGAACTTTTTTGCCAAATATTATAAGTATTGAAGAGTTTATAATAAAAATTTCAAATTTAGAACAAGTAGAATCCATTACTTTAATATTTGAATTTTATAAAGTATATAAAAAGCTTTCACCAAAAAACCGCTTAGATTCTTTTGATGTTTTTTCAAAATGGGCAACCATCTTATTACAAGATTTTAATGAAATAGACAGTAACTTAATTGATGCAGAATCAATTTTAAGCTACATTAATGAAAGCAAAAGGATTGAAAGCTGGAATCTTAAAGACAATGAACATACACCTCTTACAAGTAATTATTTGACTTTTTTTAACCAGATAAAATCTTACTATACGCATCTTAGTAAAGATCTTTTAAGTAAAAAAATTGGCTACCAAGGCTTACTTTACAGAAAAGCTTTTGAAAATATAGAGCAATTTATAGAGCAAAACCAAAACTCAAAGTACGTTTTTGCAGGCTTCAATGCTTTAAATAAAGCCGAAGAAAAAATTATACATAAACTCCTAGTTCATGATAAAGCAGAAATATTTTGGGATAATGACACGTTTTATAACGAGAATAATAACCTCGCTGGAAAATACTTTAAAAATTATAAAAACAACTGGAATTATTATAAAACTAGAGAATTTAATTGGCAAGAAAAAAATATCAATACGAATAAAAATGTATATTTATATGGGCTCCCTAAAAATATTACACAAATAAAAAAAGCAGGAGAATTATTAAATGAGATTTACAAAAAAAATGAAATACATAAAACTGCTATAATTTTAAGTAATGAAAAGCTGCTACCAGTACTACTAAACGCCATCCCTAAAGAAATAAATCATATCAATATTACTATGGGTTATGATTTAAGAAATATTCCTTTGTCCGATTTTTTTGATTCTATATTTCAACTTCACCTAAATAAAAAAGATAATAATTTTTATTATAAAGATTTTCTAAATATAGTTAATCACCCATTGTTTGGTAAACACCTTACCAATGAAAAGGAATTTAATAGTAAATTAAACGATCTTATATTTATAAATAAAACTATTTTTATTTCGAATAATGAAATCAAAAAATTAATAAATCATGACTTAATTTTATCTGAAATATTTAAGACTCTTTTTATCAATTGGAATGATAAAGTAGAAACCATACTCTTTAATTTTAATTCGATTATTGACTTTCTAAGAAAGGAAGAGTCTTTAGAATCGCTTGACAAAGAGTATTTATTTCGTTTTAATAATATATTTCAACAGTTAATTCATTTAAATAATGAATATGGCTATATAAATAATTTAAAAACACTCCATTTATTTTACAAACAAATATTAAAAACTGAAAATTTATCTTTTCAAGGCGAGCCCTTAAAAGGCTTACAAATAATGGGAATTTTAGAATCTAGAGCTTTAGATTTTGAAAACGTTATCATTACATCAGTTAATGAAGGTTTTTTACCGTCAAGTAGCTCTCAAAATTCATTTATACCAGTAGATATCAAATCAGAAAAAGGACTTCCAACATATAAAGAAAAAGATTCTATTTTTGCATATCATTTTTTTAGATTATTTCACAGAGCAAAAAATATTTATATTCTTTATAATACAGAAACTGATGATTTTGGTTCGGGTGAACAAAGTAGGTTTATAACCCAACTAGAAATAGCTAAAAAGAATAAATTATTAAACAATGTGCATATTATAAAGAATATAGTTATTCCAAAATTAACATCTTCTCCCATTTCTTTACAGGAAGTAAATAAAACACAAAAAATAGATGTGCAACTAAAAGAACTTCTTAAAAAAGGACTTTCACCATCTTCATTGAGTTTATATATTCGTAATCCTATTGCTTTTTATAAGCGAAAAGTGTTAAAACTAAAAGAGTATAAAGAGCTTGAAGAAACTATAGCGGCTAATACCTTTGGAACAATTATTCATGATACTTTAGAAGAATTCTATAAGCCTTTTATAAACAAATTTATTATAAAGGATGATATAGCTGCTATGAAAGTAAAGTTAACTGATGAAGTAACCAATCAGTTTAAAAAACACTACTCCTTACATGCTATTTCTTCTGGTAAAAATTATTTAACTTTTGAAATAGCCAAGCAGTTTTTAACGAACTTTTTGAATTATGAAATTTCAGAATTAAATAAAAATAAAAAAATAAAAATTCTTAATCTTGAACAAGATATTTCTTGCAGTCATAAAATAAATGAATTCCCTGTTATCATTAATTTAAAGGGTCAAATTGACCGTATAGATGAAGTTGATGGAGTTTTGAGAATTATTGATTATAAAACGGGAAAAGTTGAACCAAATAATTTAAAAATTAAGGATTGGGATTTACTCATTACCGATGAAAAACAAAGTAAAAGTTTTCAGGTTTTGATGTATGCCTATATGTATGGTAAAGTAAACCAAATTGATTTTGCTAAAAATAATTTAGAAAGCGGCATTATATCTTTAAAAAACCTGAAATCAGGTTTTATGAAAGTAAATAACACAATGATTACCCAAGAAATTATTGATGATTTTATATTACAATTTGATAAATTAATCATTGAAATATGCAATCAAAAAAATCCTTTTAAAGAAAAAGAAATTTTACAATATAAATTTTAGTATGAAACGAGCATGCTAAATTTTTATCACTAAAAAACAATGACTAATAGCAAACCTAACTGCGGCAGGCAGCATGTACCCGAATTAAAAAATATTATAGAAATATGAAAATAGTAAAAAATATTCCTGTTAAAGGAAATCACCAAAAACCTATATTAACTGATTTATTTTATTTAGAAAATAAAAAACCTAAAGACATTGTTATTTTCTGTCATGGTTATAAAGGCTATAAGGATTGGGGTGCATGGAATTTAGTTGCTGAAACTTTTGCAAATCAAAATTTATTTTTTGTGAAAATGAACTTTTCACATAACGGAGGCACTGTAGAGCAGCCTATTGATTTTCCTGATTTAGAAGCATTTGGGAACAATAATTTTATAAAAGAACTGGATGATATTGAATCTGTATTAACCTGGTTAACTCATAATCAAGCCATGCAACAAGAAATAAATTTAAATAAAATTACACTCATCGGTCATTCACGAGGCGCTGGCATAGTACTCATTAAAGCCAGTGAAAACAAACGGATAACCAGTGTGATTTCTTGGGCTGGTGTATCTGATTTCAGCTCTAGATTCCCTAATGGGGAAGAATTAAAGCCTTGGAAAGAAAATGGAGTTGCATTCATAAAAAATGCCCGTACCAATCAACAAATGCCACATTATTTTCAATTTTATACAAACTTTAAAGAAAATGAAAAGCGATTACATATAAAAACTGCTGTTGAAAAATTAAAAATTCCTTACCTAATAATTCACGGAACTAATGATGAAACTGTTTTACTTCAAGAAGCAAAACAATTGAATTCATGGAATAATAAAAATAAACTTCAACTCATTGAAAACGCAAACCATTCTTTTGATAGTGTGCAGCCTTGGGAAGAAAAAAATTTACCTGATGATTTAAAAAAAGTTGTACAAAAATCAATTCAGTTTTTAACTGAATAAAGTTTCTTTTTTTTATGTTAACCTTTTTTTATTCATATCATTAATAAATGAAAAGAAATAGTTAATATCCCTTTTTTGGATTTAATAAAATATTAAAGAAAGAGTATTTTTGGATGTATTGTTTCCTGTTAAAATAGGAACTATAAAAAGAGTCAATTAATTTTGACTCTTTTTTTTGTTTAAAATACTTTTCAACAATAAAATTTAAGCTATTGAACCCTTAAAAAACTTGAAAATAATTTATTTTTTTTCAAAAAATAAAAACATTTTAACAAGTTTTGTGAATAAGTTTAACTTTAAAAATCAAGTATTTTAATCATATTTGTTACACTATTTACTCAAATAGTAAACTACTAATTTCCAAATAAAAAAGTCATAAAATGCCAAATATTGAACCAATTTTAACGCCAAACAAAAATCGATTTGTAATTTTTCCTATCCAACATAATGATTTATGGGATTGGTATAAAAAACAAGAAGCAAGTTTTTGGACTGCCGAAGAAATAGATTTAGAACAAGATGTTATAGATTGGAACAACAAATTAAATGATGATGAGCGTTATTTTATCAAGCATATTTTAGCCTTTTTTGCTGCTTCTGATGGTATTGTAAATGAAAATTTAGCCGAGAATTTTGTAAGTGAGGTTCAATATACGGAAGCCAAATTCTTTTATGGCTTTCAATTAATGATGGAAAATATTCACTCTGAAGTTTATTCGTTATTAATTGATACTTACATTAAAAATGATAAAGAAAAAGACGAATTGTTTAGAGCAATTGATATTTTTCCTGCAATTAAAGAAAAAGCCGATTGGGCTTTGAAATGGATTGAGAGTGATAGTTTCGCCGAAAGATTAATTGCATTTTCAGCAGTTGAAGGTATATTCTTTTCGGGTAGTTTTTGTTCTATTTTTTGGATGAAAAAACGTGGTCTTTTACCTGGATTAACCTTTTCAAATGAGTTAATTAATCGCGATGAGGGTTTACATGCAGATTTTGCAGTTTATTTACACCAAAATCATATTGTAAACAAAGTGCCAAAAGAAAGAATTACCGAAATACTAATAGATGCACTTGATATTGAAAGAGTATTTATTACTGAATCATTACCTGTAAGTTTAATTGGTATGAATTCAAAATTAATGACACAATATTTAGAATTTGTTACCGATAGATTGTTACTTGAATACGGATGTGAAAAAGTATATAATGCAACAAATCCTTTTGATTTTATGGAAATGATTTCTTTAGAAGGAAAAACCAATTTCTTTGAAAAAAGAGTGTCAGAATATCAAAAAGCAGGTGTAAAATCAGGAGGTACTGGTAGTATTTCTTTTGATTCAGATTTTTAGTTTTTTAGATTTATAAACCTAGATTGACTTTCTAAAATTATTTTTTAGTAAAACTCAAATTATTCCCTCCCGAAAGCTATCGGGATTCGTGAAAATAAAAATTTAAACTCAATTTAATTCCCCTTATGAGTTATTAATAAGGAAACAATTAACCAATAATATAGTAATAATTATGGATGTAATAAAAAGAGATGGTAAAAGAGAGCCGGTAATGTTTGATAAAATTACCGCACGAGTGAGAAAATTATGTTATGGGTTAAATGATTTGGTTGATCCTATAAAAATTGCAATGAGAGTGATTGAAGGTGTTTATGATGGTGTATCAACCTCCGAATTAGATAACCTTGCTGCCGAAATAGCTGCCACTTTAACTACTACACATCCTGATTATGCAAAAGTAGCTGCACGAATTGCCGTTTCTAATTTACATAAAAATACTAAAAAATCTTTTAGTGAAACGGTAACCGACTTACACGATTATGTAAATCCTAGAACAGGAAAAAAAGCATCCATGATTGCTAAAGATGTTTATAAAATAATCATGGATAATGCCGATAAATTAGATTCAACCATCATTTACAATCGTGATTTTGGTTATGATTTTTTCGGATTCAAAACTTTAGAACGCTCTTATCTATTAAAAATAAATGGTCAAATTGTTGAGCGACCTCAGCACATGTTAATGCGAGTTTCTATTGGTATTCATAAAGAAGACATTGATGCTGCCATTGAAACTTATGAGTTAATGAGTAAACGCTTTTTTACACACGCTACGCCTACTCTTTTTAATGCCGGAACACCAAAACCTCAAATGTCATCTTGTTTTTTACTACAAATTCAAGACGATAGTATTGATGGTATTTATGATACCCTAAAACAAACTGCAAAAATTTCACAATCAGCTGGAGGTATAGGTCTTTCTATGCATAATGTAAGAGCAACTGGTTCTTACATTAGAGGTACAAATGGAACTTCAAACGGTATTGTGCCAATGCTAAGAGTTTATAATGATACTGCACGTTATGTAGATCAAGGAGGCGGTAAACGAAAAGGATCTTTTGCTATTTATATTGAACCTTGGCATGCTGATGTTTTTCAGTTTTTAGATTTGAAAAAAAATCACGGTAAAGAAGAAATGCGAGCAAGAGATTTATTTTATGCCATGTGGATTCCTGATTTATTTATGAAAAGAGTTGAAGAAGATGGTGAATGGACCTTGATGTGCCCTAATGAATGTCCGCATTTATTTGATACTTATGGTGATGAATTTGAAAAACTTTATACCAGCTATGAAAAAGTTGGTAAAGGTAGAAAAACAATTAGAGCGCGTGAGCTTTGGGAAAAAATAATGGAGGCCCAAATTGAAACTGGTAATCCGTACATGCTATATAAAGATGCCGCTAATAGAAAAAGTAATCAAAAAAATTTGGGTACCATTCGGTCTTCAAATTTATGTACAGAAATTATGGAGTATACAGCGAAAGATGAAGTTGCAGTATGTAACTTAGCTTCTATTGCAATACCTATGTATATTAGTGAAAATGCGCAAGGCGAAAAATTCTTCGATCATAAAAAACTATTTAAAATCACTAAAAAAATAACTAAGAATTTAGATTCGGTTATTGACCAAAATTATTATCCTGTAAAGGAAGCCGAAAATTCAAACTTTCGTCATCGCCCAATTGGTATAGGTATTCAAGGTTTAGCAGATGCTTTTATTTTGCTTCGATTGCCTTTTACAAGTGAAGAAGCAAAAAAATTAAATCAAGAGATTTTTGAAACCATTTATTTTGCAGCATTAACTTCATCTATGGAATTGGCAAAAACAAAAGAGCCGTATTCAACGTATAAAGGTTCTCCAATATCTAAAGGTGAATTTCAATTTAATATGTGGAATGTAAGTGAAGATGACCTTAGCGGAAGATGGGATTGGAAAAAATTGCGTGCACAAATATTAGAAAATGGCGTAAGAAACTCTTTGTTGGTTGCCCCAATGCCAACAGCATCAACTTCTCAAATTTTAGGTAATAATGAAGCATTTGAGCCTTATACTTCAAATATTTATACACGTAGAGTTTTATCGGGTGAATTTATTGTGGTAAACAAACATTTATTAGAAGATTTGGTTGCGTTAGGTTTATGGAATAACGATATGAAAGAAGAAATTATGCGTGCAAACGGATCCATTCAACATATCGATATTATTCCTCAAGATTTAAAAGAATTGTATAAAACAGTTTGGGAAATGAGTATGAAAGACATTATTGATATGTCTCGTCAAAGAGGTTATTTTGTTGATCAATCTCAATCGTTGAATTTGTTTATGCAAGATCCTGATTATGGAAAACTGACCTCAATGCACTTCTACGCATGGAAATCTGGACTTAAAACAGGAATGTATTATTTACGAACAAAATCTGCCGTAAATGCAATTCAGTTTACGGTTTCTAAAAAGAAGGAAGCATTACCTGCTGGAGCTGTTGAAGAAAAACCTTTAACGGGTGATGAATTAAAGCAAATGTTAATACAAGCGCAAAACAATCCTGATGATTGTGAAATGTGTGGATCGTAGAATAAATGGTATTTTTTTATAAACAGAATCAAAAGAGAGGTCTTTAATTTTAAAGGCCTTTCTTATGCTATTTTAGAGGTAATTTCAAGATCACTTCGGTGCCTTTGGCCTCACCATCCTCTTCATACAAATCTTTAAAATCCAGTGAATATCGCTGTTGATAGTCTTTAAAGAAATTCTTTAAACGTTCTTGGGTTAGTTTAATCCCGATAGAATTTTTCTTAAGCATTTTTTGCTTATTTATTTGATCCGATCTTTCACGTCCAATTCCATTATCCGTTAAACGGATATTTACATAATTTGATTTATCATTTTTAATATTTACAGTTAATTTTTTTTGTCCTTTTTTTAAGGAAAGTCCATGCCAAAGGGCATTTTCAAGAAATGGCTGCAAAAAGAGACCGGGAACTTTTATTGTATTGACATTTAATGTTTTATCAATATCAAATGTGAATTCAATTTCATTATTAAATCGTATATTTTCAATTTTCAGGTAAAGCTCCATGGTCTCAATTTCTTCGGCCAATGTTATTTCTTTTTCCCGAGTTGTTGATAGTATTTTTCTGATCAGTTTTGAGAATTTATTTAAATAATATACTGCATTTTCCTTTTCATTGTTAATGATATAAAGTTTAATAGAATTAAGAGAGTTAAAAATAAAATGAGGATTCATTTGATTTCGTAAAGAAGTCATTTTAAGTTCTGTTAATTCTTTTTCATAATTTATTTTCACTTTTTCAAGTTTTTCATCTTCGGCAATTTTACTTAAAATAACAACATTTTTCTCTAATTGTTCATGAGATTCTTTTTTTAATAATTCATTCTCCTTTAACTGTTTGATCAGTTTCTTCTGAGAAATATTCTTCTCTTCTAAAATAGTTTTTTGTTTGGCTCCTAGCGCCAAAGAGAATAATATATTTTCAATAATTACTCCAATATAAAAAATTACCGTAGCTGTATGTGCATCAGGGGTAAGGTAAAAGGCTGTTTCGGCCATAATCATATAAACAAATGAGCCGGTAATGATATAATACTTTAATACCGTATCCATTTTGTATAGATAATAAAAACTGACCAAAGCTAATATTGGAATTGTTGGAGAAAAAAAGTAGGTATAAGTAATTCTAATGGGAGTGAAATTACCGGTTAAATAACCAATAACCATTGAAATAATAAGAACAATAAAATATATTGCTATACTAATATCAAGTATTCTGTTCCATTTTGGCTTGTATTTAGGGAATTCAACAAGTGTTTTTGCAAAAATAAGATATAGTGTATTGTAGACCCATTCTCTGGGAATTATTATTAAATTAAAATGAGGATCAAAATTTGAAAACAAATCTTTAGAAATGGTAGTTTCAATTACCGGATAACTTGAAGTAAAAATTAAAAATGTATATAAACTATAGTAAAGATAAACGCGATCTTTATGCTGAAAGTAAAGCAAAAAATGATAAACAGATAGTGTAAGTAAGAACCCAGAAAAAAGGAGGGTAAAATCTTCAAAATTAATAAGCTTCAATATACTTTATTTTTTGGTGATAAAATGAAATTTTAAATAACCTTAGTCAGTAAGAAATTGCAATAAGTCTTCTTTTTTTGAACGAGATACCGGAATTTTTGTTTGATCTTTTAAAACTAAATACTGACCACCACTTTTAATAAACTCTTTAATATAATGAATATTAACCAAATAAGAATTATGAACTCTAAAAAAACTATTGTTATTGATTAAATTTTCGACATTTTTAATTTTTTTTGATACCATTTCCTTTTTACCATCCTTTAAAAATATTTCGGTATAATTACCATCTGCCTTACAAAATAAAATATCATCCGGCTCTAAATAAATAATTTTTCCTGCTAAAGGTAGAGCAATTTTTTTTATTGTTTTTTGCTGCGTAAATGTATTCAGTACTTTTTTAAGCTCTAAGCCTAATTTACTATTCTGTTTATTTTTTTTTATTTTGGATATCGATTTTATCAGATCATCACTATCGATAGGTTTTAACAAATAATCAATGGCACTTTCTTTAAACGCTCGTATAGCATAATTATCATATGCGGTAGTTATGATTAGGTCAAAATCTCGAAATGACAGTTTGTTTAACAATTGAAATCCATCCATTTCAGGCATTTCAATATCCAAAAATACACAATCGGGTTTTAAATAATTTATAGCAGAGATTGCCTCAACCGGACTCGTAAAAGAATCACAAATTTCAACATGCTTACAAAAATTTTCAATTTCCCACTGCAAACTTTTAATTGAGCTTAACTCATCATCAACAATTATAGCTTTTATCATTTTTAAGGTTTCTAATCTTCAATATATAAACTTAGTTCCTAACTTTTACACACGTTTACACAGCTTGTAATAAATACTGTATAGTTAGTAAATTACAATGTATAAATGGTTAAACCAGCTTCTTTTGCAATTTATATATTGTACTAATACTTTTATACACAAATACTTCCATCTTATAAAGTCACCCATTTAAAACGTTAACCTTTCTAATTGTTTGTATTAATTTTATACAAAACGGTATCTAAATATACTTAATATTTTTTTAAAATAAATTGTTAAATAAATCAGATTATGAATAAAATAAAAATAACCTTGTTTATATTATTTCTTAGCTTAATGAGTACAAATGTTTTAAAGGCTCAATTTCTTGAACGCCTAAACAAAAGGGTACAACGCTCAGCAGAAAATGCTGCTATTAACAAAGCAGAACAAATAGCCGCAGATAAAGCCGGAGAAGCAATTGAAAAAGGAGTAACCAAAGGTTTGGAATCAATTTTTACAAAAAAAATGGAAGGTGTAAATTCTGGATCGATAAAAAGTGTTGATGCCTCTAAAATACCCGATAGCTACACATTTGAATGGATGTACACCATGCAAATGCAAACCAATAGTGGGTTAGTTAATATTGATTATTTCTTAAAACCAAATGCAACCTATTTTGGCTCAAAAGTTAATATGGAACAATCGAAATCAGCCGGATTGATGTTTATGGTAACCGATTTTGATAGAAATATTAATACCATTTTTATGGAAACCAATGGTTCAAAAATGGCAATGCCTACTGTTCTTAATTTAGACGTAAATATTGAAAGTGATGAGAAAATAAAATCAAATGATTTTTCATTTAAAAAAATTGGCACAAAAACTATATTAGGATATAAATGCCAAGGATTTAAAGCTGTAACTGATGAAGCAACTACTATAATTTATGTTACCAATGATTCTCCGGTAAGTTTCAATCAACTTTTTGGTAGCAATGTCAAATCGATTCCTAAAGGATTTGATCCAAAAATGTTATCCACTATTAAAAACGGACTTATCATGGAGATGGAGTATACCAGTAAAGAGGATAAAAATAATACAACAACCTTAAAATGTTTGATTTTAAAGAAAAATCCTTTTACCATCAACAAAAGTGATTACCAGTTTATGAATATGAATTTATCAGATTAATACAACTATTAATTAAAACCCCCTTATCATGAAAAATGAAAGTGTTAAAAAAAGAAATTATGTAAACATAAACCGTTTAAAAGTATTGTTTTTTGCAGTAACAATAGCCTTATTTACACTTACAAGTTGTGGTGGAGATGATGTAATAGCTGCAGCAACAGGTTGCGAAACTTGGTCAAAAACGCTAGAAACTTCAGTAACTAAATGGTCAGAAGCATCTGCTAACTACTCTAATAATCCAACGAGTGAGAATTGTAATAAATATAAAGATGCAGGTTTAGATTATGTAAAAGCAATTCAAAGTGTTTCTAAATGCATTCCGGGTACTAGTAAGACATTTTATGAAGATGCCTTGAAAGATCTTAAAGATGAATTAAATAGTATTAACTGCAATTGATATCCCCTTTGTTAATAACACTCTAATTTATTGTAATAGGATTAGGGTGTTTTTCAGGTGCTTTTGATTTGTAAAAAATAAATGAAAGCTGTAGAATGGAACAATTATGATGATTTAAAAATGAGAAAATACAAGTTAGGAATATTTACGAGTATGTTTTTTTTTGAGATAACAGAAAAGCAAAAGCTATGATAATTCTAACTATAATAAAAGGTATTTAACCTAGATCCCGCTGAAAAAGCGGGATTAGTTCGACAGTCTAAAAAATTGAAATGAATTTTTTAGGGTCTCACGAATAATAAAATTAAACAATATGAAAAAAACAATTATAAGAAGGCTTGTTTTGCTAAATACATTAATAACCTTAACCCTTATTTTATCGTGCAAAGCACAATCCAATCAAAGTACCAACTCATCACCAAAAGTTGAAAACTATAGCTATGGTGAAATGGATCTAAAAGTCACCCCTTTTGGATCGGATAAAAAAATAAGTGTTGGTAAAATTAACGAAGACGGTACTATACAATTAAGCTGGCCCGAGATCGATCCTAGCACTATTGAAGGAAGTGATGTTTATATGCAAGATCCTATAAGTGCTCTTATAGATATGTATAAGTGTGAAGATATGCTAACAAAAGAAAATACCGAGCATGTTAAAGTTAAAATTTCAGGTTATATCTATTTATACAATAACGAGAGGCTAGAAGGAATACTTTTTCCGGGTACAGACAAAGCAATTCTTGAGAATGGACAGGGAGGAGGTCAATATACAAACCTTGTTTTGGGAAGTTCGATATCATGGATCTATAGCAGCGGTGATTGCCTTTTAAAAGGGAATTGCTCTGATAAACAAGAATGGGAAGGTAAATATGACTTTACACAAGAAAAAAGTTTTGATATTCAATTAAAGAAAGGCTGGAATATGCTGCATGATAATTTAATTGAAAAGATGGAAGTGAAAGATGACATAGGCATGTTAAATATGGAAAAAAAGATAGCTGTTAATACCATAGATAAAATACCAGAGAATATAAATTGGTATGTCAAAAAGTTTTGATTTTCAATTTTTAGATAAAGAATTAAAAACGAAAGAAAAAATTCATGGAAATTATTAGAAATAAAATAATGATCTTGATTACTCTTTTTGCATTTCTCGTGAGTTGTGGTAACGAAAAATCAGAGACAAATACCGTAAAATAAGTATCAAACCAAAGTAAAAAGAGCATAAAGAAAACAACTAAAAAGAAGGATAAGGCTAAAAAAATTACAATCACATGAAAGCAATTAAAATTTTCACACTTAAAAATTCTCGTAAACTTATTTTTGCCACTTCTTTCCTATTCTTTTTAATTTTATCCTGTGGAAATAAAACGGATAAAGCCTCGGTTGATTCAAACTCTGAGAAACTATCAGAAGTAAAACAAAAAATAACTTCAAGAAATAATTGTTTGGAACCGTTTCATGGTAAGCCCGAAAATATATTAACAAAAGAAATGGTAGCTAAATATGTTGATTTTGAAGGCGCAGAAGTAGAATCTAAGACACTTGCAGAGGGACTAAACCAAACAGAACTGTCTAAAGATTATATAGATATGGCAAGTATTGACTTTAAATGGTATATCAATCGACAAAGATTTAAAGTTATGTTTGGTTCAATCCATAAAATTAAATTATACAAAAGTAAAACTCCCATTGACCGGTTTTATGCTAAATACCATAATCGCTCACCCAAAGAACAGGCTGAGTTAAAAAAACTCTACGACTCTTTAGTCTTAAATAGCAAGGAGGTAAAACAGAAAACAGATAAATCAAATGCCAAAATGCTAAGCGAGGCCATTGGTTTTAATTTTGGATATCTTCCTATAGACGGTATTGGTGACGCTGCAGTTTGGGAACACAAAGTAAACGACTTAAAAGTTTTGGTGGGAGATTATCAATTCACGGTTCATGTTGATTTGAATAAAGGAAATGACCATGACCTCGAAAAAGCTAAATTAATTGCAAAGGCTATTATTGACAAAGCGTGTAACTAATATTAAGATCAATATTCTTAATAAGGAGGTTTTTA
>DAOUTI010000150.1 GCA_030626795.1 Flavobacteriaceae bacterium
AATAAAATTCTAAAACATCCAACTAATGAAGAAATTTATCAAGAACTAATAGATGAAAATAATGAAGAAATAAAACTTCTTAATGATAATAAAATTGTTTGTTTAAAAAATATTCAAGTAATAAAAAGGCAGAGAATTAATAAACATCAAGTTGCTAGTGAATTGGAGGATGGACTTAGAATATTTGTAAATTCTCAAAAAGAGTTAGAATACCTTTACCCATATGATACAAAGGAGAAACAATCCCAAATTAAAAACATTATAAATAATTCAATTGAACAAGTTATAGTTACTTATGATAAGTCAAAATTATCCCATCACATTGAGGTTGTGTTTAAACCAATGGGGATTAAACATAATTTTGATGACCCAAAACCTTTTAAATTTAAGGATATAAAATCAACTAAATTGAATATAAAACAAAATGAGAAAGTAGTTAGAGTAGAATTTCTTGATTTATCAGGTCACAAATTAGTGTATGACACACATCAAATGTCAAATGTGTTTGAGGAGGCAAGACAAAGAAGTTTCGCAATAAGAAGAAATGGATTTTTACCAATAATAGGTGATACTAAGGGTGAATTTAAGATTAAGGATTTGGAATCTAAAAATATAAAACTAATAACTGATAACCCTCAAAAACCTTATGCCATTGAATTAACGGTAAATGGAAATATAAATTTAGTAGAAATTAGAAAAGAGAGTACTAAAAAAATTAATTCAATATTTTTACCTCCTCTTAACACACAACAACATCACTAATAGTGTGATGTGGAGATCGAAACGGACGCTGATTCATCAATCCGTGCTCTTTTACTTTACCTACTACCGAATGAATTTTAGTAGTTTCAAGAGCTTCAATTAGTGACATTGGAGGTAATATGGTTGGCAATCTTTTTGCTAACATAGTTTTACCTGAACCTGGCGGACCAATCAAAATAATATTGTGACCACCAGCAGCAGCGATTTCCATACAGCGCTTGATTGTTTCTTGACCTTTTACATCGGAAAAATCTAAGTCGGGGTTTTCTAAATTTTCATAGAATTCTTTACGGGTATCAATTTTTAGTGGGGTTAGCGTTGAAGTGTTTTCAAAAAAATCAATCACTTCTTTGATGTTATCAATGGCATAAACATCTAAATCATTAACTACAGCGGCTTCTTTTGCATTCTGTTTTGGTAATAAAAACCCTTTAAAACCTTCTTCCCTTGCTTTTATAGCTATGGGTAAAGCTCCTTTTATGGGCTGTAAACTCCCATCAAGGGAAAGTTCACCCATAATAACATAATCTTTTAAAGTCTCAGCTTTTATTTGATTTGAAGCCACTAAAATTCCCATTGCTAAAGTTAAATCGTAGGCAGAACCTTCTTTTCTTAAATCGGCAGGCGCCATATTGATGGTTATCTTTTTCCCCGGAAGGGAATATCCATTATTTTTTAAAGCAGCAGAAATTCGATAACTACTCTCTTTAATCGCATTATCAGGCAAACCTACAAGATGGTAAGCAATTCCTTTATCGATATTCACCTCAACGGTTATTGTAGTTGCCTCAACACCAAAAACGGCACTTCCATAAACTTTTACCAACATATTTAAGTTTATTTTAAGTGCAAAAAATAATCGGAAGTAAACATTTTATTGAATCTCCATGAATAAAAAATAGTGATTTATAAATCCGCACTTTTAATTCCACGCAGGTTAAGTTGATTTTTGCAGAATCAAATCAATTTACCATCTGCATACATTTTTCGCAGTTGTTTTTTATCAAACTTACCAACACTGGTTTTAGGAACCTCATCTATAAATACAAAAACATCAGGAATTTGGTATTTTGCAAAGGCATATCTCATGGCTTCTTTTAATTCTTCAATGTCTGGTTTTTTATCTCCACGTGTAACAATAGCCGCTAAAGGGCGCTCTGACCATTTTTTATCCGGTATTGCAATAACAGCCGCTTCTTTTACCAAAGGGTGCGCCATAATAGCATTTTCTATTTCGAGGCTAGAGATCCATTCCCCTCCGCTTTTAATAAGATCTTTAGACCTATCTGTAATTGTCATATATCCCTCTTCATTTATATGACCAACATCTCCCGTTTTAAACCAACCATCTTTTGTGAAATTATCAGATTTTATTTTGTAATATTCTTTAATTACCCAATTCCCTCTCACTTCAATTTCACCAACTGTTTTACCATCTCTTGGAGCAATAGCTCCATCTTCTTGTGTAATTCTAATTTCAATACCAGCTATTTCGACGCCCTGCCTTGCTATAATTTCATATTGTTCTTCTACAGGTAAATTAAAATGATGCACTTGCAGACGTGATGCAGTACCAAGTGGTGAAGTTTCTGTCATCCCCCAGGCGTGAAGTACTTCAATACCTAGTTCTTTCATATAAGCAATAATTAATGATTTAGGCATAGCAGCTCCTCCAACGGCTAATTTTTTAAAAGCAGGTAGTTCCCGGGGATTGTTTTTTAATTCATCATAAACACCCATCCAAATTGTAGGAACACCATTGGCAATGGTCACACCTGTATTTTCTAATAATTCGACCAAAGCTTTTGGATTTAAATGAGGACCGGGCAATACCATATTCGCACCGGCAAGCATACCGCTAAAAGGAGCTCCCCAAGCCATTACGTGAAATTGAGGAACTATAAGCAATAAAGTATCATTTGAACTTGTGCAAAGCGCATTAGGTGAATTTATGGCTTGCGCATGTAAATAAGTAGAACGATGGCTATACAAAGCGCCTTTTGGGTCTCCTGTTGTTCCGCTAGTATAACACAAACCCATAGCAGAATTTTCATCAGTTTCTGGATAAGTAAATGATGTTTTTTCATCAGCTATCAGGTCTTCATAGAAAATATAATTCTCTAATGTAGTTTTTACATCTCTGGGTGCATTTAATAATACATATTGCTCCACATTTTTGGCGTTATGGGCTACTTTTTCAAATAAAGGAAGTAAAGTGGCATCAACAAAGACCACTCGGTCTTCGGCATGATTTACTATAAATGTTATTTGATCAACTGATAATCTTAAATTTAAGGGATGACAAACTCCGCCCATAGCGGGAATTCCGTAATACAATTCTAAATGTTGATAATTATTCCATGCAAAAGTTGCAACCCTATCTCCAGGTTTTATTTTCAATTTATTAACCAAGGCATTAGCCAATTTCAGAGTACGGTTATACATATCATGGTATGTATATTCATGCATAGAACCATCTGGATTTTTGGTAATTATTTTTTTATAAGGAAAAACTCGATTTCCATACTCTAATATCGAATTGGTAGTTAAAGGAATATTCATCATTAGTCCGTCCATAGTTTTGGTTTTTATATTATTAATAATCTTTAATCTTACTCATCGCCATTTCTGTCATTGCAGTTATGGTAAGTGAAGGATTTACGCCTGGATTTGCTGACATCGCAGCACCATCGCACACATACATGTTTTTATAGCCAAACACCTTTTGATTTACATCAATTACACCTTCTTTTTTATTTTTTCCGATAACAGCACCGCCTAAAATATGTGCTGTAGATGGTGCACCTGTCAAAATATCCGTGCTCATCATAAACGCTTTTCCATTAATTTCTTTAGCAACATAATCGGCAATAGTTTTTGCCATCGGAATAAATGGTGTTGGCTTATCGCCAGAAGAAACTTTTGAATTCAAATTAAACCAGCCTCTTTTTAATTTTATGGTACTATCTAAATGCTGCATAAACAACAGAATAATCGTTTTTTTTGCATAATTTTTGGTAAAATACATTCCCAACCAATCAATAGGATGCAAAACTAATTCTTTCAATAATTTAAATAATCTAATAAAAACATGCTTTCCATAAACCATTGGGAGTATTGGAATTTTCCAAATACCTGAACCTTTACCATATCTAACAGCCTCGACATGCCCGTTCTCATCGGGAGGAAAAATAGAGCCTATGGCGACTCCTTTTGACAGGTCAATATTTTTATTACGAGATGTAATTAGTGATAAATTTTCATTATTTGTTCGAATATGATTACCAACCTCATTAGATAAATTTGGTAAATACTTTTTACTTTTCATATCTAACAATAAACGAACAGTTCCTAAAACACCACCCGAGAATATTACCCCTTTTGTTTTTATACATTTTTTGTCCTTTCGGAATAGCGAAGTGGAATTTTCATAAAAAATTTCGTATCCATTTTTTCCATTCTCACTTTCAATTGGCTTTACAACTTTTACAATTTTCTCAGCTATTATTTGAACTCCGTTTTTTTGTGCCAAATGTAAATAGTTTTTATCAAGTGTATTTTTTGCATTGTGAGGACAACCCGTCATACATTGTCCACAAAAAGTACAACCCGATCTGTTAGGGCCATCACCATTAAAATAAGGATCTTTTACTTCTTTATCTGGCCTCCCAAAATAAACTGCAACATTTGGAGCATCAAACTTATTTTCTTTACCCATTTTTCGAGCCACCTTTTCCAAGACTAAATCCGCGTCATAAAATTTAGGGTTTTTGGTCGCTCCAAGCATTTTTTCCGCTGTAGCGTAATGCGGTTTTAAATCATTTTCCCAATCTGCTAGACCTTTCCAATTGCCGCTAGTAAAAAACTTAGAATTAGGAATTGGTAAAGTATTGGCATAAACCAAAGAGCCTCCTCCAACACCAACACCGCTAAGGATACTAACATGGCGAAATAGTGTAAGTTTTAATATCCCAAAAAGCCTAAATGTGGGTAACCACAACCATTTTTTTAAATCCCAATTCGTTCTAGGAAAGTCTTTTGATTTATACCATTTCCCTTTTTCTATAACTAAAACTTTATAACCTTTTTCAGATAATCGCAATGCAGAAACTGAGCCTCCAAACCCTGATCCTATAATAACATAATCGTAATCCAATTGTTGTTTCATAAGAAAAGCAAATAGCATGCTAAATATAGAATTCTTTTCAACACTACGTTATGTAATATAAAATATTTTTACTCCTTAGAATCCGAATAAAGTGAAAATATCCCAGAATCAAAAGGTGTCCATAATGCACTTTTTTGTCCAGATTGTTTTAGACCATTATTTGTCCATGAATTACAGGTTCGGAATAAACTGTAACTTCCAATTGCTTCATAAAAAGAATCTGTTTTCCCATAGTTTGCATCTGTTTTTATATTGATAAAATGCCCAGCACTATCTGTTTTAAAACTCTTTTTAATATATTTTATTAAACGAGTATATTGCTGTTCGCTTATACCCATTTTTATGCATGTATCATTTTCGATTAGATTTTTATGATAGGTTGCATGAATCGCTGTGGTACTTAATCCAAAAGCAGCCCTCAAAGCTTGAGATACTGTAAGATCTGCCCAGGTAGGCATATCAATATAAATCTCTTTATCTCCCCAGCCCATTCCTAAATAATCATATGTGCTGTCAACTCTTATCGCGTTAGCATATTTTATTTCTTCGCTCCAGTTGATTTGTTTGCTTTTAACAGGCACAACAATATCTGTATGAACTCCATTAGTTAAAACATATATTGTGATATCATTTTTTGTGTTTGCCTCTTTGTCAATAACTATTTTTGAAAGAACAAAAGCCACTAGGAGATATAGAAAAACAAATGCTATAATGGCCAAGATTATTTTGCTAAAAAACTTTAATACTTTTTTCATATGGAATGGATAAATCTATTATCAAATATATAAAATTAATAACTTGAAAAAACTCACATCTTTCAAAATGACAAAAGTATTAATAAGCATTGTTGTCCGATAAAGATATAAGACCGCTCCGCTGTTAGAACAAAGAACAATGACTTGATTACAACTAGCTGACAGTCTTATGCATAGTGATTAAATTTGTAACCTATTCGAATTATCGCAAGGCGAAAACAGAGCCTACAAATCCAGAACCTACAATAACACCGTCGCAAACCAATTGCTGTTTCATAAAAAAATATCATCCTAAATATAGAATTCATTCAACACTACGCTATGTGATATAAAATATTTATATTCGGAAATCTAAACCTAATGAAATGAAATTTATTAAAAAACTATTTCTTCTACTTCTATTAATTATTATCGTTATTTATTTAATTCCGACTTCTCCAACTGATTTTTTTGAA
>DAOUTI010000192.1 GCA_030626795.1 Flavobacteriaceae bacterium
AAGATGAAAGAAAATGAAGAAGATTATACTTTATTGAAATTTACAAATCAAAAAATTAACACAGCAGTAAGCGATGAGATTTTTTCAAATTAGTTTACTTTTTTTTATTTTATCTTCATGTAGTTTGTCAACTACTAGAGATTTAGTGGAACAATCAGTTGATAATAAGTTAGTGCTAAATAATTATTTTTCTGATAAAAAAGTAGATTATTTGTATAAAGCTAGAATTTCTATTTACAATAAAAACTTTGGAGGAGTATTAATTATTAAAAAAATAGGGGAAGCGCATCATAGAATAGTTTTTACAACCGAAATGGGCAACAAAATATTTGATTTTGAAATTATTAATGATGATTTTAAAGTAAACCAAATTAATGATGAGTTAAATATAAAGATGGTTTTAAAAACTTTAGAAAGTGATTTCCAAATTCTTGTTAAACAGTATATTAATGTGAATAAAAAGTTTAATTCAGAATTTGATTATGTTTATCAATCCATTTTCAAGAAAAATAATAATTACTATTTTTATAAAAAGGAAACAAAACATTTGAGTAAAATTATAAGTACATCAAAAAACAAAGAAAAATTTATTATAAACTTCGCGCAAATTAAAAATGAAATTGCAGGTAATATTATACTAGAGCATAAAAATTTTAAGTTAAAAATAGATTTAACATTAATTTAAAAATAGCACTACTTTTGTATCAATATATGAAGCACATGAATAAGTTAATAGAAAATTTTTATACTATAAAATCCAAGAAAACTAACGAAGATCAAATTAATTATACATTTGAAATTTTAATTAATAACAAGCACGATATTTTTAAAGGTCATTTTCCTGATAATCCTATTATGCCTGGGGTATGTATGATGCAAATTATTAAGGAGATTACAGAATCTGTTGTTGGTGAAAAGTTATTTATGGAGAAATGCTCTAATGTTAAATTTTTGGCCATAATTAATCCAGAGATAAACCCTAAATTAATTTTAGAAATACAAATAACTAAGATAGACCGTAAAGTTAAGATTAAAAATACGACAAAATTTGAGGATACCGTAGCTTTAAAATTATCAGCGCAATATCAAATTTTGGCTTAACTAAATTTTTTATCATGAAACTTTCATTTTTATTTTTAAGTATTTTTATTTTATCCTTAGATTTAAATATTACTGAGGTTAGAAATAATTATAAAGAGGCAGTAATTTCTAAATCAAAAACATTTGTACTTAGCGATGATTTAAAAGGCATAACAAAAAATGATGACCAAAGGTTTGTTGCCTATAAAGGTGCTGTCACCGCATTGACTGCTAAATATCAAAAGGGAGCAAAGCTAAAAGGCCAAACATTTAAAGATGGTGTAAAATGGATTGAATATGCAGTTTCTCAAAACTCATCAGATATTGAAATTAGATTTGTGCGTTTAAGTATCCAGCAAAATAGTCCAAAGTTTTTAGGTTATAACGATGATATTGAGGCGGATAAAATTTTTCTTTTAAAGAACTTTAACCAAATAAAATCATCAGAGTTAAAAAAATATTTAAAAGGCTATATTTTAGAATCAGAAAATTTTACAGAAGACGAAAAAAATGTAATTTTGGCAGAGTAATAAAATACAATTAATTTGAGCTTTATTGATTACCCTTCTTTAATTGCAGATTTGAATATCTGTGTATTAATACCTACATATAATAACGATAAAACTCTTCATAGAGTTATTGATGGCGTATTGACTTATACAAATCAAATTATTATTATTGATGATGGGAGCACTGATCAAACGGCCAATATTTTAAAAGCATATCCAAAACTTAATCAAATACATTTTTCTAAAAATAAAGGGAAAGGAAAAGCTTTGCGTGAAGGTTTTAAAAAAGCTTTGACCTTAGGCTATGATTATGCCATTACAATTGATTCTGATGGGCAACATTATCCTGATGATATACCTGTGTTTGTAGAAGCTTTAAAAAAAGATAAGCATACTTTATTTATTGGTTCACGAAATATGGAACATGATTCTGTTCCAAAAGGGAGTAGTTTTGGTAATAAGTTTTCAAATTTTTGGTTTTGGGCAGAAACAGGAATAAAACTGACCGATACACAGTCTGGTTTTCGCTTATATCCTTTAAACCCAATTTCAAAAATAAAATTTTACACCAATAAATTTGAGTTTGAAATTGAAGTCATTGTAAAAGCTGCTTGGAAAGGGGTAGAGGTTAAAAATATTCCCATCAAAGTGTTGTATGATGAAGAAGAAAGAGTAAGTCATTTTAGACCATTTAAAGATTTTACTCGTATAAGTATCTTAAATACTTGGTTGGTTTTAGTAGCATTTCTTTATATAAAACCTAGAGATTTTTTTCTAAAAATTAAGCGTAAAGGGATTAAGAATTTTTTTAAAGAAAATATTTTATATAATTCCGATTCACCAACCAAAAAAGCGCTTTCCATAGCATTAGGTGTTTTTATTGGTATTGCTCCCTTTTGGGGATTTCAAACTATTATAGTTTTGGCTTTAGCTGCTTTATTAAAATTAAATAAGTTGATTAGTTTTACTTTTTCGAATATTAGTATTCCGCCTATGATACCATTTATTATTTATGGTAGCTTAAAAATTGGATCTTGGATTCTAAATAAAGATAAAGGAATTGCATACGGAAATGTTTCTTTTGATTTTAATTTTTTATTAAGTTTGGAAGAGTATATTATTGGAAGCTTTGTCTTGGCTTTTTTTAGCTCCATAATATTTGGTATTACAGGATTTATTATTTTTAAACTAATGAGAAGAAATCGTGGGTAATGTATTCTTTAACATATATAAAAAGTTAATAAATAAGAAGATAGTTGTCGTTGGTTTTCTGCTACTGTTATTAAGTACACTTTTATTTTTTGCTACAAAACTGAACTTTGAAGAAGATATTACCAAAATAATTCCGCAGTCAGAAGAAACAAAAACACTAAACAAAGTTTTAAATAATACTAATTTTTCTGATAAAATAATCGTTAATGTAGCCATAAATAAAAATGGTAATTCCGATAATTTAATCGCTTACGCGGAAGATATTATTGATAGTTTACAGTTACATTGCAATGATTATATTTTAAATATCCAAGGCGAAATATCTAATGATGATATGGTTAATACCATGGATTTTGTTTATGATAATTTGCCTCTTTTTATGGAGGAAAAAGATTATCAATATTTAAAGGATAGGTTTTCTGAAGACAGTTTAGCTGCTACGGTTAATAATAATTTTAAAACCTTAATTTCTCCAAGTGGATTTGTCGCAAAAAAAACAATCCGTAAAGACCCTTTTGGCTTATCTTTTAGAGCGCTAAAAAAATTAGAAGATTTAAAACTAACCGATAATTTTGAAATTTATAATGGGTTTTTAATCACAAAAGATAAAAAGAATCTTTTATTATTTATCAAGCCAAAACTACCAACAAACGAAACGGATGCAAATACCAACTTCGTAAATAAATTATATACCATATCAGAGGCTTTAAATCAAAAGTATACAGATTTGGTAACATCAGAATATTATGGTTCAACCGTAATTGCTGTTGCTAATGCAAGTCAAATTAAAACAGATATAAAGTACACTGTAACTTTGGCTTTACTTGTCCTTGTTTTGATTTTAATTTTCTTTTACCGTAAGTTATTTATTCCAATTTTGTTGTTTGTTCCAACAATTTTTGGCGCTTTAACAGCCATGGTTATCTTATCTGTTATAAGAGAAAATATATCCGCAATTTCATTGGGAATTGGTTCTGTTTTATTAGGAATTACATTAGATTATCCTTTACATATTTTAACACATTATAGAAACAACAATGATGTTAAACAACTCTATAGAGATGTAACGAAACCCATTTTAATGAGTAGTATAACGACAGCCGTAGCATTTTTATGTTTACTACTTTTAAGATCGCAAGCTTTACAAGATTTAGGGATTTTTGCAGCGATTAGCGTTATAACAACTTCGGTTTATGCCTTGTTGATTATTCCATTGTTTTATAAACCAGAAATTCAAAAAAACAAATCCTCAAAAAACCTTATTGAGGTCATTGCCAATTATAGTTTTGATAAAAATAAGTTTATTTATATAGGTATTTTTATTGTTCTGATTTTAAGTTTTTTCACTTTTAAAAATGTTCGTTTTGATAAGGATTTGAATAGTATGAATTACCAAAGTGAAGCCATACTTTTAGCGGAAAATAATTTAGATAAAATGCTAAATCTTTCCTCTAAATCGGTTTATCTTGTTGCGTATGGTGATAATTTAGAAGAGGTTTTACACGCAAACACTAAAATAAATAAGCTTTTGCAGAAATTAGAATTAACCAATGAGCTTTTGCAGTTCAGCTCTAATGGTTCCGTAGTTTTATCTAATAAGGATCAGCAAAATAAATTAAAAATATGGAATTCTTTTTGGGCAGATTCTTTAAAACAAAAATTAAAATCAGATTTAATTAAAAAAGGAAAAAATATTGGATTTAAAGCGTCCACATAC
>DAOUTI010000044.1 GCA_030626795.1 Flavobacteriaceae bacterium
ACACGAATTAGAACTGAAGAATCTAGTGCAAAAAATGCAACTTTATATTTTGGTAATTTACTAGAAACAAAAGATCTGATCTCTGCAATTATGAATCTTTTAGAATTGTATCAAGAGTTTCATTTAAATTTGAAAAAAGCAAATATTAAAATGTAATTTAACATTTGGCTAAATCTAAAAAATCCTGTGAATTTCTTTACAGGATTTTTTTTGTAATTTAATCAAATAATGGTTTGTATTTATCCCAATTGGAATAAATAAGCACCACATTTAAAATAGTAACTAAAGCAGCAGGTCCTATTCCTCCTGGAGCAAGTTTTAAATGAAATAATACCATATTTACAGCAACAGGAGCTAATAAAATTAATGCAAAAGGCACCCATTTATTTAATACAAGTAAAAGACCAACAATAACTTCTACAGCACCAATTAAAGGAAACATATATCCTGTTCCAGCCAAAGCACCCATAAAATTTCCTGCAGCTTCAGGAAGCTCTGGAGAAGGCATAAACCCAATAAATTTGTTGGCACCAAAAATGATTAAAATTAGCCCTAATACAATACGAAGAGCCATAGTTACTTTTGAATTCATAATAAATTATTTTAGTTAAAATTAAAATTTAAGTAAGCAAGTTACTGAAATTTAGATGAATGTAACTTAGGTAGCCGACAAGTTGACAAATTATATGTCATTTTGCACTTTAAAACGCAATGGCATATAAATTGCAATTAGTTAGAAAATAATAATAAAATAAATTTAAAATAGATATGACTGAGTTATTAACGAAAGAGACTTTTCTAAAAAAAGTATTCAATTACGAAGAAAATAAAGAATGGAAATTTGAAGGAGACAAACCTTGTATTATTGATTTTTATGCAGATTGGTGTGGACCATGTAAAATGGTGGCCCCAGTTTTAGAAGAACTTTCTGAAGAGTATAAAGGTAAAATTGATATTTATAAAGTAGATACAGAAGCTGAACAAGAATTAGCAGCAGCTTTTGGTATTAGAAGTATTCCATCCATGTTGTTTTGTCCAGCTGAAGGAGAACCGCAAATGGCGCAAGGCGCTTTACCAAAACATAACCTTGAAGAAGTTATTAAGGATGTTTTAAAAGCAGAAAAATAAGAGGGAAGATTGTAGAAGAGAAAAAGAAAAATCCGTTTACACATGTAAACGGATTTTTTTATGTTCCATATTTTACTAATTACATTTAAACCAGATTATTAGCCATTAAATACTCTGCAATTTGTATGGTGTTTGTTGCTGCTCCTTTTCGTAAATTATCACTAACTACCCACATATTTAAAGTGTTGGCTTGAGATTCATCGAGGCGGATTCTTCCAACAAAAACATCGTCTTTTCCTTCGGCATAAATTGGCATCGGGTAGGTGTTGGTGTCTAAATTATCTTTTACAGTTACTCCTGGTGTTTCGTGTAAAATTTTTCGAATATCTGAAACATTAATCTCATTTTCAAACTCTACATTAATACTTTCTGAATGCCCACCTACAACAGGAATTCGCACTGCAGTAGCAGTAACAGCAATAGTATTGTCGCTTAATATTTTTTGAGTTTCACGAACTAATTTCATCTCTTCTTTGGTGTAGCCATTATCTTCAAAAACATCGCAATGTGGAATTGCATTTTTATGAATTGGGTAAGGATATGCCATTTCGCCTTTTACTCCGTTAAATTCATTTTCTAACTGTTGTACTGCTTTTACACCAGTTCCAGTAATAGATTGGTAAGTAGAAATAATCAAACGTTTGATTTTGTATTTTTTATGCAAAGGTGCCAGTGCCATAACCAATTGTATGGTTGAGCAATTTGGATTGGCAATAATTTTGTCTTCTTTGGTTAGTTCGTTTGCATTAATTTCTGGGACAATTAATTTTTTAGTTGCATCCATTCTCCAAGCCGAAGAATTATCTATAACAGTAGTGCCAACAACAGCGAATTTTGGAGCCCATTCCAGTGATGTTTCTCCACCAGCAGAAAACACTGCAATGTCAGGCTTTTGATTCACAGCATCTTGTAAACCAATTACCGTATATTCTTTACCTTTAAAAGTCATTTTTTTACCGACTGATTTTTCTGAGGCAACTAAAAGTAATTCCGTAAACGGAAAATTTCTTTCTTTTAAAACTTGTAACATTACGGTTCCTACCATACCAGTAGCACCGACTACAGCTATTTTCATTTCTATTTTTTTATAATTTTTGAAGCTGCAAAGATTATAAAATATTTATTAGAAAAACATCGTAAATGTCAGGTTTTGTTACAAATTGTTTAAATTAATTCGTTATTTGGTTCAAATAGTTAATTTATAACAGAAAGAAATAGATTAAATAATAAATTGTATTTTTGCAACTCGTTAAAAATGACGATTTCAATAAAAATGATGGGTTTAAAAAGTATAAATAAGATTGAATTAATGGCACCTGCAGGGAGTTTTGAATCTCTACAGGCAGCCTTAGATAATGGAGCAGATTCTATATATTTTGGTGTAGAGCAATTAAATATGCGAGCAAGAGCATCAATAAATTTCACTTTAGATGATTTGGTCGAAATTTCAAAAAGATGTACAGAAAAAGGAGTTAGATCTTATCTTACTTTAAACACCATAATTTACGATCACGATTTAACCATTGTAAAAACATTAATCAAACAAGCCAAAGCAGCAAATATTACTGCGGTTATTGCTATGGATCAGGCAGTGATTGCTATTGCCCGTCAAGCGGAAATGGAAGTGCATATTTCAACACAAATCAATGTAACAAATATTGAAACTTTAAAGTTTTATGCCATGTTTGCCGATACCATTGTGTTGAGTAGAGAATTGAGCTTACGCCAAGTAAAAAGCATTACCAATCAAATTGAAAAAGATCTAATAAAAGGCCCTGCAGGGCGTTTGATTGAGATTGAAATATTTGGACATGGTGCTTTATGTATGGCAGTTTCAGGCAAATGTTATATGAGTTTGCATTCGCATAATTCATCGGCAAATCGAGGGGCTTGTAAACAAAATTGCCGTAAAAAATATACGGTTATTGATCAGGAAACTGGTTTTGAAATGGAGTTGGATAATGAATATATCATGTCGCCAAAAGATCTTTGTACTATTGACTTTTTAGATCAAGTGGCTGATGCCGGAATAAAAGTTTTAAAAATAGAAGGTAGAGGTAGAGCACCCGAATATGTTGCAAAAGTAATAAAATCTTATAGAGACGCCATAGATAGTTTAGCTGATGGGACTTATGATAAAGAAAAAGTAATTGGATGGATGTTAGAGCTTGAAAAAGTTTACAATCGTGGATTTTGGAATGGATATTATTTAGGCCAAAAACTTGGTGAGTGGAGTAAAGGTTCAGGTTCACACGCTACACAAAAGAAAGTTTATGTTGGTAAAGGTGTTCATTTTTTCCCCAAAGCAAATATTGGTGAATTTAAATTAGAAGCCTTTGATCTTAAAATTGGTGATAATATTTTAATAACCGGTCCAACAACTGGTGCTCAAGAAATGGAAATTAAATCCATGTTTGTAAACGATGAAAAAGGAGAAAAAGCAAAACGTGGAGACTCTATTACCATTCCGTTAGAATTTAGAATCCGCCCAAGCGATAAATTGTATAAAATTGTAATGGTTGATAAAGAGTTAGAAACGGTTTAAAATTTTAGTTCTAAAAGGTTATTTATTTATGCAACCAAAACGTTAAAAAAGCAAAAAGAGAAACCACTATAAAAATACCAATAGCAACTATCCATACATTTTTATAATAGTATTTATGAAGTTTTATGTCTTTTCTATAGCTCCAAATCATCAAAGCAATAAAGACAGTGGCAAAAACAGCGGCAAAAATAAGTTGACCTTTACTAAACAACATTTTATTTTATATTTATAGCTGCAAATTTAGATTAAATTTAATAATATGAGCAAAAAAGCAATAGTTTTTGGGGCAACATCAGGAATTGGAAAAGCATTAGCACAATTAATGGTTAAAGATGGTTATACGGTTGCCATTACTGGAAGAAGAAAGGATAAATTATTGGAAATCCAAGCTGCAAATCCAAAACAATATATTATCAAAAAGCATGATGTGACAAAATTAGAAGATTCCGAAAAGGTTTTTAATGAGTTAACCCAAGAACTAGGCACCGTTGATTTGATTGTTTATAGTTCGGGAGTTGCTGAACCTAATTATAATTTAGAATGGAATAAAGAGCTACCAACATTAAATGTAAATGTGATTGGAGCGGTTAAAATTTATGGATTGGCTTATAATTTTTTTCATCAACAAGGTTATGGTCACCTTGTCGGAATTTCTTCGGTAGCAGGGTTACGTGGTAATAGACATACCCCAGCTTATTTTGCCTCCAAAGCATTTCAAAATAATTATTTAGAATCGCTTTGGATGAAAGCAAAACGAAGTAAATCTAAAATTCATATTACTGATATCGCTCCAGGATTTGTAGATACTAAAATGGCATTGGGCGATACTTTTGGTATGGCATCAGTAGATAAAGCCACCCAACAAATTTATTCTGCTATCCAACGAAAAAAGAAAAAAGCCTATGTTACTAAAAGGTGGGGTTTGGTAGCATTTGTAATGAAAAGATTACCTGCAAAATTATTAATGAAACTAGCTTAAAAAATGGATAATAAATTAAAAGCTGTAAAAGCATTTCATAAAGCGTTTGGATTAGGAGTTAATGAAACTCCAATAGCGAAATTATCACCTCAAAAATTAAAATTACGTTTTGATTTGATGGCTGAAGAAAATGAAGAATATTTAGAAGCAGCTCAAAACAATGATTTGGTAGAGGTTGCCGATGCTTTAGGAGATATGCTCTATATTTTATGTGGTACTATTTTAGAACATGGGATGCAATATAAAATTGAAGAAGTTTTTAATGAAATTCAACATAGTAATATGAGTAAACTAGGAGCTGATGGAAAGCCAATTTATCGAGAAGATGGTAAAGTGATGAAAGGTCCAAATTATTTTAAACCAGATATTTTAAAGGTTTTAGAAAAGTAATAGAAAGAAAACTATTGTAAAAAACCAATCGGGTAAATATTTTCATTTATGAAAATATTTACCCGATTGAGAAATAAATTTAAATATCAAATTTTATTCAATTATAACTCTCCAGCCAAATTTATCTTCGGCACGATTGTATTGAATATCTGTAATGCGTTTTTTCAATCTTGCGGCATAAGTGTTTTCTAATTCTGGTAAATCATAATCTTTATCTTGATAGCCAAAACCTGAAATTGGCGAAATAACCGCTGCAGTACCAGCGCCAAACATTTCTTTTAAAGTGCCATTTTCAGCTGCTTCTACTAATTCACGAACAGTAATTTTTCTCACTTCAACTTTAATATTTTCGTCTTTTGCAATCTCAATTATACTTTTGCGAGTAATACCATCTAAAATTCTATCACTTGTTGGACCAGTTATTAGAGTATCACCAATTCTGATAAAAATATTCATGGCACCAGCTTCTTCAATATACTCATGCTTGTGATCATCTGTCCAAATAACTTGTTGGTAACCTTTTTCAACGGCTAACTGTGTTGGATAAAACTGCCCAGCATAATTACCACCTGCTTTAGCAAAACCAACACCACCATTTGCTGATCGTGAGTATTTTTGCTCAATCAAAACTTTTAATTTTCCAGAAAAATAAGCTCCAGAAGGAGAGCATGCAATAATGAATTTATATTCGTTTGCTGGAGATGCATGAAAGCCATTACCTGTAGCAAAAACAAATGGACGAATATATAGAGAACTGCCATCAATAGTAGGAATCCAATCACTTTCTAATTTTAATAAAGCTTTTAAACCTTCCATAAAATACGCTTCAGGTAATTCGGGCATAGCCAACCTTTTCGCAGAAATATTGATACGTTTTTGATTGTCTATTGGTCTAAATAATAAAACTTTACCATGGGTATCTTTATAAGCTTTCATCCCTTCAAAAACAGATTGCCCGTAATGAAAAATCTTTGAAGAAGGGTCTAAACTAATATTTTGATATGGTATAATTTTAGGTTGTTGCCATTCACCATTTTTAAAATCACAAACAAACATATGGTCACTTAATACCTGTCCAAAAGGTAAATTATCAAAATCAACCTCATTAATTTTTGAATGTTTTGTCTTTTCAATCTTAATTGTTGGGCTCACATCTATATCCATAGTAAAATAATTTAGCGCAAAAATACTTAATAATCCCTAATTTTTAGTGATATTTATTGATAAATTAATAAAATTTAAGCCTCAAATGGAGTTGATTTTTTGAATTATTAATTATTGTTTGTTTAGTTTTAAAGTGTTAAATTTGATAGATAAATAAAAATAAGACATGAAAAATATAATTATTACTATCGGTTTGGTGTTGTTAGTTGTAGCTTGCAAAGAAGTTAAAGAAGAAACTCCAAAAACTCAAACTGTAGATGTTTCGTACATATCGTTTGGTGAAAAAATAACTGATGAAAATTCCATTCCAAAAGAGGCCATGTATCAAAAATTTAAAGCTCTTAAAAAAGGAGATACTATTGATGTAAAATTCGCATCAAACATAAATGAGGTTTGTAAGGCGAAAGGCTGTTGGATGAAGTTAGACTTGGGTGATGATAAAGATTCTATGGTTAAATTTAAAGATTATGATTTTTTTATGCCATTAAATTCCGATCATAAAGATGTTATAGTTGAAGGAAGGGCTTTTGTTTCTGAAATTTCGGTAGATGAGTTACGTCATTATGCAAAAGATGCTGGAAAATCTAAAGAGGAAATTGAAAAAATTATTGAACCCGAATTTTCTTACGCTTTTGAAGCGGATGGTGTTTTAATGGTAGAATAATGAAGAGTAGCTACCTAATTTTATTATTATTCTTTATTGTTTCCTGTAAAACAGAAGAGAAAAAAGAAGAAAAAGAAAAATTAATTATGTATCAAGCTTCAGAGATGACGGAATTGATGCGTGGTATTTATGAATTTAATAAAGCAACAAAGCGTAAAATTGAACATAATCAAGATTTGTTTGAATACCCAGAAGAGTTTAAAAATATAAAAACTGCAAAATTAACCGATCCAAGTGACCGAGATACTGAATTTGATAGTTTAGCAATTATATTTTTAGAAAACCAAAAAACAGCTTATTCTTTTAAAGGCGATTTGGCAAAGTATAGTTATAACAAATCAATAAATGCATGTATTTCATGTCATAAAACAAGATGCACTGGCCCACTGCCAAAGATTAAAAAATTATTGATACCATAAATTTTTGAAAAAAGAAATAATTAAAACAGCTGATGGTTCTTCAAGTATTTATTTACCTGAATTAGATGAAAGTTACCATTCAAAACATGGAGCAATTCAAGAGGCTTATCACGTATTTATTAAGCATGGTTTAGATTTATTTAATGATGAATTTGAAATTGATATTTTAGAAATTGGTTTCGGAACAGGGTTAAATTGTTTTATTACTTTTTTAGAATCGAAAAATAGAAGTTTACAAATTAATTATAATGGAGTAGAAGCTTATCCGCTTCAAGCGGAAGAAATTTCGCAATTGAATTATGTGGAACAGCTAAAAGCAAAAGAATTTATTGAGGTTTTTGATAAAATACATGCTGTTACATGGGAAAAAACACAGCGGGTTGATACAAATTTTAACTTATTAAAAAGAAAACAGTTTTTTAAAGAAATTGATGATGTAAATAAATTCAATTTGATTTATTTTGATGCTTTTGGTGCAAAAGTGCAACCAGAATTATGGACAGAAGAAATTTTCAAAACCATGTATGATTCTCTTAAAAAAAATGGAGTTTTAGTAACGTATTCTGCAAAAGGAAGTGTTAGAAGAGCCATGCAAAGTGTTGGTTTCTTGGTCGAAAAATTACCAGGACCTCCTGGAAAAAGAGAAATGCTTAGAGGAAAAAAACAATTTGAAAATTTGACAATTATTTAATTTGTAAATTCTTTTAAAGAACAGATAGGGAGTTTTAATTTTAAATAAAGAATAGACTATGCATGATCCAAAATTTATAAAACGTAAAAAATCTAGTACAAAAAAGGCAATATTTTATATGATTTTATTGGGGATTATAATTCTAATATGGAAATATTTAGATGAGTTAATGGAATTAATTTTTTAGACAATTATTTTTTATATTCAGATGTTAATCTGAAAAGGATTAAAAGTTCGAAAAATGCCATGATAAATTCTTTATCTAATTTCGAAATTCTTTGTCAAGTAGTATATTTTTTATTTGATGTCTAATGGTATATGCTCTGCCTAACATAATTCCAGCATTTAAAGCAAATATAATAGCACTTATACGTGGTAGATGAATAAACTCGTGAATAATGTTCTTTTTGAATATTATTAATAGAATTAGTAAAAAGAGTAAAATACCACTAATAATATCAAATTCTTTTACAATTTTATCACCATTTTTATCCCAAGTGACATTCTGAATTCTACTAAATATAACTCCTATGACAATTCCAATAATAAAAATTATAAGTGGATATTTAATAGGTGTATCTTCTTTGATAAAATAATAAAAAGAAAGACCAATAGAAATAAAAAACATAATAACGAAAAATTTTAATTTCCGTCTAATTTTTTTAGATACATGCTTTTTATTTGACATTTAATAGTGTGTAAATTTTCACTATAAATATATCAATTGTTTTTAAAAGGAGTTAAAACTAAACGTTTAACATTGCCCAAAGTTTGTCTTTTAATTCAGTAATTCCAGTTTGTGCAATAGATGAAATAAAGATATGATCTATATCAGAAGGAAGTTCTTTTTCAATTTCTACTTTTAATTCATCGTCTAACATATCCGATTTTGAAATAGCTAATAATCTGTCTTTATCTAATAACTCAGGGTTATGCTTTTTAAGTTCGTTCAATAAAATGTCATATTCTTTTTGAATGTCATTACTATCTGCTGGAATTAAAAACAATAAGGTTGAATTACGTTCAATATGTCTTAGAAAACGATGTCCAAGACCTTTTCCTTCAGCAGCTCCTTCTATTATTCCTGGAATGTCAGCCATTACAAAAGTTTTGTAATCACGGTATTCTACAATCCCTAAATTAGGTTTTAAGGTTGTAAATTCATAATCAGCTATTTTTGGTTTTGCAGATGTGATTACAGATAAAAGAGTTGATTTGCCAGCGTTAGGGAAACCTACCAAGCCAACATCGGCTAATAGTTTTAATTCTAATTGATACCAACCTTCAGTACCTTCAATACCAGGTTGCGCATATCGAGGTGTTTGATTTGTTGAAGATTTAAAATGCCAGTTTCCACGACCACCTTTACCGCCTTCGGAAAGAATTATTTCTTGCTGGTTGGTTGTGATTTCATGGATTATTTCTTGCGTTTCTCCATCTCGAATTAAAGTTCCGAGAGGCACATCAATATATGCATCTTTCCCATCTTTACCTGTACTTCGGTTTTTACTACCGGCACCACCATGTTCAGCTTTAAAATGTTTTTTGAATTTTAAGTGAAATAGTGTCCACATATTTTTTGTGCCACGTAATATGACATGGCCGCCTCGACCGCCATCACCACCATCTGGACCTCCTTTTGTGATAAATTTTTCACGATGTAAATGTACAGAACCTTTACCTCCACTACCAGATGCAGCCCAAATTTTAATATAATCAACAAAATTTCCTTCAGTCATAATTATAGATAAAAAAAGGTCTAAAATGTAGACCTTGAATTAAAATGCAAAAATAATGTATTTAACTTAAAGTTCGTTAAATACTTTTTGTAAACGTTTGTTAATATCTTCAATAGTTCCTACACCATCAACTCCAAAATACTTATTTTGTTTTTCATAGTATTTTTGAAGTACAGCAGTTTTTTCATAGTATTCTTGGAAACGGTGTTTGATTTTTTCTTCATCTTGGTCATCTGATCTTCCGCTGGTTTCTCCTCTTTTTAAGAGTCTTTCTACCAATAGGGCTTCAGGAACTTCTAAAGAAACCATACCATTTACACTATCATTTTTATCTGCTAAAAAGCTATCTAATGCAATGGCTTGAGATTCAGTTCGAGGAAAACCATCAAAAAGAAAACCTTTAGCACCTGGATTTTTATCAACTTCGGCTTTAAGCATTTTTACGGTAACTTCATCTGGAACCAAATCGCCATTATCCATATAAGTTTTGGCAAGTATCCCTAAATCTGTTTTATTTCTAATATTGTATCTAAAAACTTCACCAGTTGATATATGTATTAAGTTGTATTTATTTTTTAATAACTCAGCTTGAGTTCCTTTACCTGCTCCTGGAGGTCCAAATAAAACTATGTTTTTCATGTTTGGTATGAATTTACGTAAAAATAGATTTAATATTTAGTTTTAATTATGATAATGGTCACTAAAATTACTCGCTTAACTGATAAATATCGGCTAGGTTTCTACCTAGGCCATCATAATCTAAACCGTAACCTACTATAAATTTATCTTCTATAGATTTACCAATATAATCTATAGGTAATTCTTTACGAAAAACATCTGGTTTAAAAAATAAGGTGGCAATTTTAAGTGTTTTAACTTTTTTATCTTTAAAGATTTCATAAATTTCTGCAAGGGTATTCCCTGTGTCAATGATGTCTTCTAAAATAACTATGGTTTTACCTTCTAAATTTTCATTGATACCAACTAGTTGTTTTATTTTACCGGTTGTAGAGGTGCCTTCATAAGATGCTAGTTTCACAAAAGACACATAACAGTTATGAGGATATTCTCTCACAAAATCTGCCGCAAACATAAACGATCCATTTAAAATACCTATAAAAATAGGTGATTCATCTTTTCCTAAATCATTTGCAACTTCTTCTGCTAAATATTTCACATATTTTGCAATGTCTTCTTTTTTTATATAAGGTTTAAATTGTTTATTATGTAATTTAATAAGATTCATAACGCATTAATTAAGATTCATTTTTTAAGTTTCTTAAAAAGAAAGTGCAAAAATACATAAAAAGTAAAACCTTTTAAGAAATTAATCTTAAAAGGTTTAGATGTACTGAGATTAATTCCGCAATAGCGAAAATAAATTATTTCTTTTTATCTAATTTAACAGTAGTATCATACATAATTGGTGATGCAATAAATAATGAAGAGTAAGTACCTACAATTACCCCAATTATTAATGCAAACATAAATCCTTTAATAGAATCTCCACCGAATAAGAAAATTGCTAATAATACGATTAAAGTCGTAGCAGAAGTATTTACGGTTCTTCCTAAAGTACTACTCAATGCAGCATCAACCACACGATCAAATTTCCAAGTTGTGTGTTTATTTGCAAACTCTCTAATTCTGTCAAAAATAACCACGGTATCATTTAATGAATAACCTACTACGGTTAATATTGCCGCAATAAAAGACTGTCCTATTTCCATATCAAATGGTAATAAATTTTGAAAAATAGAGAATATAGCTAGTACAATTATTACATCGTGAAAAACTGCAACTACAGCACCTAAACTATATTGCCATTTTCTAAATCGAATTAAAATATATAAAAACACGACGATTAAAGAACCAAGTATTGCCCATAATGCTGCTTGTCTAATATCATCTGCAATAGTAGGTCCAACTTTTGCATATCCCATGATACCTGTTTTATGCACCGTGTCACTTCCTTTGATTATAAAATTATCATATGTAACATCTTTTGGTAAAAAGGATTGTAAACCTGTAAACAACAAATGTTGCACTTCATCATCAACATTTACGCCATCATCTTCAATTTTATAAACAGTAGTAATTTTTAATTGATTTGCAGACCCAAAAGTTTTTACTTCTGGAGAACTTCCAAATACTTCTTTTAAGCTAGCGGCAACTTTTGGAGCATCAACATTTTCGGCAAAACGAACCGTATAAGTTCTTCCACCTTTAAAGTCTACTCCTTGATTTAATCCATTAGTAAATAATGAGCCTAAACCAACTACTATAATAATACCAGAAATGATATATGCCATTTTTCTCTTTTTCAAGAAATCAATTTTAATATCTTTAAACCAATTTTTAGTAATACCTGTGTTAAAAGTTAAAGTATTACCTTTTTTATTGATATACCATTCTATTAATAGTCGAGTAATAAATATTGCAGAAAATAATGAAGTTATAATACCTATTATTAAAGTAGTTGCAAAACCTTTTACAGGGCCAGTACCAAAAATATAAAGTATAATACCAGTTAATAAGGTTGTTACATTCGCATCAATAATAGAAGATAATGCGCCTGCAAAACCATCATTAACAGATTCTTTTAAGCCTTTTCCTCTATTTAATTCTTCTTTAATTCTTTCATAAATAAGTACGTTTGCATCTACACTCATACCTATGGTTAAAACAATACCTGCAATACCGGGTAGTGTTAATACAGCTCCAAAGGCTGCAAGAACTCCAAAGATGAATAAGATATTTAATGCTAAAGCAATATCAGAGAAAATACCTGCTTTTCCATAATAAAAAATCATCCAAGCTAAAACTATTAATAAGGCTAAAACGAATGAAATAGCACCGCTGTCAATAGCTTCTTGACCTAAAGAAGGGCCAACTACATCTGATTGAATGATACGAGCTGCAGCTGGTAATTTACCAGATTTTAATGCATTTGCTAAATCTTGGGCTTCATCAATTGTGAAATTTCCCGAAATAGAGGTTCTACCAGTTGTAATAGCATCATTTACATGAGGTGCAGAGTATACATAGTTATCTAAAACAACCGCAACAAATTTCCCTATATTGGCTGTTGTCATTTTAGACCATTGTTTGGTTCCTTTACTATTCATGGTCATGCTAACCTCAGGATTTGCTCCTAATTGGTCGAAAACTTGAGAAGCATCAGAAATTACATCCCCTTGAATAGGAGCTATGTCTTCTCTGTTCGATTTTAAAACATAAAGATTAATGCGTTCTGTATTATTAATTGGTTTTACATCCCACGAAAATTTCGCGTATCTCATATCTGCTGGAAGTAAACTTCTTACTTCTTTCATGGCAAGATATTTATCAACTCTAGCAGTGTCTGCAACTTTAGCCGAACCAACAACCGAACTAAGTTGGTTTTGATTTTGAGGAATGTTTGGTAGTAAAACAGAGAATAATGGATTGGCAGTTTCTATATTGATAGAATCTTTAACAGCGCCTAATAAATCGTCAATTTCTGCATCAGCTGTAGCTGAAGAGTCTTGTATTTTTTCTGTAGTATCTTCTTCTGCTTTAACAATACCTGCTAAGGTTGTATTTGCAGATATAAAGAATTGCGCCATTTCTTGGTTGGTGTAAACTTCCCAAAATTGTAATTCAGCAGTACTTTGTAATAGTTTTTTTACACGATCAATATCTCTAGCGCCAGGTAATTCGATTAAAATCCTTCCTGATTCACCAATACGTTGGATGTTTGGTTGTGTAACTCCAAAACGGTCAATTCTACTTCTTAAAACTTCAAAAGCGGTATTGATAGACCCTTTAACTTCCTCTTTTAAAATAGGTTTAACTTCATCATTACTCATTTTGAAGTTAATTTTATCTTTTAAAGATTTGTTACCAAAAATACTTGGGTCGCTTAGTTTTACTGAGCCCTTACTTGCATCATCAAAAGCTGTATAAAACAAATCTAAATAATCTTTATCACTATCCTTTTGTGCTTTACTTGCAGCAATTAATGCCTCATTAAAAACTGGATTTTTTGATTGGTTAGAAAGACCTTTTAAAATATCTCTTACAGAAACTTCTAAAGTAGCGTTGATACCTCCTTTTAAATCTAAACCAAGATTTATTTCCTTTTCTTTTAAATCAGCATAAGTAAATTCAGTAAATCCTAAATTTAAAACTGGTTTATTTGCTACAGAATCTAAATACTTTTTCTCTAGTTTTTTTAATTCATTTGATTCGCTATTTGTCGTATTTGATTCGGCATAAATAACTGCATCTTTCTCTACATTTTTTGCAAACCACGTAAATGATAGTTGGTATAAACAAACTATGCTAAATACGATTGCAAATAATCTAATAAGTCCCTTGTTTTGCATTCTTTCTCTTCTTTTATTAATCTTGTATTTGAATATAAACGCGCAAATATACTCAAAAGATTTAGTTTTAAAAGAAATAAACCATGTATTTTAAGACAATTAGAAATATAAAATTCCTCTTTATTTTTTGTAAATTAGCCCGATCAAATAAATTAATAAAATGAAACATTTATCAGATATTGAAATCGCTCAAAAAACAAAGCTTATTCATATAAAAGAAATTGCTAAAAAACTAAAAATTGATGAAGATGATTTAGAATATTATGGTAAGTATAAAGCCAAATTACCTTTAAGTTTGATTGACGGTTCTAAAATTAAGAATAACAATTTAGTTTTAGTAACCGCATTGACTCCTACACCAGCAGGTGAAGGTAAAACTACGGTTTCTATAGGTTTAACTGAAGGGTTGAATAAAATTGGCAAACAAGCAACCGTTGTTTTGCGTGAACCTTCTTTGGGCCCTGTATTTGGTATTAAAGGTGGTGCAGCTGGTGGTGGTTATTCTCAGGTTGTACCTATGGAAGATATCAATTTACACTTTACAGGTGATTTTAATGCAGTAGAAAAAGCGAATAATTTATTTGCGGCTTTAATTGATAATAATCTACAAAGTAAAACTAATAATTTAGGCCTTGACGGAAGAACAATTGCTTGGAAAAGAGTAATTGATATGAACGATAGAGCACTTAGAGATATTACCATTGGTTTAGGCGGAACAGCTAACGGAATTCCTCGTCAAGATGGGTTTAATATTACACCTGCATCTGAGGTGATGGCTATTTTATGTATGACAACGGGTTTTGAAGATTTAAAAAATAGATTAGGTAATATTTTTATTGGATTTACTTTTGATAAAAAAGCAATTTTTGCTCGCGATTTAAAAGCTGAAAATGCGATGACCATTTTATTAAAAGATGCGATTAAGCCAAATTTGGTGCAAACGTTAGAGAAAAATCCGGCTATTATTCACGGTGGACCTTTTGCAAATATCGCACAAGGAACCAATACCATTTTAGCAACAAAAATGGGGCTTTCACTTTCAAATTATGTAATTACAGAAGCTGGTTTTGGTGCTGATTTAGGTGCTGAGAAATTCTTGGATATTAAATGTGCTGCCGCAGGTTTAAATCCGAAATGTGTGGTTTTAGTTGCAACGATTAGAGCTTTACGTCACCATGGAGGTTCGCCAAGTAAAGAATATAATACGCCGAGTGTTGAAAGAGTCGAAAGAGGCTTTGTGAATTTAGAAAAACATATTGAAAATATTCGAAAATTTAATATTGAACCTGTAGTTGCAATCAATTCATTTATTAGTGATACCAAAGAAGAAGTGCAATTGGTTATTGATAGATGTGCCACTTTAGGAGTACAAGCAGTAGTTTCAGAAGGATGGGCAAAAGGAGGTGATGGTACGCAAGATTTAGCTAAAGCAGTTGTTGATGTGGTTGAAAATAAAGCAACACAATTTAAGCCATTATACGATTGGAATTCTCCAGTAAAAGAAAAAATTGAAATCATTGCCAAAGAAATTTATGGAGCTGATGGTGTTGATTATGATAAAAAAGCAGAACTTAATTTACGAAGAGTTGATCGTCTAGGATTTAATGACTTTGCTATTTGCATGGCGAAGACACAAAAATCTTTTTCTGATAATGATAAATTAATTGGACGCCCAACTGGTTTTAGAGTTACAGTTCGTGAAATAGAAATTGCAGCTGGGGCTAAATTTTTAATTCCTATTTTAGGAAAAATGATGCGTATGCCTGGTTTGCCTGCAACACCTGCATCTGAGCATATGAGTATTGATGCTGATGGTAAGATATCAGGGTTATCTTAATTTTTTAATTCCGGGTTTGGCTTTATCCGTAGGGGTAAAGCCAAACCCGGAATATTGAACAAAAAAACCGCCCAAAGGCGGTTTTTTTTAATTTCTGTAAACAGTACAAATATCTAAGTACTATATTTTAAACATCTAATAAGCCATTAGTTTTCTTAACAGCAGCAGCGCTTTCTTGAATTTTTGCTTTTTCTGCATCATTTAAATCTAATTCTACTATTTTTTCAATTCCGCCTTTAC
>DAOUTI010000022.1 GCA_030626795.1 Flavobacteriaceae bacterium
ACATTTCTGCCGAAAAATTCACACAACAATTTATAGATTCAGTTAAGTCTAATACACGAAATGATTTTATTCATTTCTACCAAATGATAGATGTGTTAATTGTTGATGATGTTCAATTTTTATCAGGTAAGTCAGGAACACAAGATGTATTTTTCCATATTTTTAATCATTTACACCAAAATGGTAAACAAGTAATTTTAACTTCTGATAAAGCGCCTGTTGATATGCAAGATATTGAACAGCGATTATTATCGAGATTTAAATGGGGCTTGTCAGCCGAATTGATGGCGCCAGATTATGAAACTAGAATTTCTATTTTACATAGTAAAATGTTTAGAGATGGTGTTGAAATACCTGAAGAAATAGTAGAATATATTGCAAAAAACATCAAAACAAATGTTCGTGAATTAGAAGGTGTTTTGATATCATTAATTGCGCAGTCATCTTTTAATCATAAAGAATTTACACTTGCACTTACTAAACAAATAGTAGATAAATTTGTTAAAAACACGAAGAAAGAAGTTTCTATAGATTATATCCAAAAAGTAGTCTCAAAATATTTTGAAATGGATGTAACTACTTTACAATCTAAAACAAGAAAACGCCATATTGTTCAGGCGCGTCAATTAGCTATGTTCTTTGCCAAACGAATGACAAAAGCATCTTTAGCAAGTATTGGTTCTCAAATAGGTAGTCGAGATCATGCTACCGTTTTACATGCTTGTAAAACAGTAGATAATCTTACAGAAACCGATAAGCAATTCCGCAAATACGTTGACGAGATAACAAAAAAACTCACTTTTTAATTTATTACCAATGGTTAAGGTTCTAATGGTTTGTCTAGGAAATATTTGTAGATCACCATTAGCGGAAGGAATCTTGAAATCTAAAATTGATACAAATAAAATTTTTATTGATTCAGCCGGAACAGGTGGTTGGCATATTGGCGAATTACCCGATAAAAGATCGATTGATGTGGCCAAAAACCATCATATTGACTTGAATAGTCAGCGTTGTAGAAAATTTACTATTTCAGATTTTGATAATTTTGATTTTATTTATGTGATGGATAAATCTAATTATAAAGATGTGATTTCTTTGGCAAGAAATGAAGATGATATTACAAAGGTTCATTATATATTAAATGAAATAAATTCAAACGAAATTTTAGAAGTTCCCGATCCGTATTATGAAGGAGCTAGTGGCTTTGAAATTGTATTTCAAATGTTAGATGATGCTTGTGAAATTATTGCAGATAAATTAAATAAAAATGAATAATACTTTTGGTAATTTATATTTAATACCTACTACATTAGGAGATAATGAGCCTTTGGAGGTTTTGCCATTTTCTGTAAAAAAAGCAGTAGAAGAAATTAATTATTTTATTGTTGAAAATGAAAAATCAGCAAGAAGGTTTATTAAAAAAATCACGCCAAGTAAATCACAACCTAATTTAAAATTATTCGTTTTAGATAAATTTACAACCGAATTAGAATCAAAAGCCTATTTAGATGCTTGCTTGCAAGGAAATAATGTTGGCTTATTGTCTGAAGCTGGTGTTCCGGCAATAGCTGATCCTGGTGCCAATATTGTGATGCAGGCACATTTTAAAAACATTAGAGTAGTTCCGTTAGTAGGTCCCTCATCTATAGTTTTGGCAATGATGAGTTCGGGTTTAAATGGACAAAATTTTGCTTTTAATGGTTATTTGCCTATTGAAAAATCGGAAAGAAAAAAAGCGATAAAGGATTTAGAAAAATTATCTAAACTCAAAAATCAGTCACAAATTTTTATTGAAACACCTTATAGAAACGAAAAGTTATTAGCCGATTTAAAAAGCACTTTAACACCAACCACTTTTTTATGTGTAGCGGTTGATATCACTTTATCAGCAGAGTATATAAAAACTTTAAAAATAAGCGATTGGAAAAGAGAAAATGTAGATTTACACAAACGGCCTTGTATCTTTATTATACATAAATTTTAAAACCTGAGTCCGAACTCAGGTTTAAAGTGTATTAAACCAAATTCGCAGCTTAAATTGTTGCATTTTTTATTGGAGTAATAAATGATGTGTCGTAACCAGCAAATTTTTTCATATAGTGCTGCACACTACTACCATAAGCATCTGTAAAGGTTTCGCTACCTTTACTTCTTAAGTATTTTTTTACATTTCCAGCGCCAGCTAAATGGGCAGCAGCCAATATACCAGATTCGGTAATTTCAATACCATTTATTTTTTTACCAACACTGCGTTTGATGTCTCTTATTAAAATCCACTTATTTAATGAGCTAAGTGCAATAAACGCTTTTTCTTGTTGAGCAGGATTATTAATAAATTCTTTGGTATCGTTAATTTTTATTCTTTTAAGCGTTGATTTTCCAAATTGATATTTGCCTAAATAACCTAAGGTATTTATTATGTGATATTTACCTCGTGACTCTTTAAAAGCAATTGCTTCTCTAAAGCCAATAAAGTCATTTTCAATCGTTGGTGTGTAAATTACCTCAAAAGGAATAATTTCTTTATTAACTGTAGCAATCGTGTTTGCAGTAGGTAAATTGTAGTGAACTTTGTTGATTTTATTAAAATCAAGGAATCCTGTAAGTGTCAAAAAAAATAAACCACTTAAAGGGATTAGTGTAAATCTTTTTTTCATAGCATATAGTATTTAATTAGTTTGGGGTATCTAAATAATACTTTTAAATTTCGTGCAAATATACGACTATTTATGGTATATAAAAAAGTTAAATAATTGTTAATAATTTAAAAAACAAGTAGTTAGAAATAGAGGAGATGAAATTTAAACTCCCCGTTACTTCTATATTCTATCGTTGGTGCAGGGATTTTTACAAAATTAAAAACATTAAAAACTGTTTTTAAAAATGGGGAGTTAGTTCTTATTTTAGTCAAATCGATATCTAAACTTGTAAAAAATTGGCGGTAGGATTCAAATTGTTGAGGTGGTTTAGCGCTATAATTATAACTATTTTCAGGCAAACCATTCGCGCCATAGCCTACAGCTATATTTAGCCATTTAGGAATTTTACTTTCTTTAAAAAAGGATCTTAAATTAACTGAAAACCAGTAGGTTTGACCATTATAATCTTTAACAATTTGTTGTAAAGTATTTTCGCCTAATTTGTTTGGATTGTTTTGAGCATAATATGTGGTTTGAAATGAAAATTTATATTGAATCCTTTGTTCTCCCCATAATAATTCTTGCCCTATTAATAAGCTAGTTCCTAACGCATTAGCAATCATGTCTCCGGTCGAGAAACCCCATTCTTCTGATGTGCCATCAAAGATTTCAATGGTCGTTAAAAAAACAAAGCCTACAGTTGCACCATAAATTAATTGATTTTTTTTACTTTCTCCTGCCCAAGCGAGAGCACCCATTCCCATTTTACCTATATAATAAGAGCTAAAAGCATGGCCAAATTTATCCATTTGCATCCAAGAAGTATTGTCGTTTAAAAAATGAAAACTAGATCGAGGATAATCGGCATACCAAAGTTGATTTAATCCAATAAGAGCAATACTGGCACCTGCTGCTTCAGAAATATAAACTGCATTACGTCTACTTTTGTTTAAGGTATCTGACTTTTGAAAAAAAGAAGGTTTGCTTTGTGCGTAATTGGCCGAGTATAAAAGAATTATAAAAGCAAAAACACACTTTTTAAAGGGTTTAGTTATTTTTAAATAATTATACATTTTACCTTTTAATACCTTGTTTATTTATCCAATTTTGATACTTTCTCGCATTGCTATTGTGCTGCGAAAGTGTTTTAGCAAATTCGTGTTGCCCAATATTTTCAACACTAGCACACATGTAGTAGTATTTATGGCTTGCAGGGTTTAAAACCGCTTCAATTGATGATATATCAGGCATGCTAATAGGACCTGGTGGTAAACCAAAATTTGTATAAGTATTGTAAGGAGAATCAATAGACAAATCTTTATTTAGTACTCTTTTAATTTCAAAATCTTGCCCTTCTTTTTGTTTTACAGCATAAATTATTGTTGGATCGGCTTGTAGTGGCCAAAAATCTTTTAAACGATTTAAATAGAGACCAGCAACTTTAGGTCTTTCGGTAATTGTTGCTGTTTCTTTTTGTACTATCGAAGCTAGAGTTGCAACCTGAATTGGAGTTAAATTTTGATTTTTAGCCTTGTTAATTCTTGATGCATTCCAATATTTTTTATACTCAATAAGCATTTTATTTCTAAATTTTTCTGCGGATGTATTCCAGTAAAATTCATAGGAATTAGGAATATACATAGCCAAAGCGGTTGCATTTAAAAAGTTATTTTCTTTAAGAAAAGTTGCCTCTTTCATGGCATTTAAAATAGAAAGTGAGTCAGCTTCAATTTGAATTCCTATTCTTCCAGCAAGTTTTTCAAAAGTATCTTGGTTATTAAATGTTAATTTGATGGTTTCAGCTTTTCCTCCGCGTAAGTGATTTACTAAAACTTCATTGCTCATGCCTTCTGAAATTTTAAATTTCCCAGCTCTAATTTTATTGGGGTAGTTTTTCTTTTTTGCTACCCAAGCAAAGCTTTTTTTATTTTTTATATAAGGTGATATTAGACTAGAAACCGTATCAAAATTTGCATTTGTAGGAATGTGGAGGTAAGTAGTTTCGATTACATTTTTATTATAAATTTTATTGTAAAAATTGTAAGCAAAAAAACCACCAATGATAACGATGATTAATAATAGGATAACAATTATTTTTTTCATATTTAACTAAGCGTTAATAAGTTGATATAGGTTTACATCTTTGTATTTTCCTTGGGTTAGTAGCCAATCTTTTTTTGTGCCAATGCATTTAAAATTCATTTTTTCAAATAAAGTTGTGCTACTGATGTTATCTATTGGGATATTAGCAAAAATTTGATGTAAATTTAATTTTTTGAAAGCGTAATTTATAAACAATTTTAAAGTTTCTCCTGCAAAACCTTTATTCTGGTGTTTTTTTAGAATTAAAACACCAATTCCTGCACGATTATGTTGTGGGTTAAAATCGAATAAATCAATTAAACCAATATTTTCATCGCTGGTTGCATCAACAATTACCAAACGTAATTGTTTGGCTTCGTAGATGTCTTGATGAGCATTTGCCAAATAGTGTTTTAATAAATCTTTTGAAAAGGGAGCTACTGTACTGCTAACCTCCCAAAAAAGCTCATCATTTTCAACAGCAAATAAAAACTCTAAATCTTCAGGTTCTAAGGCTCTTAATTTGATTTTTTTATTTTGTAATAACTCCATATTAAAATTCCGCTTCTCCTTTAAAAACAAAAATTGCAGGACCTTTTAAAACAATATTTTTATAACTGTTATTTTCTGCTTCAAAACTCACCTCTAAGTTGCCTCCAAGTGTTTGTAAATGAACGATATTACTATTCGTTTTTTTTGATTTATGACTAGCTAAGGCAACTGCAGTAACGCCAGTGCCACAACTTAAAGTTTCATCTTCAACACCTCGTTCAAAAGTTCTAACTTTAAAGGTGTTCTCGTTAATTTGCTCTACAAAATTTACATTTGTGCCTGCATCAAAATACGGACTTCCATTTCTAATTTCTTTTCCTTTTTGATACACATCAATTTTTGATACTTCTTTTTCAAAAGTAACATGATGTGGTGACCCAGTATCTAAAAAAATATAATTCTTATGAGATTCAATGGTTTCTACATCGTTCATTGTTAAGCTTACCAACTCGTTTTCAATACTTGCTAAATATAATTTACCAATAGCTTCAAAAGTTGTTTTTGATGAAATAACACCTAATTTATCTGCGAAAGCGACAATACATCGACCACCATTACCACACATTGATCCTTCATTTCCATCTGCATTGAAATAGACCATTTTAAAATCATAATTTACAGAGTTCTCTAAAAGCATAAACCCATCAGCGCCAATACCAAATTTTCTATCGCATAATTTTTGAATTAATTTGATGTTTTCTTTTGGGAAAATAGCTTCACGATTATCAATAATAATGAAATCATTACCAGTACCTTGGTATTTGTAAAAATTAATTGTCATACTGCAAATGTAGGAATTATTACAAGAAGGATTTGCTGTTAAAGTATAGTTAAAGTACTATTTTATTGAAAATATTCTTTTAATTTTGATAGACATTATTTTTTAAACTAATTAGAATATGAAAAATTTTTTAAGTTTGGTATTGGTTTCAGCCTTAGGTGGCGCATTAACTTTAGGTACGTATTTGATGTTTTTTAACAAAACAAACGTAGATTTTGAAGTCCAAAATAATGAGGTTTCTAATGCGATTCCAACCAATTACATGCCAACAAATTTGGCAGCAGCCGAAAAAACTGATTTTACAGTGATTGCAGATAAAACTGTACATGCTGTGGTGCATGTAAAAAATGTTTCTGTAGCACCCTCAAATAATAATTCGTTATATCAATTTCTTTATGGAGGAACAAATACCGGAGCTCAAAGAATAGTAGGTACAGGCTCGGGTGTAATTATATCACAAGATGGTTATATTATTACAAATAATCATGTTATTAAAGGAGCAAAAAAATTAGAAATTACCTTGAATAATAAAGAAACTTACCAAGCTGAAGTGGTGGGAATTGATGAGAGTACAGATATTGCTTTGTTAAAAATTAATAAAGACAATTTGCCCTATTTACCTTTCGGAAATTCTGATAATTTACAAGTGGGTGAATGGGTTTTGGCAGTTGGTAATCCTTTTAATTTAACTTCAACCGTTACTGCTGGAATTGTAAGCGCTAAAGCAAGAGATATCAATATTTCAAATAACAATAGCAGAATCGAATCTTTTATTCAAACCGATGCAGCGGTAAACCCTGGAAATAGTGGAGGAGCTTTGGTTAATGTTCGTGGAGAACTTATAGGAATTAACACAGCTATCTCTTCGCAAACGGGTTCGTATATTGGTTATTCGTTCGCTGTCCCATCAAATATCGCAAAAAAAGTTATTGAAGATATTTTAGAGTTTGGTAATGTGCAAAGAGCATATTTAGGTATTAATTATGAAGAGTTGAATAGCGCTAAAGCGGATGATTTTGGAGTAAGTAGCACAGAAGGTGTTATCATAACAAGAGTAATTGATCAAGGTGCAGCAAAAGAAGCAGGGTTATTAGCGAACGATATTATTACAAAAATGGACAATATAAAAATTGCAAAATTTTCAGATTTACAAGGTTTTTTAGGCTCAAAACGACCAGGAGATATCGTAAAAATATCTGTATTGAGAAATGAAGATGTAAAAACTATTTCGGTTCAATTAAAAAATCAATTTGGTAAATTTAAATATGGCAGTACAGATTTTTCCAATTACTTTATAGGTGAATTAAAACCGATACCAAATAAAGATGCAAAAAGATTTGGAGTTGATTATGGAGTTAAAATTGTTGTGCTAAAAAGCGAAGTTTTAAAACAAACCTATGGTATTAAAAATGGAGATATAATTTTAGATATTGAAGATCAAAAAGTAAAAACTGTTGCAGAAGTAGAAATGCTTTTGAAAAAGTACCAAAATAAAGAATATGTTGTTTTACAAATAATAACTCAAAACGGTAGGTTGGGTTATGTTAGATTAAGAAATAATTAAATCTTAAAATTATTAAATATTTAAAAACCACTTAATTTGAGTGGTTTTTTTTATGACATATTGATTTTAAACAAGTATTTTTGCCAAAAAATTACTCAAATAAATTTTTAAAAATGAATTCAATCGAAAATTTCGAAAAAGAACTTACGCTACAGGTTGATAGAAGAAGAGCAACTGTAGAATTTATTAAGTTGATAAGTGATCTTTGGTATGATAATAACATTGAGTTGGTATTGTTTAGAAATCAATTATTAGATAAAAATGTTAGCGAAATTCTAAGCTTAACAGAATATGCAAAAGAATTTGTTCAAAAACCAATATCAATTTTTGATATGGTTGAAATTGCAAAAATTATTGGAGATTTAAATTTACCTCCAGCAAAATTAGATGTTGGTAAATTAGACTATGTATTTCAATTGGTAGATAATAAAAATATCAAAGAATTTGTTACAAATAAATTAAAAGATGCTAAACATACAAACGGATTCAAACCAAAAGATGTTGTTCTTTATGGATTTGGTAGAATAGGAAGGTTGTTGGCTCGAGAGTTAATGTCGAAAACAGGAAAAGGAAAACAAATGCGTTTGCGAGCTATTGTTACCCGTGGTGAAATAACTCCTGAAGTGTTAGAGAAAAGAGCAGCGATGTTAAGAAATGATTCTGTTCATGGTGATTATAAAGGCTCAGTGAAAGCTAATTTTGAAAGAAAAGCTTTGATTATTAATGGTATAGTGGTACATGTTATTTCTGCAAATAATCCAGAAGATATTGATTATACAAAGTACGGTATAGAAAATGCTTTAGTAATTGATAATACTGGAGCTTTTAGAACAGAAGAAGAGCTAGGTCGTCATTTAAAAGCAAAAGGAGTTAATAAAGTATTATTAACAGCACCAGGAGTTGGAGTACCTAATATTGTTTATGGAGTGAATCAAAAAAAGTATGACCCCGAAAAAGTTGATATTTTTTCTGCTGCTTCATGTACAACCAATTCAATTACACCTATTTTAAAAGCCGTAAACGATACTTTAGGTATTAAAAACGGACATTTAGAAACGATTCATGCCTATACCAATGACCAAAATTTGGTTGATAATATGCATAAAAAATATCGTAGAGGTAGAGCTGCAGCGTTAAATATGGTAATTACAGAAACTGGTGCAGGAAAAGCAGTTGCAAAAGCTTTACCTGAACTGGAAGGAAAATTAACATCCAATGCAATTAGAGTTCCTGTTCCAAATGGTTCTCTAGCAATTTTAAACTTGAATTTACACGCAGTAACTAATAAAAAAGACATCAATGCAATTTTAAAAAAATATGCTATTGAAGGTGATTTGGTTGAGCAAATTAGATATTCTATGAGTAATGAGTTGGTTTCATCTGATATTGTTGGTACTTCAGAGCCATCAATCTATGATAGTGAAGCAACTATAGTATCAAAAGATGGTAAAAATGCATTATTGTATATATGGTATGATAACGAATATGGTTACAGTCATCAGGTAATGAGGTTGGCAAGATATATTTCGCAAGTAAGAAGATATACTTATTATTAATTGGATTAAATTTTTATTTAAACGCTTAAACTTTTTTTAAGCGTTTTTTTTTTACTTTTACAGTATATATTTAAAAATAATTAATTATCCATTCTATGAAAATAAAAATTACATTTTTACTTTTATCTTTTTTTATTTTTTTATCCTGTAAAGATAAAGAACAGCAAGTTCCACCACCACAAGAAATTAGCGTTTATCAAGTTGTTCCTAAAACAGTACCCATTTATGAAGAATATGTTGGGCAGGTTTATGGAGAAAAAGATATTCCAATAAGAGCTAGAGTAGAAGGGTTTTTAGAAAAGATCCATTTTAAAGAAGGGACAAAAGTAAATAAAGGAGATTTATTATATAGTATTGACCCTGACCCGTTTCATGAAGCTGTTGTAGCAAAACAGAGTATGGTTGCACAAGCAAATACAGTTGTAGTTCAGACAGAAAGTGATCTGCAAAGAATAAAACCTTTAGCGGAAATGGATGCCGTTAGTATTCGAGAGCTAGATATGGCTCAAGCACAAAGAGATGCTTCCTTATCTTCATTAAAAGCTGCAAATGCGGATCTAAATGTTGCTAAAATTAATTTAAGTTATACTAGAATAAAATCACCAATAAATGGGGTTATTGGAAGAACACTTGCAAGAGAAGGAGAGTTTGTTGGAAAAGACCCGAACCCTGTTATATTAAATACAGTTTCTAATATTAAATCGATTCGAGTTCAGTTTTTCCTTTCAGAAAACGAATATTTAAGAATGGCAAGAGAGTATTTTAAAACCAAGAATGAAGCTTCAAAAGGTAAAAGAAAAGAAAAAGTTACCGTTGAATTAATTTTGTCGGATGGATCTTTATTCGGCCAAAAAGGTGGTGTTGATTTTATCGATAGAAATATTAATTCTTCAACGGGTACCATTTTAATTCAAGCGACTTTTCCAAATCCTAGTGGACTAATTCGCCCAGGCCAATTTGCGCGTGTAAAATTAAAAGTGTTGGATGTAAAAGATGCGATTATTGTACCACAAAAATGTCTTACCGAATTACAAGGTCAATATTCTGTTTTAGTTGTTAATGCAGAAAACAAAGTGGAAACGGTTCAAGTTGAAATTGGAGAAAAAGTACCTGGATATACTATAGTAAAAGAAGGACTTAAAAGTGGTGATAAAATTATTTTAGAAGGCTTGCAGAAAGCAAGGCCAGGAATGGAAGTTATTCCTGTTGTTACCGAATACGATAATAAATCAATCAATCAACAGTAGTTATGGCAGAAAATAAAGGAAATTTTTTTGTACATCGACCTATTGTTGCTATTGTTATTGCAATAGTAATTGTTATTGTTGGTACCGTTTCATTGATTGGGTTACCAATTGAACAGTACCCAAATATAACACCGCCAATTGTACAAGTTAGAGCAAATTATACAGGTGCAAATGCAATAAGTGTTGAAGAATCTGTTGCAACGCCATTAGAGCAACAAATTAATGGGGTAGATAATATGATTTATATGAAATCTACCAATGCCAATGATGGATCAATGGCAATTGACATTACATTTGATGTAGGTACCGATCCAGATATGAATACCGTTTTAGCTCAAAATAAAGTATCGGCTGCTACTGCTAAATTACCATCAGCAGTTACAAAATTAGGGGTGACAACTCAAAAATCTTTACCTAATATTTTGATGTTGGTCGGGCTAACTTCAGATGGAAGATACGACCAAAATTTTTTAGGAAATTATGCCTTAATAAACATTAAAGATAAATTATCAAGGATAAGAGGAATAGGTAGAGTTGATGTGATGGGAGCTTCAGATTACTCGATGCGTATTTGGGTAAAACCAGATAGATTATCACAATTAGGGTTGACAGTTCCAGAAATAATTAGTGCTATAAACGATCAAAATATCATTGTACCAGGTGGTCAATTTGGAGCAGAGCCTGCTCCCGTAGGAACCGAGTTCACCTATACCGTTCGTTTACCAGAACGCTTTAATTCTGAAGAAGCTTTTGGAGATATTGTGGTGAGAACCCAAGAAGATGGTTCGCAAATTAAATTAAAAGATATAGCTTCGATAAAATTAGGAGTAGAGAGTTATAATATGAAGACCCGTTTAAACGGAAATAAAACAGGTTTAATTGCCCTGTATCAAGCTCCGGGATCTAATGCCACAGAATTAGCCGCAACCATTAAAACTGAAATGGAAGCTTTAGCAAAAGACTTTCCAGAAAGTATTGAATATAGCATTTCATTAGATACCACGAAAGCAATTGATGCAGGGATTAAGGATATTGTTGTAACATTAATAATTGCCCTTATTCTTGTAGTCTTAGTGGTTTTTATTTTTATTCAAGATTGGCGTGCAACTTTAATTCCAACCTTAGCAATTCCAGTTTCTTTAATTGGTGCTTTTATGTTTTTTCCGGCATTAGGATTTACCATAAACGTTTTGTCACTTTTAGGTCTGGTGTTAGCCATTGGTATTGTGGTAGATGATGCCATTGTGGTTGTAGAAGCAGTACAGGTTAATATTGCCAAAGGAATGAATGCTAAAGAAGCAACCTTAGATGCAATGCGAAAAGTTACGGCTCCCGTTATTGCCACTACACTGGTGATGGTAGCAGTATTTATACCCGTTGCAGCAATGGCAGGAATATCTGGGTCACTTTATCAACAATTTGCGATTACCATTGCTGTTTCTGTATTGGTTTCCTCTGTAAACGCTTTGACTTTAAGTCCAGCATTGTGTTCTCTATTACTTAAAGAGCCGAAACCTTATAAAGGACCATTGGGTTGGTTCTTCGGGAAGTTTAATGAAGGAATGGATAAAACCACCGATTCCTATATGAGTTTTACCAATATAGTTAGTAGAAAATTAAAACGCTCTGTAATCTTTATTGTATTAATGACTGTTGGAGCTGGTATCTTCGGAAGCTTAGTTCCTGGAGGATTTATGCCAGAAGAAGATATGGGTTATTTTTATGTAAATGTACAATTACCTAATGCAGCATCCCTTCAAAGATCGGATGTTGTTACCAAACAAATTGAAAATATACTAAAAGATATACCTGAAGTAGAATATACAACAACCGCAACAGGATTTAGTATTCTTTCTGGGGCAATGATTTCCAATACAGGTTTCCTATTTGTATCGCTCAAAGATTGGTCTGAAAGAGATAAAACTGCAGAAGAAGTTATTGCCGAAGTAAACAAAAAATTGTTTTTTGGTATAAAAAATGCTCAAGCATTTGCTTTTGGTCCTCCGGCAATTCCTGGTTTAGGGAATGGCTCTGGATTTAGTATGATGTTACAAGATAGAGTTGGAAATACCCCAGAATATCTGTCTCAAAACTCTATGAAATTTTTAAAGGCGGCAAATGCTCGACCAGAAATTGGGAGAGCAAGTACGACTTTTCAGGCTACTGTTCCTCAACGATTTTTAGATATCGATAAAGAAAAGGCACTAAAATTAGGCGTTAATTTAAATGATCTTTATACTACCATTGGTGCTTTTATGGGGGGCTCATATGTCAATGATTTCACCCGTTTTGGGCGATTGTATAAAACTTATATTCAGGCAGAACCCGAGTATCGTGTTGATGAAACAGGAATCAATAAATTCTTTATCAAAAATAATAAAGGAGAAATGGTGCCATTATCTACCGTAGCAACTGTAAAACCCATTGCTGGTCCAGATTATACTACGCGTTTTAATCTGTATAGGTCTGTTGAAGTAACAGGAGCGCCTGCCGAAGGATATACTTCTGATCAGGCTAGAGCTGCTTTAAAAGAAGTTGCCGCCGAGGTGTTACCTGCGGATATGGGTTATAGTTGGAATGCCATGTCTTTTCAAGAAGAAAAAGCATCCGGTTCGTTGGGAGTAATTTTAACTTTCTCTTTGGTATTTGTATTTTTGATTTTAGCAGCTCAGTATGAAAGTTGGTCGTTGCCATTTGCAATTTTAATGGGAACACCTTTTGCTATTTTTGGAGCCTTGTTTGCACTTTGGGTTGGTAGATTGATTAGCCCAACTTTTGAAAATAATATTTTCGCTCAAGTCTCTTTTGTGATGTTGATTGGGATGGCGGCAAAAAATGCCATTTTAATTGTAGAATTTGCCAATGATGAATTTAAAAAAGGGTTGAGTCTTTTTGATGCAGCTATGGCTGCCGCAAAATCTAGATTTAGACCTATATTAATGACCGCCTTCTCTTTTATTTTGGGAGTTTTCCCGTTGGTGGTAGCATCGGGTTCTGGTGCTGAAGCTAGAAAAGTAATGGGAATGGCACTTCTTGGTGGAATGTCGTTAGCAACATTTTTAGGAGTGTTTCTTTATCCAATGCTATATGTATTTATAGGCAAAATTGCAGGGTATGAAAAGAAAAGAGATCAAGAAAAATTAACTGCATTAGAATCGTCAAACATATAAAGATGAAAAAGAATATAAGTAAATATATTGCCATATTGATTATCATTTTTTTTATTGGATCATGTGCGGTTGGGCCAAATTTTCATGAACCTGAAGATCAAACATCAACAACATTCAGATATACATCGAATAAAACAGATAGTATCATCAATATGAACTGGTGGGATCTTTTTAATGATCCGGTTTTAGATACCTTAATTGTAACTGCCTTACGGGAAAATAAAAATGTACAAATTGCAGCAAGTAGAATTGAACAGGCAAGAGCCAATGTTAATTATAATAAAGCTGATTATGGACCTAAATTTGGTGTTCAGGCTGGAGCTAATGTTAGCAATCAATTTTTAAGTGTTCCTTCAAATAATAACTTTCAATCATATAGTGCAGCAGGTGTAGTTAATTGGGAATTAGATTTTTGGGGTAAATTCAGAAGAAGTACTGAGTCGGCAAAAGCAGATCTTCTATCTTCATTTTATGGAAAAAGAGCCATTGAAATAGCTTTGATTAGTGAAGTGGCAACTAACTATTTTCAATTACTTGATTTTAAGGCACGCTTGCAAATATCCGAGAACACTTGGATGCTAAGAGATAGTACTTTACAAATTATTCAAGCAAGATTCGATAAGGGCTATACGCATATTATTGATGTAAATCAGGCGCAAATACAAAAAGCAATTTCTCAAGTATCGATACCTCAGTTTAAACGATCAATAGCTTTTACTGAGCATAATCTTAGTATTTTATTAGGTAAGAACCCTGATTCAATACCAACCTTAAAGACCTTGCGAGAATATCCCTTACCAGATTCTATTCCAACAGGAATTCCTTCAGAAATTTTACAGCGTAGGCCAGATATTATGCAATCAGAACAATTGTACAGGTCGCAGAATGCAAAGGTTGGAGTAGCTCAAGCCATGCGATTTCCATCAATTAGTTTAACCGGTTTACTGGGAGTAGGTAGTACAGATTTATCTAATTTACTTTCCAATGGTTTGGGATGGAGTGCGGGTGCGAGTTTGTTGGGTCCATTGTTTGAATGGGGTAAAAATGCCAGAAGAGTTGATATGGAAAGAGAAAAAGCAAAACAATCCTTATTGACCTATGAAAATACAGTACTTAATGCCTTATTGGAGGTTGATAATTCTCTTATTTCCTTAACTACTTTAAAGGAAGAATTAGTAGCCAATAATATGATGTTGAAGGCAGCCAGAAATGCAAGCTTTTTATCAAGAGAAAGATACTATCAAGGTGTGACTAGTTATTTAGAGGTGATTGAGAATCAAAGAGTAGAGTTTGATGCCAGGTTGGCTTATTCAGAAAACTACCAACGTTTGCTAAATGCTTATGTAAATTTATACAAATCATTAGGTGGCGGATGGATAACTGAAGAGGAATTAAATAAGTATGCCTTACAAAGAGCCGAGGCAGAAAATGTAGATGTTAGCACTATCGATAAAGACACTTTAATTTACCAAGGCCAGATTATCGATCTGCATTTAACACCTGAACAAAAACAAGCTAAAAAAGAAGCTGCTAAAGCGCAAAGAAAACTAGAAAAAGAGCAACGAAAACAGGCTAGAAATAATAAGTAGAGCTGTTTTTTTATTGCGTTTATAATTTTATTAATGGATGTTCTCTTGCAAAAATAAAAAGTCCTTTTGACGCTATTTTCGATCAAAAAGTCAGTATTGACAGTAAATAACAAAAAATGATGAATTAAATAGACTAGGAGGTAAATGGGATTATAGCATAAGTAATCCAACAAAGAGTCCAACAAATAATATGAGTGAACGCTATGCGTTTATATGAAAAACTTCAAAATTAAATTTATTACAAAAACCCTTTTTAGATAAAGAGCTAGAAAACCAATGTGTAAGAGAACCTTATATTGGGAAGTTTAAATTAAAGAAAGGAAATAATCCGTTTTATTTAATCAATGTACACGCTCGTGTTCATAACAAAAACCCAGAAAATGAAATTATTTTTTTTAAAGAATATACTAAAAGATTGCAAACACAAAATATTGTCAATCTAGGTGATTTTAATTTAGATGAACAACATTTAGCATGGAGTAATTTGTATCAAATTGGTTTCAAATATTCAATACAAAAGGACCTTTAGTACAATTCCAAGCCGCTAAATTTTCGAAAAAGGAAATGAAAAAAGTTATCAAGATGATGAATGATGAACTTGATACCACAAGTCTTGCTTCAGATGTCCTCGATAATGTTTTCGAAATGTGGTGGACTAAACTTGAAGAACAAATAAGTAAAGCGGTTGAGAAATCAAGAAATGGAAATAAATCAGAATTGAGATCGGACAGAGAGTTAATTGAGGAAGTTTTAAGTTTGACTCGTGGCTTTTCAATTGATAGACGTAGAAAAAGTAAAGGATCAATTCATCCCGACGCCATTGAAGATTTATTACACACAATGGAAAGTCTTGTAAATTTAAAAGTATTTGAGGACAACCCAGAAGGATTAGAATTATTCGAGAGATTTTACCGTCCTATTGAACATATAATAGAAGAGATTAGAGATGACATTGGACGTTCTAAATCTAATGATTTAAGTGATAGATTGAGAAGATTGAAAATTGAAGTTGAATCTTATTCAAATGAAATAAATGAAAAAATATCCCCTAGAATAAGAAAGAGGAAATAAAAAACTACTGGCAATAAATAGCCTTCATACGGCTTGTAAAGCCGAGTATGAAGCAGATGTTGAACTAAATTCCGGGTAGTTTATCACAAATTTTAATTTATGGGTTTTCAATAGCATTTTTTAGGAGGTAGTATTTCCCCTTTTGGAGAAGATAAAGCAGTTATTAAAGGTAGATATTTCTTTTTATATTACACTTGTCTTTAGACTTTAAAGCACCGAATATGGTATATAAATTAACAGCATAAATTCAATTTAATCTGTAGCCGTATTTTAGGACTAGACATTAAAAAATTCTTACTTCTTTTTGAATTTCTTATCAATCATTTTTCTTTTCCATTGTTCTCCAAATAAGTCAAAAATATTAAGAGAATAGATCCCCAATATTACTCCCCATGAAAGCAGTATCCATAAAAAAACGTTCCAATGGGATGAATCATTAACTGCGATAATAAATGGAACTACCAAACTTAAAATTGCAATTGCAAGAAGTTTATAAAACCCCTTAACATTTTGAACGTACTCTTCTTCTTTTCTAATCTGTTTCATTTCTTGCGTCTTATCTGAATCAGTAATATTGATTTCAAAAACCGCTGCTAAAGATTTTAATGATTCTAAACCTGCATTCTCTCCATTTTCAATTCTCTGAATAGTTCTTATGCTTAATCCACTCATTTCTGCCAATTGATCTTGCGACCAATGACGTTCCAATCTCATTTTTTTAATATCTCTTAAATTAATTGTATCAGCATCCATTATTTTTCTATGTCTTTGTTAATAATTATTGAACAAAGATAAGTATTACCTTTTCTTTACTATTGAAATCAATAAGACGCTGTTATGACAGTTATATGACAGTTGTGTGACACTAATTCTTGCAAATTATAACTAGACACAATAAATAGCCTTCATACCGCTTGTAAAGCCAAGTATGAAGTCACGATATGTGCGTGATTAAACTAAATTTCAGGTAGTTTATCATAAATTTCATCTATGGGTTTTTAATAGTATTTTTTAGGAGATAACAATTCCTGTTTCGAGAAAGTTTTACAATTTTAAGGAGTACTATTTCGTTCTATATTACACTTATCTTTAGACTTTAAAACACCGAATACGGTATATAAATTATCAGCGTAAAAGTAAATTTAATTTGTAGTCGTATATTAGGACTATACATAAAAAAAATCATAAAAAGTTCGTAGTTAGAGAACAAAAGATTACCTTTGCTTCAGATAATGAAATATGAAACGAATTATAGCGAAAAAAACTTTGCGAAAATTTTGGGAAAAGCACGCAGATTCTGAACAATATCTGAAAACTTGGTACGAAACTACAAAAAACTCAAACTGGAATTCTCCTAATGAAGTAAAAGAAACCTACATTAACGCAAGTATATTAAAAGATAGTAGAGCTGTTTTCAATATTAAAGGAAATTCATATCGACTTATTGTAAAGTTTAACTATGTCAGACAATGGGCGTTTATTCAATTTATTGGAACTCACGCTGATTACGATAAAATTGATACTGACACAATTTAAAACATAGAATTATGGAAATTAAACCTATCAAAACGGAAAAAGATTACGACAAAGCTCTCGAAAGACTCGAATTGATTTTTGATGCTTCTCCAAATTCAAAAGAAGGAGATGAAGCGGAAATATTATCATTATTAATTGACAATTATGAAAATAAGTATTACCCTATTGAATTTCCTGACCCAATTGAGGCAATTAAAATTCGAATGGAGGAAATGAACCTAAAACAAAAAGATTTAGTTGGAGTTATTGGTGGAAAAAGTAGAGTGTCGGAAATCTTGAATAAAAAGAAAAGACTTACTGTAGAAATGATAAGGGAATTAGAACGAATTTTACATATATCTGCTTCTGTACTCGTGAATAATTACAAACTTGCTAGCTGAACAAAAACAAGCTAAAAAAGATGCTTCTAAAGCGCAAAGAAAATTAGAAAAAGAGTAAAGAAAACAGGCAAGAAAAACTAGTAGCTTAGAATAATATCATTAGTATTCATGCGATGAGTTTTTTATCAACTCTTCAATTCTTTCTGATTTTAAACAAAAAATGGCTGTAATTATAATAATTACAGCCATTTTAAATTTAAAAAGGTTTAAGAAATTATGTAAAAATAATTTGAGTTCTATCGCCATCACACATTTCATAAAATTCTCCAATAGTAAGAATATCACTTAGCTCATCAGTCAAATCTTCTTTAGTTAATTTAAACATATCAACTGCAAGTCTACAGGCGTAAATTTCACCACCACCAGCTGTAATTAATTCTAAAAATTCATCTACAGGAGGCATATCTAATTCTTCCATTTGCTTTCTCATCATTTTAGAAACCCCAGCTTCAACACCAGGTAAGCCACCAAGCATGGTAGGAAATGGTAAACCACCAGGCATACGCATTGCAGGATTTCCTGTTGTTGCCGTATGTAGACTTAACATTTTATCTTTAGTAATTCCGTCAAGGCCAAAGAAAGTGAAAAACACTTTGGTTTCAATACCTTCCATTACAGCACCATTTGCCATCACTAAAGTTGCGTAAACATCTTCTAGAGATCCTTTAGCGCATATCATACATACCTTTTCTAAAGGTTTTTTTTCTTTTGCATCCATAATTATCTTATTTATAAATTAAATACAACTTGTTGGTTTAGGAATTCCCGCTATTTTAGATGAGAATTTTAAAGGTCCTTTTGGGAATAACTTGTAAAGATCTTTAACCGTAACAATACCTGATTTTCCAAGACTTCTAATAGATAAAGCTTCTTCGGCCTCAGTTTTTTCACGTAAGTAATTTATTACTTCGAAGTGTTTATCAGTTAATTCAATACCTATATCGCCTGCAATTTCTTTTGCTATATCTTCATTCCATTGAGACATATTTTCTAAATATCCATCTTCTGAAACGTTTACTTGTACTCCTGCAATTGTTTTTTCTGCCATGATAATTATTATTTTAATTAGTTTTTTTAAAATTATTATTCTTTCGCTTTCGCGGAATTATTTATTAGCGAGACCTTAAAAAATTCATTTCAATTTTTTAGTTAGTCGAACTAATCCCGATTTTTCAGCGGGATCTAGGTTAAATATCTCGACCCTTGTGTCTATTACTATTATTAGGTTCAGGGCTTGCCCTTAGGTTTAATACCTTTTATTCGTCTTTAATTTTTACGTCTTTGGATACATTTTTCATAAAAGTAATACCAAATCCTAGTGCTTTTTTCATTTCTGGACTATTCATTTCTTTCATTACTCTCCAAATAGAGTAAGACGGTACACTTTCGGTTTCCATACTGTTAAATGCTTTTATTGCATTCTCCATAGTACCAAGAACTTCAGGTTGTGTCATTTCTTTCACAATGGATAGAATTGTAACAATACTATCGGCTAATTCTCTAAGGTCTTTAGGTGTAAACCCAGTAACAATATTATCGAAAATAGGTCCAACTTCTTTAAAGAAAGCAAAGTATCCTTTTTGTTCAAATTTGTTCATTGACTTGGTAAAGTCAATAATAACTTCGTTAGCAATTGGGCCGAGTTCATCGCCTAAATCCATTGCCATTTCAAGCATGTTCATTACTTTTTTAATATTACCAATATTTCTTAAAAAAGTAATACCCAAATCGGTCAATTCAGCAGGGTCAATTTCAACTTGTCTTTTATCAAGTTCAATTACTGTTGAGTCATAGACATCCTTACCTATGATGCTCAAATCGCTTACCAAATCCTCAACAACAGTAGAATTTAATTTTTGTTGGTGTACATAACCTAAAATTAAATCTAACTTTTTATCGAGTGCATCTATTTGCGACTGTATATTTTTATCTTCCATTACAAATCACTATTTGGTTAAACACGATGTTTTCCTGCCATTGTCATATCTGCTTCTATAGGTAATTCTTTACCTTTTAATAGGATATGCCAATAGATCCATCTAAATAATACTTTACCATAATGATTCATTTTGGTATTTTTTAATAAGCCAAATGGACCAATACCTGGTAATGGGAATGTTCCTGGAAGCGGTTCGGTTTCGTAATTAAAATCAATTAGAGCGCCTTTACCATATCCTGTTTCAATATAGCAGTTGGCATGGCCATCAAATGAAGCTGGTAAATCTCTACCTTCCATTGCGGCTAAAATATTTTCCATTAAAATTTCGGCTGCAAAATGAGCTACTGATCCTGCTTTAGATGTAGGGATGTTTGAAGCATCACCAAGTACAAATATATTTTCAAAAGCATCCGATTGTAATGTGTGTTTGTTCGTTTTAACATAGTTCATATCATCACCTAAACCACTTCTTGCGATCATATCACTACCCATATTAACAGGTACAATGGTTAAAATATCAAAGTCAATTTCTTGCTCATCGTATGAAATAATTTTTTTATTGTCATTGTCAACGTGACTTAAATAAAAATCAGGAACTACCTTTATGTTTTTTTCTTCTAATAAATCACCTAACATTTTTGAAGCAACAGGTTTTGTAAATGCACCCGACATTAATGTAACATAAGAGATGTCAACTTTATCTCTCATACCTCTTCCGGCAAAATATGCTTCGGCCAAACAAACAAATTCGATTGGTGCAACAGGGCATTTGTATGGTAATTCAGGAATACACATTACTAATTTACCACCTTCCCAATCTTTAAATTTTTTGTGTAAAGCAACTGCTCCATCAATGGTGTAAAAGTCAAAAATGTCTTTATACCATAATTTATCTTTTAAACCTTCGGTTTCTGATGGGCGAGTTTCTGTTCCGGTAGCAATAATTAAAAAATCATAATTTAAAACTTGACCACCTTCTAAATGCACTTTGTTTTCTTCGCCTACAATTTTATCAATAGGACTATAAATTACATTTGCTCCAGGAGGGAAAAAATCATGTTTTGGTTTGGTAACCCCTTTTTTATTATAAATCCCGAAAGGAATAAATAAAAATCCAGGTTGGTAATAATGAGTTTTAAATTGATCGACAATAGTTATTTCCCATTCGTCTCTTTCTAATTCATTATATAATTTATTTAGCATCATAGTTCCAGCTGTACCGGCACCTAAAATCAATAATTTTTTCATAATATTTAATAGTTAATTGTTTAATTCTTGGGCAAAATTAAGGTGGAAAATCAATTAAATGTGTGATTTATATCATATTTAAGTGCGTAAAGTAACTAATTTCAGTAACCTATGTAACACAACTATGCAACCTTGAGGTTGTTTCTATAAAATTACGAAAAAAACTCGACTAATTAAAAAAATGTTTATTTTTAGGTTTTTATATAAGATGTTTAAATGACAGATATTCAGCAAAAAATTGAGCAATTAAGAAATGAATTGAGAAAGCATAATTATAATTATTATGTTTTAGATGAAGCTATTGTTTCTGATTATGATTTTGATATAAAGTTAAAAGCACTTCAAGAATTAGAAAATAAACACCCTGAGTTTTTTGATGTGAATTCACCAAGTCAAAGAGTGGGAGGTGAGGTTACCAAGAATTTTAAAACCACTTCACATACACATCGTATGTATTCTTTAGACAATTCGTATTCTAAAGAAGATATTTTAGATTGGGAAAATAGAATTCAAAAAATATTAGGAGGTGTTGAATTGGAATATACTTGCGAATTGAAATATGATGGGGCTTCTATAAATTTATATTATAAGAATGGAGAGCTTGAAAAGGCAGTAACAAGAGGTGATGGTTTTCAAGGTGATGACGTAACAGCAAATGTTAAAACGATAAAATCTATTCCTTTAGTTTTAATTGATAATACACAAAAAACATTTGAAATTAGAGGAGAAATTGTGCTTCCGCTTGACGGATTTAAAAAAATGAATCAAGAGCGTGAGGAAGCTGGTGAAGATCCTTATAGAAACCCGAGAAACACCGCTAGTGGAAGTTTAAAATTACAAGATAGTGCTGCGGTTGCCGATAGGCCTTTAGATTGTTTGCTATATCAAGTGGTTGCTGATGATTTGCCTTTTTATTCACATTATGAAGCTTTACAATTTGCCTCTAAAGCGGGGTTTAAAGTGCCTAAAACAATTCAATTGTGTAAAACTACAAATGAGATATTTGAGTTTTTAAATTACTGGGATAATAAACGACATACTTTACCGTATGAAACGGATGGCGTAGTAATTAAAGTAAATGCTTTAGCACACCAAGATGAGTTGGG
>DAOUTI010000200.1 GCA_030626795.1 Flavobacteriaceae bacterium
AACATTTCTGTCATTGTACCTTGGGTGGGAATCGAACCCACACGATCTTGCAATCACTGGATTTTGAATCCAGCGCGTCTACCAATTCCGCCACCAAGGCAAAATTTGGGTTTGCAAATATAAGCTATTTGTTCAAAATACTTATTTCTTTTTTTAAAGATTTAATAGTTTTATAAAATGTTCATTTTAATATAAATACTTTGTGATAAATACCTTTACAATGATAATAATTATCTAATTTTGCGAAAATTTAAAACTCTAACAACACACTAAAACACAAAACTTTATGGAACCAGAAGTTCTTAGCCCAAAAATTTTCGCTTCTTCACAAAGTATAATATTAGCCAATAAAATTGCTGATCATTACGGTATTGAACTCGGAAAAGTTAAAAAAAATATATTTAGCGATGGTGAATTTCAAGTTTCTTTTGAAGAATCAATTAGAGGTCGAAGAATATTTTTGATAGGCTCAACCATGCCTCCAAATGACAACTTAATGGAAATGTTACTGATGATTGATGCTGCTAAACGAGCGTCAGCTCGTCATATTACAGCGGTTATGCCTTACTTTGGCTGGGCTCGGCAAGATAGAAAAGACAAACCAAGAGTTCCTATTGCTGCTAAAATGGTTGCTAAAATTTTACAAGCAGCAGGAGCAACGCGAATTATGACTATGGATTTACATGCAGATCAAATTCAAGGTTTTTTCGAAATCCCAGTTGATCATTTATACGCTTCTACCATATTACTACCACAAATAGAAAAATTAAATTTACAAAACATAACCATCGCATCTCCTGATATGGGAGGTTCAAAAAGAGCTTATGCTTATTCAAAATTCTTAAAAAGCGAAGTGGTAATCTGCTATAAACAACGTAAAAAAGCAAATGTAATCTCACACATGGAATTAATAGGTAATGTTGAAGGAAGAAATGTAATTATTGTTGATGATATGGTTGATACCGCAGGCACTTTAACCAAAGCAGCCGATTTAATGATGGAAAAAGGAGCCCTAAGTGTACGTGCAATTACTACACATGCCATTCTATCTGGAGAGGCTTATAGCAGAATTGAAAACTCAAGTTTAGAAGAACTCATAGTAACAGATACAATTCCTTTAAAACAAACTTGTTCTAAGATAAAAGTTGTATCTTGCGCCCCTTTATTTGCTGATGTTATGCATAAAGTTCAAAGTAATACATCTATCAGCGATAAATTTTTAATGTAAAATAATTAAATTCAAAACAATGAAATCGATTACAATCAAAGGATCTCAAAGAGAAAGCGTGGGCAAGGTAGCTACCAAAGCCTTACGTAATGCTGGTAAGGTTCCTTGCGTTTTATACGGAGGAGACAAAGCACTACACTTTTCATCAGAAGAAAAAGCATTCAAATCATTAGTGTATACTCCTGAAGTATTTACTGCAAAGATTGAACTTGAAAATGGCGAAAAATTCAACGCTATTTTACAAGACATTCAATTTCACCCAGTATCTGATAAAATTCTACATGTAGATTTTTATCAATTATCTGATGACAAAGAAATTACAATGGAAATTCCGGTACACCTAATTGGTACTGCACCTGGTGTTGTTGCCGGTGGTAACTTGCGTTTCCCTAACAGAAAACTAAAAGTAAAAGCATTACCCGCTGATTTACCAGATTTTATCAATGCTGATATTTCTAAATTAGAAATTGGTGATAAAGTTTTTGTTACTGAACTTCAAAACGATAACTATTCTTTAATACATCCTGATAATACAGTAGTGGTTCAAGTAAGAATTTCTCGTTTAACTGTTGAATCAGAAGATGATGAAGAAGGTGAAACTGAAGAAGGCGAAACTGAAGAAGGTGCTGAAAAAGCAACTCCAGCTGCAGAATAAATATCAAAATATTTTTTATAAAAAGCTTTTCGTTTACCGAAAAGCTTTTTTTTTGATTGTTTTCATTTACTTTTGATAACAATATGTATTTAATTAAAAAAATTATTTCTTTTTTTTATAAGAGAAAAGAAAAAGAATTACCCATGAAAAAGTTTTTAATTATTGGCCTAGGTAATATTGGCGAAAAATATAAAAATACCCGCCATAATATTGGATTTAAAATTTTAGACGCATTGGCTGAAAATGAAAAAGTAGCTTTCGAAACTAAAAAATTGGGCGACATAACAAGGTTTAGATATAAAGGACGAACTTTTATATTACTAAAACCAAATACCTACATGAATCTTAGTGGTAAAGCTGTAAAATATTGGCTTAACCTTGAAAAAATACCTATCGAAAATATTTTAGTAGTTACTGATGATTTAAATTTATCTTTCGGAACTATAAGATTAAAAGCCAAAGGAAGTGCAGGTGGCCACAACGGACTCATAAATATCAATGAGCAATTACAAACTCAAAATTATAGCCGACTTCGTTTTGGAGTAGGTGCCGAATTTAAAACTGGGCGACAAGTAGATTATGTTTTAGGTGAATGGAATCCAAATGAAACTTCTGATTTGAATGAGCGCATTGAAAAATCTACCAAAGTAATTACTTCTTTTGCCCTTGCGGGAATTGCCAATACCATGAGTGAATTTAATGGAAAATAATGCTGGTTTTTAACATACTAAAAATCCAAAATTAATTTTTTTTGGATTTTTAATACATCTCTTACTCTTTTATACTTAAGCTATTTCACCATTTTTAAAAACACCACTAAATTCTAATTCACCATTTTCATGATATTGTTCAAATGGTCCTTCCTCAACTCCATCTTTAAAAGTACAAGTCATACTCATCGTTCCATTATCAAAAAACTCTATAAAATCACCATCTTTTTTGCCGTTTTTAAAAGTTCCTCTTTGATACAATTGCCCATTGTCATGATAAATTTCAAATCGATCATTAACCTTACCATCAATATTATAATTTCTACCCATAATTATTTGCTTTATTGTTTATAAAAAATTTAGCTATCATAAAGATATACATTTTTTTATAAAAAATAGTAGTGGAGGGTTTTATATTAGCACATTAATGAAGTTATGGTTTATGAAAGGTTTTAACTACAACCTGAGAATTATATCTATGAAAAATTTTGATGAATTTAATCAACTTCAAATTCCTTAATTAGAGAAATATAGGATAGGAAAAAGACATTAAGTTTATTTTGTTCCAAATAGCTATTATAAAAAAACAGCTATTTGGAACATGCTTTTTTAAAAAAATTACTCTACCGTAACACTCTTAGCTAAGTTTCTTGGTTGATCAACATTACAATTACGCATTACCGCAATATGGTAAGATAATAATTGAAAAGGGATTGTTGTTAATAAAGGCGTAAAAGCTTCTTCGGTTTCTGGCACCTCAATAACGTGATCGGCTATCTCTCTTACCGTAGTATCGCCTTCGGTAACAACCGCAATAATTTTACCACTTCGTGATTTAATTTCTTGAATATTACTAACTACCTTTTCGTAATGACCTTTATTTGTAGCAATAACAAAAACAGGCATTCTATCATCTATTAAAGCAATAGGGCCATGTTTCATTTCGGCAGCAGGATAACCTTCGGCATGAATATAAGAAATCTCTTTTAACTTTAAAGCACCTTCTAAAGCAACCGGAAAATTAAAACCTCTACCTAAATACAAGCAGTTATTGGATAACAGATAAGTTTTCGCAATTTCTTTAATATGCTCATCAACTTTTAATACTTTTTCTATTTTTTTAGGAATCAATTCTAGCTCTTGTAAATACATACGATAATCTGAACTAGACATAGTTCCTTTTGCTCTTGCCAATCTTAAAGCCATCAAACTTAAAACAGTAATTTGCGTTGTAAATGCTTTGGTTGATGCTACTCCAATTTCTGGACCAGCGTGAGTATAAGCTCCTGCATCTGTTTCACGAGCTATTGATGAACCAACAACATTACAAACACCAAAAACAAAAGCACCTTTAGATTTTGCTAATTTTATTGCTGCTAAAGTATCGGCTGTTTCACCTGATTGAGATATGGCAATAACCACATCTTTTTCGGTTATTATTGGATTTCTATATCTAAACTCAGAAGCATATTCAACCTCAACAGGAATTCTTGCAAAATCTTCAAATAAATATTCGGCTACCAAACCCGCGTGCCATGAAGTACCACAGGCAACAATAATAATACGATCAGCATTTAAGAATTTTTTCATATTATCTTCAACACCAGCCATTTTGATAATGCCTTTTTCTCTTAAAAGTCTTCCGCGATAA
>DAOUTI010000071.1 GCA_030626795.1 Flavobacteriaceae bacterium
AGCTGATGGCCATAAAAAAATAACCTCTAAAGAAGAATGGGAAAAATATCAAAAAGATTTTAAGTCTGAGTTTAAGGGATAATAATCTTTTTGAATTAATTTTCACACACCCGATAACTATCTTCATAATTAAGTTATCGGGTGAGTTGATTGTAGATATATAAGTTTTTTAATCTTTCTTATTACATATTAGTTCAAATAATCCGTTTCTTTGCAAAAAACAGAATTGTGAATCTAATTAGTGTTGAAAATATTGTAAAATCTTACGGAGATAAAATCTTAATTGAAGATATCTCTTTTGGAATAAACAAAGATCAAAAAATAGCGTTTGTTGCTAAAAATGGTGCTGGTAAAACAACGCTTCTAAATATTATTGCAGGAGTAGATGTTGCTGATAGCGGACAAGTTATTATCCGCAAAGGATTAAAAATAGCTTATTTATCCCAAAATGAAGAATTGGATGGAAGCTTAACTATTGAACAAACTATTTTTAATTCAGACAATGAAACACTAAAAGTAATTGAACAATACGAAAATGCCTTAAAAAACCCTGATGATGCAGATGCTTATCAAAAAGCATTTGATTTGATGGAGCAAAACCATGCCTGGGATTTTGAAACGCAATACAAACAAATACTTTATAAACTAAAACTAAGTGACCTCAACCAAAAAGTTTCTTTGCTTTCGGGTGGACAAAAAAAACGCTTGTCTTTAGCTTTAATTTTAATCAATAAACCTGATTTATTTATTCTTGATGAGCCAACCAATCATTTAGATTTAGAAATGATCGAGTGGTTAGAAAAATATCTGATTAAAGAAAAGGTAACTCTTTTTATGGTTACCCATGATCGGTATTTTTTAGAAAGAGTTTGTAATGATATAATTGAATTAGATCAAGGAAAATTATATAGATATAAAGGTAACTACTCCTACTTTTTACAAAAAAAAGAAGAAAGATTAGCATTAGAACAAGTAACGGTTGGTAAAGCTAAAAACCTGTTTAAAAAAGAGTTAGATTGGATGCGTCGTCAACCCAAAGCTCGAACTACAAAATCTAAATCTCGTATTGACGATTTTTATGCTATCAAAGAAAAAGCACACCAACGAAGGTTAGATCATCAAGTGCAATTAGAAATTAATATGGAACGATTGGGAAGCAAAATTCTTGAGCTACATCATATTTCTAAAAGCTTTGATGAAAAACGTTTATTTGATAATTTTGATTATGTTTTTAAACGAGGTGAGCGTATTGGGATTATTGGTAAAAATGGTACTGGAAAATCTACTTTTTTAAATACTATTACAGGTGCATTACCTGTTGATTCTGGTAGAGTTGTAGTAGGCGAAACCGTAAAATTTGGTTACTATACCCAAAGTGGAATTTTTATCAAAAAGGGACAAAAAGTTATTGAAGTTATCAAAGAGTTTGGCGAATATATTCCTCTAACTAAAGGAAGAAAAATTAGTGCGGGTCAACTGTTAGAAAAATTCTTATTTGATAATAAAAAGCAATATGATTTTGTTGAAAAACTTTCTGGTGGCGAATTAAAACGTTTGTTTTTATGTACTGTTTTAATTCAGAACCCTAACTTTTTAATTTTAGATGAACCTACCAACGATTTAGATATTGTGACTTTACAAGTACTGGAAGATTTCTTATTAGATTTCCCTGGAAATTTACTGGTTGTTTCTCACGATCGTTATTTTATGGATAAAATTGTAGATCATTTATTTGTTTTTGAAGGAGAAGGTAAGATTTCAGGTTTCCCTGGAAATTATTCTGATTATCGAATTTATGAAGATTCTAAACCTGCATCAGTGAAAGAAAATTCTAAAAAAGAAGATACTAGAAAATTTACTCCTGCCACCAGGCAATTAAACTCCCAAGAAAAAAGAGAATTTGGGAAACTAGAAAAAGATATTGCCAATTTAGAAAGTAAAAAAGAGCTTATTGAAAGTCAGTTTAATAATGACGAAATTGAAGCGGATAAAATCAACGAAACGTCAGCTAAATTACAACAAATCATTGCCGATTTAGAGCAAAAAGAAGAACGTTGGTTGGAATTGTCAATGAAGTTGGAGTAAACAGATCACCACGTCGTTCGCTCCTTACTCCTGAAGACGAAATACGTGTTTGCGAACGTAATGCAATGGAACGTGGCAATCTCAATGTTGTAAATTAACTTTTATTATTCTTGAGATCACCACGTCACTCGTACCTCACTCCTCGTGAAAACAAAATACGTCTTTGCGAGCGTAATGTTGCGTGGCAATCTCTATTATTCGACTCGAATTACCTGCTCATCACTCAAAATATCTAAATTCATAAATCGTAAATAAACTTGAGCCACAGCAAGTGTATCTTTCTCGCAATAAATTGCTATTCTATTTAAATCTTTATCTTCATAATATACTTTTGAAACTTGACTACCATCAATATCTCCTTTTGGGGAAGGGATTCCCAAAATATTAGTCAAAAGGCTTAAAGAAGTATAATGTTTATAGTCGCCAAATTTCCACATTTCAAGTGTATCTAGGTGTGGGACTTCCCAAGGCTTTTTGCCAAATAAATTCAATTTTTCAGGCAATTCAATTTTATTGATAATCATTCTTCTGGCGATATATGGAAAATCAAATTCTTTACCATTATGAGCACATAAAACATGTTGTTTTTTACTATAAAACTGTTCAAGTAATTTTTTAAAATCCTTTATAACATTTACTTCATCTTCTCCATAAAATGATTTTAATCTAAAAGTTAGTGTCTCTGAGTGATCATCAAAAAAACCAACCGAAATACAAACAATTTTACCGAATTCTGCCCAAATTCCAGCGCGTTCATAAAATTCTTCTGGGGTAAAATCTTCTTTGCGTTGGTATTGTGTTTTTTGTGTAAATAAATCTTGTTTAACAACATCTAATTCCTCAAAAGATGTTTTTTCTGGAACGGTTTCAATATCTAAAAATAAAACATTTTTTAACTGACTTTGGGTATTCATTTTTATTAGTTAATACGCTTTATTTAATAATGTTAACAAAAAAAGGTTGTCAAAATTGACAACCTTTTTTTACGAAAAGTAATAATAAACCTCTTTTATTCAAATTACTTAACCTTGAATTGAATCTAGTTTTTCAACAAGAATAATTTTATTATTGTCATAAATAACTTTGGTTTTTTTACCTTTATCATAGTAAAACCAAGTGCCAACTTTAACTCCTTTATCATAAGTAGCGATACATTTTCTGCTACCATCTTCATTATAACTTTCCCATGAAGCGTGTAATTTTTCATTTTTTGATAAAAAACCATGTTGCATTATTTGTCCGTTATCATAGTAAATTGTTACTTCGAAAATATCTCCAACTTGTTCTACCTTCATATCTTTCTTTTTTTGTGCAAAAAGGATTGATGAGAAGAGAAAGAAAGAAAGAATTAAATATAATTTTTTCATAAATATTTTTCAGTTATTAAAATTTATAAGTATATCCTAAAGAAAAACCTCTACCTGGGCTAAAACTTGAAAATATTTGATCTTGGGCTTTATACGATTGATAATGGCTTTCTAAATCTTGATCAAGAATGTTTTTAATAGAAAAACTAATGGTTGAACTAAAATCCTTTCCAAAAGATTTATTGAGTATAAAATCCATACTATGAAAAGGCATGGTAAAAGCATCAGGTACATCACCGGTACCAACAACTTGTAATGTTTTTCCTTGCACATTATAATATAAATTTGTCATCCAACCTTTGTCATTTGAATAATTTAAACCAGCATTAATCAAATATGGAGATTGACCTTGTAGATCACGATTAGTATCTAATGTTTCGCCATCACGTAAACTCAATCTTCTTCTTTCCAATTCATCTTCACCCATTTCCAATTGCGAAAATATCAGGGAAGCGTTTAAATTAAGGCTAAAATTTTCAAAATTATCTCCTAAAAAACCAAAATTCTTTCTAACTTCAAATTCGGCACCATAAACCATTGCAGAACCTAAATTTCTAGGTTGATATTGATCTGAAGCAGATAAAAAGTAAGTCATTTCAATAGGATCTGTAAAATTCTTAAAGAAAGCACTTAATGCAAACATTTGAGCCTTAGTACCAAATCTCTCGAACCTTAAATCAAAATTATCAATATAAGTAGGTTGAAGGTCAATATTACCATTAAATGTTGTGCTTGAAATAGGGTCAAATATTTGAGTTATTGATGCTTCTTTAAAGGAAGGACGAGCTGTTGTTCTGCCATAAGATGCACGAAAATTTGTTTCCTCATTCAATCCGTAAATAAAATTTACCGATGGAAAAAAATCTGCTTTATCCAATACTTTTTCATTATCAAATACAACATTTCCTTGATTGTTTTGACCAGTATAATACAAATCAAATTTCTCAAATCGTACCCCAATAATTGATTTTAATTTATCTGTAATTTGAAATTCTTCTGAAATATAAGCTGAAGCAACTGTTTGCGAAGCATCAAAAGTATTAGTTGGTTCATAATTACCTATTAAGTAAGTACCTTTTTTCGTGTTTACGGTCCATATATTTTTAGGATTTAAAAGTGCATCTGCATCTCCATACCAATCTTGCCCAGCATGCCCTCTAATTCCAAAAGTATATTTGTCAATACTAAAATCTCTTTGTTTATAAACATAGCTTCCTCCAAATAAAAGACGAGCTTTTTTACTAAATAAATCATGACGATTTGTGATTGCCAATTTCCCAACGGCATTAATTTCATCTAAAGTTCTCCAAAATCTAGAAGGGCTTCCACCGGAACTTGGACTTATGGAATAGGTATCTGTATCTTCATCATATTCAAAAGGTGTAACTCTTGAATCCTTATCTTCTATTTTAGAAATGGTAGGTGATAATTTCCATTCTACATCCCATGAACCACTATTAATAGAGTGCTTTCCTGAAAGCATTACATTTGTAATCTGACTTTGCTTATAATCTAAATTATCTTTAAAAATAGTTACGGCATCTGAAAATAATATTACTTGTTTTAAATAGCCCGCTGTTGATAATCCGTTTTGAATATGCAAACCCGTTAAGCTAAATTTACTCTTAGAAGTTTTAAATGTTAGACCAGCAAGTCCACTAAGCAGTATATTATTTTTACTTATATTTCCTTTTTGACCTTTGTCTAATTCTAATTCATATATTGATTTATCTGAAGATTTTCTATAGTTTCCATTCTCAAAATTTTCAAATAAAATATATTCATCTTTATAATTAAATGAAGCTATATATCCCAGTTTATTATCTGCCCCCACATCATATTGATTTCCTGCAGTAAAACCAAAATTAGTATTCATATAACTATCGGTTTTTTTAGCTTTCATTTCGGGCTCAAACACACTGGTTAAATAAGAAAGTGCTGGCTTATTCTCATTTGGACTAGGAATATTTGTTTCTCTTGTAATTGGCATATTTCTCTTGCCATTATCAAAACCTGCAAGATCTGTCTTACTTCCTTCATAAGTCAAAAAATTTGAATTAAAATGCATCTTTGGTCTATATTCTGCACCAACTGAAACCGTATATTGTTCTTTATTAGGAATGTCTTTTGTGATGATATTTACAACACCACCAGTAAAATCTGCAGCATAATCAGGAGTAAAAGATTTTACAACCTGAATGTTATCTAAAATATTGGTAGGAAAAATATCCATTTGAATGGTATTTCTATCGGGATCTAAGCCTGGTATGTCAACTCCATTTAAAATTGATTTTGTATAACGGTCACCCAAACCTCTTACATACACGTATTTACCGCCTTGTACAGAAACTCCTGGAACACTTTTAACCGCACTTGCAGAATTACTAGCTCCAATTTTACTAAAAGTTTGTGCAGAAATTGCATCTAATAAATTAATTGATTTTTTTTGAACATTTAATAAAGATGCTTCGGTATTTTGGGCAGTTGTTGCCTTAATTAGCACTTCTTTTAACTGATTTTCTAAAGGTCCAATACTTGTATTTATCTCTAATACTTCACCAGATTTAATTACCACTTCATTTATTTCTATAGTTTCATAACCAATAAATGAAAAAACTATGGTATAGGTTCCTTCATCTAATTTTAAGTTGTAAATACCCTCAAAATCTGTTGTTGTTCCAATAGTTGTGTTTTTAATAAAAACATTGGCAAAAGGTAAAACATCATTATATTCTTTATCTAAAACTTTCCCCGTCAATTCTCCTTTTTGGGAAAACATTACTTGAGTAGTAAGTCCAAAAATAATTAACATTAATAATCTATTCTTCATTTTATGCTTCTTTAGTATGCTTCGTTATTTTATAACAATTGCTCACCTTTTAAAAAAAGGTGAGCAATAAATAATTTTATTAAAATTGTTGCTTATTAAAATGCTCCTTTTGCTTTAGCAAAAGTCCAATCAAATACCGATACATCAGCACCTACAGTTTTACTGCCAGCTGTTACAGCTTCGGCATTATCACCAAAACCTGTTACGGTTACAGTATCTGCTTTATTTTTAAATATGTCTTTTACATTAGATACACCACTTGGTAAAACTATTTGCCAAACACCGAAAGATAATTTGCCGTCATTGTAATTTGTTGCAACACCATCATTATCTAATTCTACATCAGATTCATCTTTAAAATCATATGCATAAATATTATTAGAAGTACCCATCGCGCCACTTCTATAATCTGCATATTCACCTTTTGGTGTTGCTGAACTACCTTTTAAAGTTATATTATTTAAAGTAAATTGTGCTTCATAAGATCCTTCTGGACCATCTATTTCCAAACCGTGATCAGAAGTTGCACCTAAAATTACCATGGAATTAGAAATTGTCCCTGAATAAGCTTGGTCAATATCTAAACCATCGTCTCCTGCACCCCAAACTATAAGGTTTTTAGGACTAACAGTCCCTCCAAAAAATTCGATACCATCATCAAAGTTTGCAACAACTTCAATATTTTCGATTACCGTTCCACTACCTACAGCTCCTAATGTCAAACCGTTAATTTCATTACCTTCTCCTATTTCAGCTCCTCCATGTCGGATAGATATATATTTTAACACCCCTGAATTATCGGTATCATCATCACCACCATATAAGCCCCAATCGTCTCCTGCCGGTATACCTTCAATTTGAACTTCAGTAACATCTCCTTTAAAAGAACCTTTAGCTTTACCAAGAATTATAAGCCCTCCCCAAAGTGAGTTATCATCTTCAGTTAAATTGGTACCTGCCATTTCACCAACTTCAATATTATCATCTTCAGTAGTAAAAATAATTGGTTTTTCAGATGTACCTTCAGCCATAATTTTTCCGCCTCTTGCAATAATTAAAGCAGATGCTAATGAACCTGTTCCTTTTTTACCTTTAATAATTGTACCTGCTTCAATGGTTAATGTAACGCCGTTATCAACAACTACTTTCCCTGATAAATTATAAATATTATTGCTAGTCCAAGTTTCACTAGCAGTAATCATTCCGCTAATATCAATTGAACCTGTACAAGGTGCACATGAAGAACCGCCACAATCAATTCCAGTTTCGTCTCCATTTTTTATACCATCATCACAAGTAGGGCAAGCAGCACAATCACCACCACAATCAACTCCTGTTTCATTTCCGTTTTGAATACCATCAAAACACGATAGTTTAGAATTATTATCATCATCACTACAACTTGTAATAAATAATGAGAATGTAATTAATACTAAACTTGATAAAATAATTTTTTTCATTTTCTTTAAATTTGTTTGTTAATTTTTACAGGGCAAAATTGAAAAATAATTATCATTGAGGTGTTAAATAGGCTTTATGATTATATCAAATTAATGTGTCCTAATTAGTTATTATGTTAAGTTATTGTAAACTGTGTTTTTAGACACTTTTTTTAATTATTTTTGGACAGTAATAAAAGCCTATTTTAAATGAAAAATGAAAATATAAAGATACTATTGGTTGACGATGAGCCAGATATACTGGAAATAGTAGGGTATCATTTAAAAAAAGAAGGATACCAAGTATTTAAAGCAAGTAATGGTAGTGAGGCAGTGAGCAATGCAAAAATTGTTGAGCCTCATTTAATATTATTGGATATTATGATGCCCGAAATGGATGGTATTGAGGCCTGCGAAAAAATTAGAGCCATAGACGGCCTAGAAAATGTAGTAATTACATTTTTTACCGCTAGAGGAGAAGACTATTCTCAAGTTGCTGGTTTTGATGCTGGTGCCGATGATTATATTACAAAACCTGTAAAGCCTAAAGTATTAATAAGTAAAGTAAAAGGATTACTAAGGCGTTTAAAAAGTAAAGAGTCTAATGCAGATAGTATATTGTCTTTTGATGGAATTTCTATAAATAAAGATGAATATTTTGTTGAAGTTGAAAATGGTAAAATAACATTACCTAAAAAAGAATTTGAATTATTATGTCTTTTGGCCAGTGTGCCTAATAAAGTTTTTAATCGTGAAATAATATTAAAAACCGTGTGGGGGCAAGATGTTGTTGTTGGAGGTAGAACAATTGATGTTCATGTTAGAAAACTAAGAGAGAAAATTGGTGATGATTACATAAAAACAATAAAAGGTGTTGGTTATAAATTTGTAATATAACACTATATTGCATTATTATTCATGCAATGAAATTTATACAACTACACAAACAAGCCTTAAAAACTACTGCTTTAATTGTTTTTATATTATTGATTTTTGTTTTTATAACATCTACTTTATTTGGCTTTGACTATAATATACTTAACACTTCAATTTTATTTATTTTTTTATTTATTAGCATCTATTTTATTTTTAAAATTAGTGTAAAACAATTTATTTATAGGCAATTAAAAAGTGTTTATAAATCAACTTTATTCGAAAATGAACCTTCTTTAAATAAAGATCATTTAGAAACTAATTTTGAAAGTTTTTTAGAACGAATTAAAGAATTCGCTCAAACTAAACATCAAGAAATTGAAAAATTGCATAATATTGATGATTTTAGAAGAGAGTTTCTGGGTAATGTTTCTCACGAATTAAAAACCCCAATTTTTACTGCACAAGGATATTTACTTACCCTTTTAGATGATGATTTTGATGACAAAATTTTACGAAAAAAATATTTAGAAAGAGCCAATAAAAGTGTTGATCGACTAAATTTTATTGTAAAAGATTTAGATATGATTTCAAATCTAGAATCTGGTATGGAACTGAATTTTGAATCTTTTAACATCATTAAATTAATAACAGAAGTATTTGAATTATTAGAAATTAAGGCGGCTAAAAAAAATATTACATTATCCTTTGATAAAATATATGATCATCCAATTTTAGTTAAAGCCGATAAAGAGCGAATGGAACAAGTATTAACCAATCTTATTTCCAATTCTATTAATTATGGAAAAAATGACGGGCAAACAACAATTAGCGTAAAATTAAAAAACCCTCATTCTTTTGTTATCCATGTTTCTGATAATGGTATTGGTATAAAAGAAATAGATATTTCTAGATTGTTTGAACGTTTTTATAGAGTAGATCACAGTAGATCTAGAGAACAAGGAGGTTCTGGACTTGGATTAGCTATTGTTAAGCATATCGTGGAAGCTCACCAACAAAAAGTATTTGTAAAAAGTGTATTTGATAAAGGTTCTTCGTTTTCGTTTACTCTTGATAAGGTTTTATAGTTGTTTTTAACCTTTTTTTAATTTCTAATGTTAATAAATTGTAAACTATTTGTTTCTTTAGTGTTAATTATCTAAATTTACTTTATTAAAAAGTTAATATAAAATATTACATTATGACAAAATACAAAGCATTTTCAATTATATTTATTTTATTTTTTGGTTTCACTTTTGCTCAAAACATAGAACCAAAATTTGAAAAACAAAACGATTTAACAAAAGCTACCTATTTTTATGAAAACGGCGATGTTAAAGAAATTGGTTATTTTAAAAATGAAAAACTGCAAGGCAAATGGGTTTCCTATAATCAAAAAGGTAAAATAACAGCTATTGCCAATTACGAAAATGGTATAAAAGAAGGTATGTGGTACATTAACACTGATGGGGCGGTAAAAGAGTTAACCTATCAATCTAATAAGTTAATAAAGGTAAAAGATCTAGATAAAACAGAATTATCCCTTTTATAACGCTTTATACTTCTTACTAAAAACTTCAAAAGACAGTTGATGTAACTCTTGGTTTTCAATTTGAAAACCTCGATAATCATCAACTTTTTTTAGCATTTGTATATCAAACTTATCTTGACTTGAAAAAGGAGCAATATTCTTATCCTTTAAGTGAATAGCCAAATATTCTTGTTCAAACTGACCTGGTGTTGGAATAAAAAATGCTTTAGATTTCAATTGGTTTAAATCCATAATTGTTGAATAACCCGATCTAGCTAAAATTATTTTGCTTTCGATTATTGCTTTTTGTAGGTCGTCTTGTAAAAGGTAATTTACAATAGAAGTGTTTTTGTTTTCAGTAATTACTTTTTTAGTATTCGATGAATCGGATAAAATTCCACGAACAAATAATAGTTTTTTATTGTAATTTTTAAACTCCTTTAATAATTTTTTTTCTAAAATACTTCTTTGTGGTTCTGGACCTGAAAGAATAACCATAACATCATTCTTTTTAGTAGCTGGAGTTTCATTTTTTGATAAATTTTTATTCTTAAACCTACTTAATGGACCAATGTGTTTTAAATTAAGTTTTGTTTTATTTGAGTGCGACAGCTCTCCTGCCAAATTATCTTTACCCCTATAATCCGGAATCCAACATTCGTCAAACTTTGAAATTATGTTTTGGTGAAATTTACTTGAAATTGCCGTTGTAATTCCAGACAAAACATTAATTTGATGCGTGATATAAACTGATGGTATTTTATCGCTTCTAACTCCAAATCGATTATCAGAAATTATTCCATTAATATTTTCTTTTTCGATAATTTTTGCCACTAGTTTTTGCTCCTTCTTAATAACTTTGATTATACCTGGTACAGCAAATAAAATCTTGTATTTTAAATGATGTCCTTTTTTTGTATATCGAATATTATAAGATGGTAGCAGGTAATTTTTTAATTTAGGAAACTCTTTTTGAAGTAGTAATAATGAATCTCCATCTCCTGCAAGAATAGGCTCAAAATTTTCTAAAATTAAAGCATTAATTATAGGTATGCAACGTGTTGCATGACCTAAACCCCAATTTAATGGAGCGATAAGAATTTTCTTTTTATTAGTTCTGCTGCTCAATTTTATCATTTTACAACTAAAATACAGAACACATCTCTATATCTTCTCACAAAAAAGAAAAATTATAAATCAAAACCTAGATCGGTTCTAAAATTCATTTTTTCAAACTTGATTTTTTCAATATTTTTATAGGATTTTTTTAACGCTTCTTTAAAATTCTCACCATACGAAGTAACTGCTAAAACTCTACCTCCACTTGTTACAACTTTATCTTCTTTTTGTGAAGTTCCTGCATGGAAAACTATAGAGTTTTCTACTTGATCTAAACCTCTAATTTCTTTTCCTTTTTCATAAGCTTCTGGGTAACCTCCCGAAACTAACATCACTGTAGTTACTGATCTCTCGTCAATTTCTAAGTTGAATGTATCTAGTTTTTTTTCCGCAGTAGCGATAAATAAATCAAGCAAATCAGATTTAATTCTGGGAATAACTACCTCTGTTTCAGGATCGCCCATTCTAACGTTATATTCAATAACTAAAGGTTCATTATTGACCTTTATTAAACCAATAAAAACAAAACCAACATAAGGTATATTGTCTTTTTGAAAACCTGCGATAGTTGGCTTGATAATTCTTTCTTCTACCTTGCTTAAAAACTCCGCATCAGCAAAAGGAACCGGAGAAATTGCACCCATTCCGCCAGTATTCAAACCTTGATC
>DAOUTI010000091.1 GCA_030626795.1 Flavobacteriaceae bacterium
CCTGCTATTGAAAAATTTGAAAAAGAAACAGGCTTAGATGTTCGTGTTTCTGGTATGCCATACATAAGGACCATGAATGCGCAAAACATTATTGATGAAATTGGTATTTTTGTTGGCTTAGCTTTACTTGTTACTTCACTAATCTTTTGGATGTTTTTTCGCTCGTATCGTGCCACATTTATTACCATGCTTGTGGTAAGCATTGGAGTTGTTTGGGCTTTAGGTTTTATTGGTTGGTTTGAATATGAAATATCGGTATTAATGGCATTGATACCACCATTAATTATTGTAATTGGTGTGCCAAATGCTGTATTTCTAATTAATAAATATCAGCAAGAAGTCAAAAATCATGGAAATCAAGCCAAATCATTACAGCGAGTTATCTCAAAAATTGGTAATGCAACTTTAATGACTAATATAACAACGGCTTCTGGTTTTGCTACTTTTATTTTTACAAATAGTCAATTATTAAATGAATTTGGAATTATTGCTTCTATAAATATTATGGCAATATTTATACTTTCAATCTTAATAATTCCAATTATTTATAGCTTTATGCACAAACCAAAAGAAAAGCATTTAAAGCATTTAGAAAGAAAATGGATTGACGCTATTGTTGATTGGATGGAAAATACGGTTAGACACCATAGAATTTCTATTTATGCCTCAACCGTTATCATTATTATTGTTAGTATTATTGGTGTTTATATGATTCGTGTCTCTGGGAGCATTATTGAAGATATGCCAAAAGGCAAGGATTTTTATAAAGATATTGTGTTTTTTGAACAAGAATTTGGAGGTATCATGCCCTTAGAAATACTAATCGATACCAAAAAGAAAAAAGGTGTAATGAATTTATCTACGCTAAAGCGGATGAATAAATTAGACGAAGAGATTGATGAAATTCCTGAGCTTTCAAAATCAGTTTCCATTTTGAATATGGTAAAGTACTCTAAGCAAGCATTCTACAATGGTAATCCTAAATATTATCAATTACCAACCGAGCAAGAAAAGAATTTTATTTTAGCTTACACAAAAAATTCGGACACCAACTCTGATATGCTCAAAAATTTTGTTGATTCTACAGGGCAATACGCAAGAATAACAACTTTTATGAAAGATATTGGTACTGATAAAATGGAACGCATTGAAAAACGAATACACGATAAAATTGATAAAGTTTTCCCTAAAGATAAATACGAAGTAACATTAACAGGTAAAGCTTTGGTGTTTTTAAAAGGCACCAATTACTTGGTTAAAAACCTTGCGATATCACTTTCATTAGCCATATTATTAATTTCAGTATTCATGGCTTGGATGTTTCGTTCCTATAAAATGATTATTATTTCACTTATTCCAAATATTTTACCTTTACTAATTACCGCAGGTTTAATGGGTTATTTAGGTGTACCCATAAAACCCTCAACCATATTGGTTTTTAGCATCGCATTTGGTATTTCGGTTGATGATACGATACATTTTTTAGCAAAATACCGACAAGAACTAATTGCACATAAGTGGAATGTTAGAAAATCTGTTTACAGTGCTTTACGCGAAACAGGAGTAAGTATGTTTTATACTTCTATCGTTTTATTTTTTGGTTTTTTAGTCTTTACTATTTCTAGTTTTGGCGGCACAAAAGCATTAGGTGGCTTAGTTTCTGTAACCTTGTTATTTGCCATGATATCCAATTTATTGTTATTACCATCGTTACTATTATCATTAGAATCAAAAATTGCCAACAAAAAAACATTTAAAGAACCAGCAATTTCTATCATCCCTAAAGAAGATGATGAAAATTAAAATGAATTAATATGAAAGGAATTATTCTTGCAGGTGGTAGCGGAACCCGTTTACACCCTCTTACTTTAGCCGTTAGTAAACAATTGATGCCTATTTATGATAAACCTATGATTTATTACCCTTTATCGGTATTAATGTTAGCAGGCATAAAAGAAATTTTAATCATATCAACACCAAATGACTTGCCATTATTTGAAAGATTATTAGGTGATGGTAAAAGCTTAGGCTGTAATTTTCAATATGCTGTTCAAGAAATTCCTAACGGATTAGCTCAAGCTTTTGTAATTGGAGAAGATTTTATTGGCGATGAAGATGTTGCTTTAGTTTTAGGAGATAATATTTTTTATGGTGCCGACTTTGAAAGTCGATTAAACAATGCTTTAAATCCTCAAGGTGGCGTTGTTTTTGCATACCATGTAAAAGACCCTGAACGCTATGGTGTTGTTGAATTTGACAAGGATAATAATGCCATTTCTATTGAAGAAAAACCAGAAAAACCTAAATCAAATTTTGCAGTTCCTGGAATCTATTTTTATAACAATAGTGTTGTAGAAATTGCTAAAAATATTCAACCATCACCAAGAGGTGAATACGAAATAACCGATATAAATAAAGTATATCTAGAACAAGGCAAACTAAAAGTTGGTGTTATTGGTAGAGGTACGGCTTGGCTCGATACAGGTACTTTTAATTCTCTTATTCAAGCGCAACAATTTGTTCAAGTAATTGAAGAACGCCAAGGATTAAAAATTGGTTGTATTGAAGAAGTTGCCTTCCGCAAAGGTTTTATTAATGCAAACCAGTTGAAAGAAGTAGCAAAACCATTGATAAAAAGTGGTTATGGCGAATATTTATTAGGTTTAATAGAATAATATACTTTTTCAATTTTAGCATACGCAATACATTACTTATATACTTAAAATAAATAGGTTTTAGGGAGTTTTGATGTAGTAGTTTTTTATTTTATAGAGATATAAATTTTCAAGCATAGCCTTAGTTACGGTTTAAAATTTTAACGAAGATAAAAGGAAAAAGGACAAGTCAAAAAACTGAAAAGCTATTTGCTTTGAGTATATTTGCATTTCAATTTTTTTAGATGAAAAGATATAACGTAGCAGAGCTATTACAATCAGAAGATTTTTTACAAGAAGTAACTATAAAAGGATGGGTGCGAACTTTTAGAAGCAATAGATTTATTGCTCTAAATGATGGCTCAACTATTAAAAACATACAGTGTGTTATTGATTTTGAAAATACCACTGAAGATATTTTAAAACGAATTACTACTGGTGCAGCATTAGCAATAAAAGGTACTTTGGAAGAAAGTCAAGGTAAAGGGCAAACTGTTGAAATTAAAGTTACCAATATTGAAATTTTAGGAGATTCTAACCCAGATGAATACCCTATTCAACCTAAAAAACACAGCTTAGAATTTTTACGTGAAAACGCACATTTAAGAGGTAGAACCAATACTTTTAGTGCTGTTATGCGAGTGCGCTCAGCTTTATCATTTGCAGTACATCAATATTTTGTGAGTAACGGTTTTTATAATTTACACACTCCAATTATTACAGGATCAGATGCCGAAGGTGCTGGTGAAATGTTTAGAGTTTCCACTTTAGATCAAAAAAATCCACCATTAAATGAAGATGGAACGATTGATTATAAACAAGATTTTTTTGGTAAAGAAACCAACCTAACTGTTTCTGGTCAATTAGAAGCTGAAACTTATGCTATGGCATTAGGTAAAGTTTATACTTTTGGCCCAACTTTTAGAGCCGAAAACTCAAACACCTCACGTCATTTGGCTGAATTTTGGATGATTGAACCAGAAGTTGCATTCAATAATTTGGATGATAATATGGATTTGAGTGAAGATTTTATCAAAGAAGTTTTAAAATATGTTTTAGAAAATTGCAAAGATGATTTAGAGTTTTTAGCGCAACGTTTAATTCAAGAAGATAAATCAAAACCTGCTGCTCAACGTAGCGAAATGAGCCTTCTTGAAAAATTAAACTTTGTTATTGATAATAATTTTAAACGTGTAAGTTATACCGAAGCTATTGAAATTTTAAGAAATAGTAAACCTAACAAAAAGAAAAAATTTAAATACCCAATTAATGAATGGGGTGTTGACTTACAAAGTGAACACGAACGCTTCTTGGTTGAAAAACATTTTAAATGTCCAGTAATACTATTTGATTACCCAGCCAATATCAAAGCATTTTATATGCGATTAAATGAAGATGGAAAAACAGTTCGAGCCATGGATGTTTTATTTCCCGGAATTGGTGAAATTGTTGGCGGTAGCCAAAGAGAAGAGCGCTTAGATGTTTTAAAAGAAAAAATCAAAGCTTTAGGTATTGACGAAAAAGAATTGTGGTGGTATTTAGATACTCGTAAATTTGGTACAGCTATTCATTCAGGTTTTGGTTTAGGATTTGAAAGGTTAGTCCAATTCACAACAGGGATGGGAAATATTAGAGATGTAATTCCTTTTCCAAGAGCTCCTTTAAGCGCTGAATTTTAATTCTTTTTACTAATATTAAAATCAACCCTTTTTTTCGTACTTTTATCAAGAATGGAAATATCTTATGCTAAAACAAAGTTTACATCAAAAGCTACAACAAAAATTATCTCCACAGCAAATACAGCTGATGAAGTTAATTCAGTTACCAACACAAGCTTTTGAACAAAAACTATCTCAAGAAATTGAAGAAAATCCAGCCTTAGAAAGCGGTAAAGAAAATTTAGACGAGTTTGAAAGCAATCAAGATGATTATGATGATACCGGCACAGAAACCATAGAAGCCGACATCAATATTGACGAATATTTAAGTGATGATGAAATTCCTAGTTACAAACTGCAAACAAATAATTATAGTGCAGATGATGAGGATTCAAGAATTCCTTACTCAGGCGGAATCACCTTTAATCAACACCTAATCAATCAATTAAATACATATCAGCTAAACGACCAAGAAATTCAAATTGCTGTATTTATTGTAGGTTGCATTGATGGCAGCGGTTATATTCGTAGAATTAATGAAGATATTATTGATGATTTAGCTTTTTCTGAAAATTTATATACAACTACTGATGAAATTGAAAGTATTATTAAAATTGTTCAAGAATTAGACCCAGCTGGTGTTGGAGCTAGAACTCTAAAAGAATGCTTATTAATTCAGTTAAAAAGAAAAGAGAAAAATAAAGAAAGAGCTTTAGCGATAGATATTCTTGAAAATTCATTCGATCAATTTGTTAAAAAACACTACCAAAAATTAATTCAAAAATTTGATATTTCTAAGGATGATTTAAAACTTGCTATAAAAGAAATTGAAAAATTAAACCCCAAACCTGGAGGTTCATTTTCGGGAAATTTAACTGCAGTTGAACATATAGTTCCTGATTTTACACTACTTATTAATGAAGGTAATTTAGAATTGAGTTTGAATGCTCGTAATGCACCTGATTTACATATTTCAAGAGAATATGATAATATGCTAAAAGGGTATGCCGCATCAAAAGACAAATCAAAATCGCAACAAGATGCGGTAATGTTTATCAAACAAAAATTAGATGCTGCAAAATGGTTTATTGACGCAATTAAACAACGTCAGCAGACTTTAATGCTTACTATGACTGCGATTATGCAGTACCAAAAAGAATATCTTTTAACGGGTGATGAGCGCAAATTAAGACCAATGGTTTTAAAAGATATTGCTGATATAATTAATATGGATGTATCCACAGTTTCTAGAGTTGCAAATAGTAAATATGTTGACACCCCTTATGGGACTAAGTTGATTAAGGTGTTTTTCTCAGAATCTATGAAAAATGATAAAGGAGAAGATATTTCTACACGTGAAATAAAAAAGATATTACAAACAGAAATAGAAAATGAAAATAAAAAGAGACCTTTTACTGATGAAAAGCTATCTGCTTTATTAAAAGAAAAAGGTTATTTAATTGCACGTAGAACCGTTGCAAAATACAGAGAGCAATTAGATATTCCAGTTGCGCGGTTGAGAAAAAAAATATTGTGATTTATGAAATTTTATAAATTAATTTCATATCTGTTTCACCCCTTACTATTCCCTTTTATAGGCACTTTTTTATTTTTATTTTTAAGTCCTCAACACTTTGTAAAAAGACAAGAATATATTATCCTTTTTGTCATTTTTGTAAGCACTTATATTTTGCCAATTTTTTTATTAGCCATACTAAAAAAAATGAGCTTAATAAACAGCTATCATTTAACTACTATTGAAGAGAGAAAATTTCCAATAATATTTTTTATTGTCTTATCATTTATGATTGGAAAAATGTTACTTAATATTCAAATTGTTGATTTACTAGCTTATTCTTTTTTTGGGGTAGCACTAGCCTTGGTATTTACTTATCTACTATTTAGCTTAAATATAAAAACAAGTTTACATACATTAGGTGTTGGTGGCTTGGTTGGATTTGTTATTATGTTGAGTTACGAATACCAATTGAATTTCAATCTCATTATTGCTATTTTATTTATAATTTCAGGATTTGTTGCTGTTTCCAGATTAAAACTAAATGCGCATCAACCCAAAGAAGTTTATATTGGTTTTTTATTGGGAATTATTACACAGTGGATAAGTTTTCAAGTTTATCAATTATAAAATATAAAATATTAATCCCATTCGCAAATCATGAATACTTATAGGGTAAGAATTGCCTTTTGATTGAGAAAAAATTCCATTCAATCCATAATAAATATGAAAATTCCATTTATTAAATCCCGAAGATAAAGTTACACCATAATTAAATTTATTAATTTCAATTACATCTTTAACATCAAAACCTTCTCTTTGTTTTAAGCTTGAATTGGTAGCAAAAACATAAGCCATTTTAAAACCCGTATACAATCGCCAAAATTTATATTTTTGAGCTGTTGATGTACGTAACCTAAATTCTATTGGCATTTCAACAGTATGCATTGTAATTTTATTACTTTTTAATTCCGTTGAACTATTTTCTGTAGGAGAAACATCGGCTTCTTTTACATTAAAATAATAAATATTTGCACCATACCCTAAGCCGAGACCTAAACCAATATTTCTTTTTTTATTTATTGGTAAATCTTTAATAAATCCTAATCCTACACCATAAGAGAACCCTGTTTGTGAAATTGGATCAGGTAATTCTACTAATTTAATATAAGTAATATTTACATATAGCTGATCTTCTAAATACTTATGATCAACAAAAGTACTATCGCTTTGTGCATAAACGAATGAAGAAAAAAGAAAAAAGAATAGAGCAATTTTTTGCATTACATAATTTTAAAACCAAAGGTAGTTTTTTTTAAGAATTTTTTAAACAAAAAATGCGAGCCTTTTTAGCTCGCATTTTAATTCTTAAAAAGAAAATGCTTATTCTTTTTTCTTTATTAATTTATCAACTTCTTTACCTTCTAAAGTTTCTACTTCAACTTTTTCTTCGCCATTAATTGTAGTTGTTGTAGTAATCATTGCTGTTTTTTCACCATTTTCTTTTAATTCAACTTTTACTTCTTTTTCTACTTTTTTAGATACTTCATTACTTGAAGTATTTTCTTCATGTAATTCAATTGTAGTTGTGTTATATGCTTCAGCTTTATCCATATCTAATGCAATACTTGGAGCGATAACAAGTGCTACAACCGACATTAATTTTAATAAAATATTTAATGAAGGTCCTGAAGTATCTTTAAACGGATCGCCTACAGTATCACCAACAACAGCAGCTTTATGAACATCTGTTCCTTTACGACCGTCTTCTTCAATAGTTTTTTTAGCATTATCCCATGCACCACCAGCATTTGATTGAAAAATTGCCATCAAAACACCACTTGTTGTAACACCAGCTAATAAACCACCTAACATTTCAGCTCCTCCTATAAACCCTACTGCAACAGGAACTACAATGGCTAATAAACCTGGCAACACCATTTCTCTAATAGATGCTTTTGTTGAAATATCAATACATTTACCATAATCGGCAACACCATCAGCTTCATCAAATATTTTTCTATCTTCCGCGGAAGCTTTAGACATATCAGAATCATACTTTCGCATCACTGCTAAAGCAGCTTTTAATTGTGGAATATCTCTAAATTGACGACGAACTTCTTCGATCATTGCCATTGCAGCACGACCAACAGCATTCATAGACAAAGCAGAAAACACAAATGGTAACATACCACCTACTAATAATCCAGCCATAATATTTGGCTTAGAAACATCAATAGATGTTACATGCGCCGTTTTCATAAAAGCAGCAAATAATGCTAATGCAGTTAATGCTGCAGAAGCGATTGCAAAACCTTTACCAACTGCTGCAGTAGTATTACCAACAGCATCTAATTTATCAGTACGTTCACGTACTTCTTTTGGTAATTCTGCCATTTCGGCAATACCACCTGCATTATCACAAATAGGACCGTAAGCATCAACTGCTAATTGGATACCTGTATTTGCTAACATACCTACTGCGGCAATTGCAATACCATATAAGCCTGCAAAGTGATGAGAAACCATAATTGCAGCTGCAATTAAAAGAATAGGAATCATTGTTGACATCATACCAACACCTAAACCAGCGATAATATTTGTTGCTGCTCCTGTTTCTGATTGTTTAACGATTGACATTACAGGTTTTTTACCCGTAGCCGTATAATATTCAGTTATTTTACCTACACCTAAACCAGCAACTAAACCAGCTATTGTTGCCAAAAACACACCCGTTGCTCCAAAAGGTAATCCTTCGATAGATTCTGGAATTAAAGCATTAATAATAAAATAGGATGCTATAACCATTAATATAGCAGAGCCAAACTCTCCAATATTTAATGCTGTTTGAGGGTTTCCACCATCTTTAACACGAACAAAGAATGTTCCTAATATAGACATTATTATACCTACCGCTCCAAGAACTAAAGGCAAGTATACAGCTCCTAAACCATCAAAATTAGGTGTTATAATAAAAGCTCCTAATACCATAGTACCAATAATTGAACCTACATACGACTCAAATAAATCGGCTCCCATACCTGCAACATCACCAACATTATCACCAACATTATCGGCAATTGTAGCTGGGTTTAACGGATGATCTTCAGGAATACCCGCTTCAACTTTACCTACTAAATCAGCTCCAACATCGGCCGCTTTGGTATAAATACCACCACCAACACGAGCAAATAAGGCAATAGATGATGCTCCTAAGGAAAACCCTGAAAGCACATTTAATACCATAGATAAGTTTTCAGACCCAGGCCACATACTTTGATATAGCATAAATAATCCACTTAATCCCAAAATACCTAGACCTACAACTCCAAGTCCCATTACTGCTCCTCCAGCAAAAGCAACTTCTAATGCTTTACCTAATGAAGTTCTTGCAGCTTGTGTTGTTCTAACATTTGCTTTGGTTGCTACCTTCATTCCTATAAATCCTGCTAAAGCAGAGCAAATTGCTCCAACTATAAAAGATAAGGCAACCATACCATTAGATCCTGATTCTGCTGCTCCTTTAAAGTATAACAGTATTGCAACAGCTACCACAAAAATGGCTAACACTTTGTATTCTGCTTTTAAAAATGACATTGCTCCATCTGCAATATTCTTGGCAATTCTTGACATTTTTGCATCACCTTCTTCTTGTTTTGAAACCCATATGTTTTTAAACCATACAAATACGAGTGCCAAAACTCCAAACAAAGGCAAATAATTCACTATAAACTCCATATTTTACTTGTTTAATTAATTAATTTTTAACGGGGCTAAATGTAGTAAAATATGGTTAATTAAAAAAAATAAATATTATATAGATATTTGTAAAAATTTATGATATTTATTTTCATTGCTGGTAAGGTAATAAGTAAAAAGAGTGTTCTAATTCTAGAGAATAATACGTTGGGCTAATAAAGTAGTTATCCTAAAATAAAAAAAACGGAATTAGTTGTAATATAGCTTATTGTGATTTATTTTAGTGAACCCAAAGAATAAACAACCTCGAGGCAGAGCCATCTAGGTATTAAATAGAAACTCTTTTTTCATTTCGACGCAGAGCATCGGGGAATTAAACCCAAAAAACGATTAAATAAACTCATGAAGCTTTTACAAATTAAAAAAGCCCACACTATTGTGTGGACTTTCTATTTATCTGTGACCTCGGTAGGATTCAAACCTACAACCGCTGGAGCCGAAATCCAGTGCGCTATTCAGTTGCGCCACGAGGCCAAATTAACAATTTTACGCCTATCTGAAATCAGATGCGCTATTCTCCTGATAGCTATCGGGATGCGCCA
>DAOUTI010000007.1 GCA_030626795.1 Flavobacteriaceae bacterium
GTTAAATGTAAATAAATACAATTTTGAGTGTAATAAATTCTTTTGAAGATATACTGGCATGGCAAAAAGCTAGGAAATTGAACAAAGATATTTATGAAATAACCCAGATTGGTGATTTTGAAAAGGACTTTGATTTAAAAAGGCAAATAAGACGTGCATCCGTTTCGATTTCTTCTAATATAGCTGAAGGTTTTGACATGAATACAGATAAAGAGTTTGCCCATTTTTTATTTATTGCAAAGGCCTCAGCATCAGAAGTCAAGTCGCAACTTTATTTAGCACTTGATTTAGATTATATCTCTGAAACAGATTTTAAAGACTTAATAATCAAAACAACAGAAGTTTCAAAATTAATATCTGGTTTTATAAAATATTTAAAAAAATAAAAGACGAACTATTGAATCCAAACTAATAACTATCGACTATTGACTTTAGACTATTTGACTTACGACTTTAGACTATCAACTATAGACTTTGGACTTTGGACTTTAGACTATCAACTTTAAAACCATTAAACAAATTACATGGAATTAAAAGAAAAATTACTTGCCAGTTTTATGGCATTTGAAAATAAAGGAAACATTGACTTAGACTCAAGTGTTCATGAAATTCGAACAGAGGCAATCGATACATTTGAAAAACAAGGTTTTCCGACTAAGAAAGATGAGGAGTGGAAATACACTTCTTTAAAATCTATTTTAAAATATGATTATAGCGTTTTTCCAAAAGGCGAAACAACTATAGAGTTAAAAAATGTAAAAAAATATTTTTTACATGAAATAGAATCTTATAAAATTGTATTTATTGATGGTATTTATAGTTCTTTTTTATCTGACACAACACATGAAGGAGCTGATATCTGTTTGCTTTCTTCTGCATTAAAAAGACCTAAATACAAAATGATTATTGATCATTATTTTGGGACTATTGCCTCAAAAAGTGAAAGTTTGACAACATTAAATACTGCTTTTTCTAAAGAAGGTGCTTTTATTAATATTCCTAAAAATACCGTTTTACCAAAACCTATCCAAATTGTTTATTTTTCAACCGGAACTGAAAGTGAAATTCTGTTACAGCCAAGAAATTTAGTTGTTGTTGGTGAAAATTCGCATGTTCAAATTTACGAACGCCACCAAAGTTTAAATGATAATGTTATATTGACTAATGCTGTTACAGAAATTTTTGCTCATAAACGTGCTATTATTGATTTTTACAAAGTACAAAATGATAAAAAAACAGCTTCTTTAATTGACAATACTTATGTGCAGCAAAAAGAAAGCAGTATCGTTTCAGTAAACACATTTTCTTTTGGTGGAAAATTAACTCGAAATAATTTAGAGTTTTATCACGAAGGCGAACATATTACTTCTAACCTTAACGGAATAACAATAATTGGCAACAAACAACATGTTGACAATCATACTTTAGTAAATCATAAATTTGAAAATTGTGAAAGTCATGAATTGTATAAAGGGATTTATGACGATGCATCAACTGGTGTTTTTAATGGTAAAGTAATTGTAGAAAAAGAAGCACAAAAAACAAATGCATTCCAACAAAATAACAATGTTTTAATTGGAGATAAAGCGAGTATTAATGCAAAACCTCAACTTGAAATTTTTGCTGATGATGTTAAATGTTCTCATGGTTGCACTATTGGTCAGCTAGATGAAAAGGCTTTGTTTTATTTACAATCTCGAGGAATTCCTAAAAAAGAAGCTAAAGCATTGATGCTTTTTGCTTTTGGGAATGATGTAGTAGAGAAAATAAAAATACCAGCTTTGAAATCTAGAATTTCTAGGTTAATTGCAGAAAAACTAAATGTTGATTTAGGGTTTGAAATGTAAATTTAGTTGAAAGTAAAAAGTTGCAAAGTTTACAAAACAAACTTTGCAACTTTTTACTTTTAACCTTATTCAATACTTGCTAAGATATCTCTTAAAAATCCGTTCACATCAAATTCAGGATCTTCAGTCAAACCTGTTCTAACAATTACGATTTCTTTTGACGGAATAATAAAAACAAACTGACCTTGAAAGCCATTGGCAGAAAATAAATCTTTCGGTACATCAGGATATCGACCTCCCGCATTCAACCAAAAATGAGCTCCATATTTTCCATCTGACCCATTAGTTGGTGTAGCAACATAATCAATCCATTCACGATTTAATATTTGTTCGCCGTTCCAATTACCTTTGTGTAAGTAAAGTAATCCAAATTTTGCCCAATCACGAGTATTTGCCCAACCATAAGATGAACCAACAAAATTACCAGCCAAGTCGGATTCTATCAAAGCAGAGTGCATTCCTATTTTGTCTAACAATTCGTTATACCAAAAATCAAGATATTCTTGTTGTGATTTAAATTGTTTTTTTAATAAATATCCTGCTAACAAATTGGTCGTTCCTGATGAATAGTTCCAACTTTCATTAATCTTTCCATTTAGTTTTTTATGCATTTGCACTTTACCCATATCGCTTTCCATAAAAAGCATTTTTGTAACGTCAGAAATATTATTATAATTTTCTTCCCATTCTAAACCACTATTCATATGCAATAGGTCATTATACGTAATTTTCTTTCGTTCGTCATTTTGCCATGCTTCAATTCCGGTAACGGTATTTATATCAATCTTACCTTGTTTTTGCAAAATGCCATACATTGTTGCCGTTAAGCTTTTCGTCATCGACCAACCTAAAATTGGTGTATTTTTATCAAAACCATCTGCATATTTTTCGGCAATAATTTGATCTTTATAAACCACCAAAACGGTTCTAGTTTTCTTAATATTTTCATTGGGTTTATCAAAGGCATCATCAACTGCATTTTGCAATACTTTATAATCTATATTTATAAATTTGTTTTCAATTTGTGGTAAATCCCCGTAAGGGAAAGGTAAATTTTTAGGCGTTTTATCTCTTTTCGGAATTATAAACTCTTGATTTTCATTATAATCATCATTAAGTAAAACAGCACCAAGTCCTTCACGATAAATAGCTTTTGCAGGTTTCAAACCGAAAATTGTTGCTGTCACTGATTTTGTTTTTAGATCTACTTTATTATTTGCATTTTTTATTGGCGGAAAATCATTATCTCCCAACTCAACAGATTCTTGAGTTCGATTTGCCAAAAACATGCCAGATGCAACACTTTTAGATGAAAAACCAGTGATGATTTGCAACCGAGGATAATTTGTATAAACAAAATAGACAAAGCCAAGTGCAAGGATTAAGAGTATAGGTTTTAGAATTTTTTTCATATGTCTTTCTTTATTTTTTAATTTGGTCACATGCTGTTCGCTATTAGTCATTATCCTTTGGTGATAAAAACTTAGCATGCTCGTTTCATTTTTTTAATCTTTTTATGAGCAATTATTATGGATTCTTTTATAAAAAATCGAGTTATGCTTTGTTCTAACTCAAAGAAATAAACTTTGCTTTTCTGATTTTTAGATATTTAAATGCGTTTCTCCAAATATCAACAGCAACAAAAGTAATTGAAATTTTGCTGATTCAAAAATATATAATACATTTGTTAACCATTTGGTTAAACTGTTTGGTTAATTTGAATATTTTTAAACAACATGAATAAAATTAAAGATCTAACCGCTGAAGAAAAAATTTTAAATGCTGCGAAGCGTGTTTTTGAAAACAAAGGAATGTCTGGCGCTAGAATGCAAGAAATTGCTGACGAAGCTAAAATCAATAAATCTTTACTACACTATTATTATCGAAGTAAACAATTATTATTTGAAGCTGTTTTTAAAACCGCATTTAACAAATTAGCGCCTCAAATAAACACCATATTAAATTCTGATCAATCGATTTGTGAAAAAATTAAAAATTTTTCTCACAACTACACAACATTTATGATCAAGCATCCGTATCTACCAAATTTTATATTACAAGAATTGAATAGAAATCCTGAATTTGTTAAAGAACTAATCTCTTCAAAAACTTTTCCTAGTATGAAGAATTTTCAACAACAAATTCGTGATGCGGTTAAAGAAGGTAAAATTAGATCTATAAAAGCCGAACAGCTTTTCATTAATATTTTGGCATTGAATATTTTTCCATTTATAGGTGCTCCGCTTATTAAAGGGTTTATCAACGCTTCTGACAAAGAGTACCTTCTTCTTTTAGAACAACGTAAAACTGAGGTGTCTGATTTTATTATAAACTCTATAAAATTAAAATGATGCAAAAAATTATATTTATCCTCTTTTTGATGATTTTTACAACAGCTTTTTCTCAAGAAGAATTAAGCTTAGAAGCATGTTATACTTTGGCTGAAAAACATCATCCAATAGCAAAACAAAACGAATTAATTCCGCAACAAAACGAATTAAATACTGGTATTATAAATACAAAAAAGTATCCTAAAATTGATTTTGATGCTCAGGCCACTTATCAATCGGATGTTATCCATTTTCCTACAGAGAACCCAGGACTACTATTTGAAATTCCAAATAAAGATCAGTACAAAACAACACTAACTTTAAATCAACTTATATATGGTGGTGGCTCTATTAAAGCTGCAATTGAAGATGTAGATGCTAAATCTAAAACTCAACAACAAACTGTTGAGGTAGTATTATATCAATTAAAACCAAAAATAAATCAATTGTACTTTTCTATTTTGCTTTCTCAAGAAAAAAAAGATCTTTTATTCGCAAAACAAAGTCAATTACAAGAAAAACTAAAAGAAGTTAAAGCAGGTATTAAATATGGTGCGGTATTACCTTCATCTGATGCTGTTATAGAAGCCGAACTTTTAAAATTAAAACAACAATTAACCGAAATTGAGAGTTCAAAATTAAATTTAATACAAACCTTAGAAAAATATTTAGGGGTTTCAATAACTGAAACAACCTCATTTATATATCCTAAAATTTCTGAAAATTTATCAGACTCTATAAATCGACCTGAATTAAATCTATTTAGTTTACAAAAAGGTCAAATAGATTATACTTCTAACACCTTATCTAAAAACAGGCTACCTAAAGTTTATGGGTTTGCTCAAGGCGGTTATGGCAACCCTGGACTAAACATGCTAGACAATTCTTTTCAAGCTTTTTATGTTGTGGGCTTAAAACTAAATTGGAATGTTTTTGATTGGAATAAGACAAAAAAACAAACACAAGCACTTGAAATTAACAAACAATTTATTGATACTGAAAAAGAAAAGTTTGAATTGAATACTTCCATTCAGTTAGAACAGCAAATTATTGAAATTAATAAGTATAAAGATTTTACCAAAAGCGATCAATCGATAATTGATTTGCGAAAAAACATTCTTAAAACAGCTAATTCACAATTAAAGAATGGTGTTATTACCTCATCTATTTACATTGAAAAACTTACAGATTTATATGAGGCGGAAAATAATTTAAAAACACATCAAATTCAACTATTATTATCACAAGCTAACTATAAAACAATTCAAGGCATTTAGCCCCTCCCAAATCCTCCCCAGAGGGAAGGGAGAAATTATAAAAACCTAATTAAATGAAAATTACTAAAATTATAATCGGATTTTTAATCACTTCAAGTGTACTTATCTCCTGTAATTCAAATTCTGACCTCGCTGATGGCTATGGAAATTTTGAAGCTATTGAAACTACCATTTCCGCAGAAGCTAATGGAAAATTATTAAAATTTACTATTGAAGAAGGACAAACTCTAGAAAAAGGTACCATTATAGGGTATATTGATACAATCCAATTGGCATTAAAAAAAGAGCAATTAATTGCATCAAAAAACGTAATATCATCAAAATCAAAAAGTGTGCTTTCGCAAATAAGCGTGTTAAAATCTCAACGAAGAACAGCTCAGGTTTCTAAAAAACGAATTGAAAATTTAATTGCAGCTAATGCTGGAACACAAAAACAACTGGATGACATTAACGGTAAAATAGACGTGATAAATAACCAAATTATAAGTGTTGAAACTCAAAATTCACCCATTATAAATGAATTAAAAAGCATTGATATTCAAATTCTTCAAATTGAAGATCAAATACAAAAAAGTATTGTTAATAATCCAGTAAATGGAACCGTTATAGTAAAGTATGCTGAACCCAATGAAATCACCTCCTTTGGAAGGCCATTATTTAAAATTGCCGATTTAAGCACTATGCAGTTACGTGTTTATGTTAGCGAAACACAATTACCTTCTCTTAAAATAGGACAAGATGTTACTGTTAAAATTGATGATAATGATGACATGAAGAACTATAATGGCAGCATAACCTGGATAGCTTCTGAGGCTGAATTTACACCTAAAATTATACAAACAAAAGAAGAAAGAGTAAACCTAGTCTATGCTGTAAAAGTGGAAGTGAAAAATGATGGAAGCCTTAAAATAGGAATGCCCGCAGAAATGTGGATAGAAAACTAATAATAAATTTTACTTTAATAAATAATTTCTAATAATAATATTTATACACATGAAAAAAATAACAATCATTACCTTATTACTTTCCATATTACTAATAAGTTGCGGCGAAATAAAAAAAGAAGATAAAATAATTGAAACTACCGTGAATGAAACAAAGCATGAAAAAGAAAAAGTAGTAAAGGTAGAAAATCAAATAAATAATGATTGGATACAAATCATTAAGTTGAATGATAGCAAAAAATGGGAAGCCAATATAGAAACTACTAAAGGTGTAAATATGATGTTAAATCAAATCAATAAAAGAAACCCAAACACAGTGCAAGATTATCTTGATTTAGCCAATAAATTAAATGCCCAAAAAAACACATTAGTCAAAGAATGCACAATGACAGGGCCATCTCATGATAATCTACATGTTTTTTTACATCCATTAATTGAGAAAATCAATGCCCTTTTAAAAACTACTTCAACTACTGAAGGTTCTGAAACAACAAAAAGTATCAAAGAAAACTTAGAAGCTTATGCTGATTATTTTAAATAAAAGTACAATAAACCAATCATGAAAATATTAAAAAAAATAGCAGCGATTCTAGCCTTATTTATAGGTGTAATGTCTGTTTTTGCTGGTTCAAAAGTATTACTTGGTATGGATAGTAAGGATTATAATGTTTTAACCTGGCTTGTTTCTTATAATGTTATTTTTGGACTTATCTCTATCATTACATCCTATTTTATTTGGAAAAATAGCTCCAAAGGCAATTACTTAATCTTGTTTATTTTAATTATGCATTTTATGGTTTTTATGTATCTAAAATTCTTTAGTGATACTGTAGCAATAGAAAGTATAAAAGCCATGATTTTTAGAACGAGTATATGGCTATTAATAACATTATTATCCATAATAATTCCTAAATATTTTAATAGACAACAACAATAAATCAGTGAGTATTATACTTAAACATATTTCAAAATCTTATGGCAACTTAAAAGCAGTTGATGCTATTTCATTTGATGTGAAAGAAGGTGAATTATTTGGTTTAATCGGCCCTGATGGAGCAGGTAAAACTACCATTTTCAGAATTTTGACCACATTGCTTTTGGCAGATAATGGAACGGCAAGTGTAGCTGGTTATGATGTGGTTAAAGATTTTATTGATATTAGAAATCATGTAGGATATATGCCTGGACGATTTTCTCTTTATCAAGATTTAACTGTTGAAGAAAACTTAGAGTTTTTTGCAACCATATTTGGTACAACCATTCAAGAAAATTATGATTTAATTAAAGACATCTATATTCAAATAGAACCTTTTAAAAATCGTAGAGCTGGGAAATTATCTGGCGGTATGAAACAAAAATTAGCATTATGCTGTGCCTTAATCCATAAACCAAAAGTGTTGTTTTTAGATGAACCAACTACAGGTGTTGATCCTGTTTCCAGAAAAGAATTTTGGGAAATGCTCAAACGTCTACAACAAAAAGGAATTACTATTTTAGTTTCAACCCCTTATATGGATGAAGCTGCTCTTTGTGATAGAATTGCTTTGATTCAAGATGGGAAAATATTAGAAATTGACACTCCAAAAGAAATTGTAAAACATTATCCTAAAAAAATACATGATATAAAAGCAGATAACATGTACGAGCTCATTTTAAATTTAAACCTTTATGAGCATAATTATAGTGTTTACCCTTTCGGGGAATTTGTGCATTACACCGACCTAAGAGATGATTTTAACCCAAAAGAATTGGTTAAATTTTTAGAAGAAAAAGGCTTGAAAAATATAACCATACAACCAACAGAAACTACCATAGAAGATGCTTTTATGGAATTGGCAAAACAATAAAAATTTTCTTCCTTTCGGCAAGGATTAAGGATGGGCTTATGAAAAAAACGAATATCATACAAGTTAAAAATCTCACCAAAATGTTTGGTGATTTTACTGCTGTAGATGCCATTACTTTTGAAGTGAAAAAAGGAGAAATATTTGGTTTTTTAGGTGCAAATGGCGCAGGTAAAACCACAGCAATGAAAATGCTTATTGGCATTTCTACACCAACTTCTGGAGAAGCTCAAGTTGCTGGTTTTGATGTTTATAAAAACGCAGAAGATATAAAAAAAATATTGGGTATATGAGTCAGAAATTTGCCTTATATGATGATTTAACTGTAAAAGAAAATATTACTTTTTTTGGTGGAATTTATGGGCTTTCTCGAAAAAAGATTAAAGAAAAAAGATGCCAATTGGTTGAAGAATTAGGCTTGAAAAAAGTAACAAACGAACTCGTAAGTTCTTTGCCTTTAGGTTGGAAACAAAAACTGGCGTTTTCGGTTGCTTTATTACACGAACCTAAAATTATATTTTTAGATGAACCAACTGGTGGTGTTGACCCAATTACTAGACGTCAATTTTGGGAAATGATCTATAAAACTGCTCATAACGGAACTACTGTTTTTGTTACTACGCACTACATGGATGAAGCTGAATATTGCGATCGAGTTTCTATAATGGTTAACGGGAAAATTGAAGCATTAGATACCCCTAAAAAACTAAAAGAACTATTCAAAGTTGAAAGTATGAATGATGTGTTTTTAAAGCTGGCAAGAGGATAATCTGAGTTATGAGTTGTGAAAAATAAATATTCGTGATAAAACAAAGACCTAAACTATAAAAAAACGTCTTTGCGAAGATTAGCTTTTCGAAAATCTGTGGCAACCTCTTTGAATTATTAAAATATTTCAGAAAGTAATAAAGACAAGAAGTAAAAAAAATAAAATGATAAACAACAATTTAATACAGTTAATAATTCTCCTCATTTTAAGGAGTTAGAAGAAACTCATGAAACGATTTATAGGATTTATTAAAAAAGAATTTTATCATATATTCAGAGATAAACGTACTCTGTTTATTCTTTTTGGTATGCCAATTGTTCAGATCATGCTTTTTGGTTTTGCCATTACTAATGAAATTAACAATGTAGATATTGCTATTTTAGATAAATCAAAAGATGTAACAACTAAAGAGATTGTTAATAAAATTTCTTCTTCAAAATATTTTAGTTTGAAACAAGTTATTAAAAATGAAGCTGAAATCGAAGCTGTTTTTAAAAAAGGAGATGTTAAAGCTGTTCTAGTTTTTGAAAAAGATTTTAGCAAAAACCTAACTAAAGAAAATAATGCTACTGTACAAATAATAACCGATGCTACTGACCCAAACACTGCAAATACAATCACTAATTTTATAAATTCGATTTTACAAAATTACCGGCAAGAAATTAACAAAGGCACACATATTGACTATCAAATTGTACCCAAAACACGTATGGTTTATAACCAAGAATTGAAAAGTGTTTTTATGTTTGTTCCTGGAGTAATGACCATTATTTTAATGCTAGTTTCTGCTATGATGACCTCAATTTCAATTACTAAAGAAAAAGAATTAGGTACGATGGAAATTTTATTGGTATCACCATTAAAACCTTTTCAAGTAATTATTGGCAAGGTTGTACCCTATATTTTCTTATCAGTCATTAATGCTGTTATAATTATTGTGTTAAGTATTTTTATCTTTAAAATGCCTATTGAGGGGAGTCTATTTTTATTAGGTTTTGAAAGTGTTTTATTTATTATCAACGCCCTCTCATTAGGTATTTTAATTTCAACTATTTCTGAAACACAACAAACTGCAATGATGTTATCTTTAATGGGATTATTACTTCCTGTAATTTTATTATCTGGTTTTATTTTTCCTATCAATAGTATGCCTAAAATTTTACAAATAATAAGCAACGTTATACCAGCAACATGGTACATTATTATATTAAAAGGCATCATGCTAAAAGGTATTGGTCTTGCAATTCTTTGGAAAGAAACATTGATTTTGTTAGGGATGACCATATTTTTTATTCTTTTAAGCATTAAAAAATATAAAATTAGGTTGGAATAAAATCAGTTAACAATATTCAGTTAGCAGTAAAACAGTATAAAAAAATAGTAGTCAATTTCCTGCTTTGAGGAAATTAAAAGAGGAAAATGAAAATAATAGGATATATCATACAAAAGGAATTTAAGCAGATCTTTAGAAATAAAGCAATGCTTCCTATCATTTTTATCCTGCCTATTATTCAGTTAATCATACTTTCAAACGCTGCAACTTTTGATATAAAGAATATCAAGTTTTCGTATGTTGATCATGACAAAACTTCCTTTTCAAGAGAATTAATCGATAAATTTAGAGCATCAACTTATTTCAATATAATTGCTGAATATCCTTCAGAAAAAATTGCAAATAAGGCGATGTTACAAGGCGAAGTAGATGTTATATTAGAAATTCCACAATATTTTGAGCGCAATCTTTTAAAAGATAAAAAAAGTGATTTATTCGTAATTATTAATGCAATTGATGGTGCTGCAGCAGGCGTCGAAAATGTATATATCAATCAAGTTGTACAAAGTTTTAATAAAAATGCTCAAGCAGATTTACTTCTGCATACTTTTCCCATGACAATGGGAGTTAATAATCAACCAAAAAATATAACAAGTATTCCTTCTTTCTGGTATAATAAAACCCTGAACTATAAAACATTTATGGTTCCAGGAATACTTGTTATATTGGTAACGATGATCACTTTATTTTTATCGGGTATGAATATAGTACGCGAAAAAGAAATAGGTACTTTAGAGCAAATGAATGTAACGCCCATAAAAAAACATCAATTTATTATTGGAAAACTATTCCCGTTTTGGGTTCTTGGAATGATCCTTTTAACCGTCGGGTTAATCATTGCAAGAATCATATTTAATGTGCCTATGGTTGGTAGTTTAGCTTTAATGTATCTGTACACTTCAATATATATTTTAGTAATCTTAGGTATAGGTCTATTTATATCTAATTTTACAGACACACAGCAACAGGCTATGTTTATTGCTTGGTTTTTTGTTGTGATATTTATTCTAATGAGCGGGCTCTTTACTCCCATTGAAAGCATGCCTCAATGGGCACAATTTTTAACCGAATTTAATCCGGTAAAATATTATGTAGAAGTAATGCGAATGGTAATGCTTAAAGGCTCAAGTCTAGTTGATATTTTGCCTCAGTTTGGAAAAACTGCACTATATGCATTTATTATGAATGGTTTGGCTGTTTGGAGTTATAAAAAGTCCAGCTAAAAAATGAAAAAATAGATATCTACTTCTAACTATACCTCATAATGCGTATCTGCATAACAACAAAAGTCATGATTTAGTTCAAGGTATCTAGCTAAATCTTTAGGTTTTAGCTGGTTTTCATTAAGAAATTGATTTATAATCTCGGCTCGTGTTTTTGTAGCGGTTTCCATGTTGTATTATTTTGTTTAGTTCGTTTTTCTAACTTCTTTAAAAATACATCTACCAAATCTTTTGTAGTTTCATGCTTTTCTATCATAACAAAGGGCGTTTTTTCTTTTATGTTTTTAAAATATTATGGTTAACAAATAAAAATTCGCTTTTTAAATCTTTTACAAAACATTTCATCTCAATGCAATAAGAAACCCCGAATGATATACTTGATCATTCTGGATTTCTTATTAAACAAATCTATTACAATGCTTTAACCTGACTTATATAATAGGTTTTTATGGATAAGCCGGCTAACTATTGGCACACCAAATATACTTTATTATTACAAGTAATACCACTGATTTAATGTGACTTAGGTCACCTAAACACTATAAATGATGTCGCTATCACCTCAATTAACGCATTATTATTACTAACAATATAACCTTTGGTTACTTTATTAATTTAATTAAAAGGACTTTCGTAATTTTGTATTTCGATTCTACCGATAATTTTCGGTATTAAATAACAAAGATGTTTAAAGTAGAAAAAATTCGTAAAGATTTCCCAATATTAAACCGAAAAGTTAATGGTAAACCCCTTGTTTACTTTGACAATGCAGCTACATCGCAAACGCCGCAAATTGTAATAGATAGCATTGTTGATTATTATAGCAATTACAATGCAAATATCCATCGCGGTGTACACACCTTAAGCCAAGAAGCTACTAGCGCTTTTGAAGAAGCAAGAATTAAAATTCAAAAACATTTTAATGCCCATAAATCTCATGAAATCATCCTTACTTCGGGTACAACCCATAGTATCAATTTGGTGGCAAATGGCTTTTCTTCTTTATTAAAAAAAGGAGATGAAGTCATAGTTTCTACTCTAGAGCATCACTCCAATATCGTACCTTGGCAAATGTTATGTAAAAGAACCGGAGCTATTTTAAAAGTAATTCCTATTTCCCTTAAAGGGGAATTAATTATGGATGAATATGAGACACTATTATCTAACAAAACCAAACTCGTTTTTGTAAATCACGTGTCCAATGCCTTGGGAACAATCAATCCTATCAAACAAATTATTGATAAAGCTCATGAATTTGGCGCTGCAGTTTTAATTGATGGAGCACAAGCAGCACCACACATAAAACCTGATGTACAACAATTAGATTGTGATTTTTATACTTGTTCTGCACATAAAATATGTGGCCCAACAGGTGTTGGAATGCTTTACGGAAAAGAGGAATGGCTTAACAAGTTACCTCCATATCAAGGCGGTGGCGAAATGATTGCTGAGGTTACTTTCAAAAAAACAACTTATGCCGATTTACCTCATAAGTTTGAAGCTGGTACACCAAATATTTCTGGCGGAATTGCTTTCGGTATTGCTTTAGATTATATGAATGCTATCGGTTTAGAAAATATTGCTGCTTATGAAAATGAGTTGTTAATTTATGGAACACAAAAACTTTTAGAAATTGAAGGACTTAAAATTTACGGAACCTCAAAAAATAAAGCTTCTGTAATTTCTTTCAATATTGAAGAAATTCATCCTTATGACATTGGAAGCATTATTGATAAATTGGGCATTGCTGTAAGAACCGGACATCACTGTACGCAACCCATAATGGATTTTTATAAAATTCCAGGCACTATAAGATCTTCGTTTGCTTTTTATAATACCAAAGAAGAAATTGATATCTTTGTTGAAGCAGTTAAAAGAGCAAAAAGTATGTTATTATAAATCTGCAATTCATTAACCAATGAAATCATTATTTATCATTTTAATATTAAGCTTGTCAACAAATTCTTGTGAAAAAACAAAAAATGTTTATATAGCAGATCATCTCATTGATTGTACGGGAGTTGCACCTCAAAAATGTATGCTTATAAAAGAAAATATTATTGATGATTGGACTCATTTTTACGGAAACATAAAGGGTTTTAAATATGAAACTGGATTTGAATATTTACTAAAAGTAAAAATAGAAACAATAAAAAAGCCTCCAGCTGATGGTTCTTCTTTAAAATATACTTTGATTGAAATTTTAGAAAAAAATAAAACTCAAAAACAGGTAAACCTACACAACAATTGGAAAATAATTTCCATGGAAGGGGTTGATAGTTTTGAAAAAAATCCAAGCCTTAAATTTGATAGCAACAAAAATGGTGTTTCAGGTTTTTCTGGGTGCAATAATTTTTTCGGGAATTTTGATTTAGACAAACAAAGTTTATCCTTAGGTGAAATGGGAATGACAAGAAAAATGTGTCCAAATATGGCTTTAGAAAACACATTTATCAATAATTTAAAAAATGTTTCTACTTACAAAATAGTCGATTCTAAACTTAAACTTCTCAATAAAGAAAATCAAATCATTATTACCTGTGAACTAATAAAATAACTAATCTTGTGATGAAATTTAAACTAATTATCTTATCTCTTTTTCTAGTAATATTCTATTCTTGTAGTACTCCAAAAGTAACTTCAACTGCTTCAGACAATGAAGTTATGGAGGCTCCAATGAGTTCTATTACAAACAAAGCTCCTTATGATCCTAAACCAGGGATGGAAAAGCTTAATAAAAAAAACATGCATTTTTTAGTGTTTGGTGATTCAAAGGGGAGTGACTATTTGCAAGATGTATTAAAAATTTCCGATAAGTTAAACCCACAATTTTGCATAACAACCGCCGACCTTGTTAATAAAGGTGCAGGAAAAAATGGAGAGAAAGAATACAAAGAATTAGACGAAAATTCAGGCTGGTTTTTTAGAAAATATCCCACTTGGCCAACCTTAGGTAATCACGAGGTTTATGATATAAAATACACTATAGATTATGAATCTGGGGTAAAAAACTTTGGTGATTTTTTTGGATTAAAAAATCCTTATTACAGTTTTACTTATGGAAATGCTAAATTCATTGCATTAGATTGGATAAAGGTTTCAGAAAGTGAGGAAAGGTTAAAGTGGCTAGAAAAAGAATTAAAGGAGGCGCAAGGAAAACATATTTTTATTTTCAAGCATAGGCCATATTACACCGTTGGAAGTAAAAGTTATAAAGATGTTGAAGGTAAAAGCACAGTAGCAACTAAATTATTTACAAAATATAAGGTAACTGCCGTTTTTTCTGGTCACGATCATTTGTATTATAGAACTTATAGAGATAATGTTCATTATATCATTTCATCTGGCGCTGGTGCTTCTATTTATAAATTAAAAAGAGAAGGGGATGCTATTTCTGGAGATGCATACTACGGAAGAGAAGTTAAAAATAAAAATAAATTTAGATTTCACCCTTCAATGGGAGACGATAAGACTTTCGACAAAGCTATGTATTTTGTGATATCCGTTAAGGTAAAAAGAAAAAAAATTACTTTTGAAATGATTGATACAAATGGTAAATCTTGGGATAAATTCACCTTTAAATCTGATATTTAAAGATTCAATTTTTTGATGTTTTTATTTTTGTTTTCAAAGCCTTCATCAATCAATAAATCTTTATTTTTTGAAGCAACTACGGCCAATCTATCACAACGTTCATTTTGAGGATGGTCATTATGCCCTTTTACCCATTGTAATTTAACTTTATGTTTGCGGTAAACTTTTAAAAATCGTTTCCATAAATCAGTATTTTTTTTATCCTTAAACCCTTTTTTTACCCAATTAAATACCCATCCTTTCATTACTGAATCTACTACATATTTTGAATCAGAAAATACGATTACCTCAACACCATCAATTTTTAATTGCTCTAACGCTACAATAACGGCTAATAATTCCATTCGGTTATTTGTAGTTTTTACAAAGCCTTGCGAAAATTCTTTTTGATAAGGTTTCCCTACCCATTCCATTACAATACCATAACCACCCTTTCCAGGGTTTCCACTACATGCTCCATCTGTATAAATATGTACGCTCATTTAGTTCTTTAATAAAACATTTTCTATCACTTTTGGGAAATTATCTTGCTCCAATTGATGGATTTTAACAGCAACTTCTTCTGGTGTATCACTTTCTTCTAAAGCGACTTCTTTTTGAAAAATAATTGCTCCTTCATCATAGTTTTTATTAACATAATGAATGGTAATGCCGGTTTTAGGTTCTTTATTTGCAACAACAGCTTGATGAATATGCATTCCATACATACCTTTACCGCCATAATTTGGCAATAATGCAGGATGAATATTTACTATTTTACTAGGAAATGTTTGGATTAATTTTTCAGGAATCTTTAATAAAAAACCAGCAAGGATAATAAAATCTGCTTCTTTCTTTAAAAATTGCAAAAAAATATCAGAATTTAATTCTAAATTAGAAAATACTTTTGATGGAATATTTAATTTTTTTGCTCTTTCAAGAACACCTGCATTTTGCTTATTTGCAAGTACAAAAGTTACCTTGATATAATCACTCTTATCAAAGTAATTTATAATGTTTTCGGCATTAGTCCCCGAACCTGACGCAAAAATTATAATTCGAATCATTTTCTGTTGTTTAAATATTTTACACAAAAAAAAGAATAATTTTTAACAATATAGAAAGAAAAGTAGAATTTTAATCCTTCTCAAAAATTGAGATATATTTAATTTTTGATACTTTATATAGATTTAATTCTAAAATATATTATTTTTGCAACGTTAATTAAATTTTAAAATAAAAAATATGTCAGACATTGCATCAAGAGTAAAAGCTATTATCGTTGATAAATTAGGCGTTGACGAGAATGAAGTTACTAACGAAGCTAACTTTACTAACGATTTAGGAGCAGATTCATTAGATACTGTAGAATTAATTATGGAGTTCGAAAAAGAATTTGATATTCAAATTCCAGACGATCAAGCAGAGAATATCGGTACTGTAGGTCAAGCAGTTAGCTACATTGAAGAAGCTAAAAAATAATACTAAAAATATTTATTTTAAATTACGAGCTTTACTAATATTAGTATAAGCTCGTGATTCTGTATTTTTAATTTTAAACCCATTTTTATGGAATTAAAACGAGTTGTAGTTACAGGTTTAGGAGCATTAACACCAATTGGTAATAATGTAAATGAATATTGGAGTGGTTTGGTTAACGGAGTTAGCGGAGCAGCCGATATTACATATTATGATACTTCTAAGTTTAAAACTCGTTTTGCATGTGAGCTAAAAAACTTTACTGTTACTGATTATATGAACAGAAAAGATGCTCGTAAAATGGATAAATTCACCCAATATGCCATGGTTGCTTCTGATGAAGCTATTGCAGATTCGGGTTTAGATTTTGACAAAGAAGACCGTGGACGAATAGGTGTTATTTGGGGTGCTGGAATTGGAGGCTTAGAAACTTTTCAAAATGAAGTTTTAGAATACGCCAAAGGAGATGGTACACCAAGATTTAACCCTTTCTTTATACCGAAAATGATTGCTGATATTGCGCCAGGTCATATCTCTATTAAACATGGTTTACGAGGCCCAAACTTTACCACAGTTTCTGCATGTGCATCTTCTGCAAACTCAATGATTGATGCTTTAAACTACATTCGTTTAGATCAAGCTGATGTTATTGTAACTGGAGGATCTGAAGCTTGTATTACTTTAGCCGGCATGGGAGGTTTTAACGCAATGCATGCTTTATCTACGAGAAACGACGACCCAAAAACAGCATCAAGACCTTTTGATAAAGATCGTGATGGTTTTGTTATGGGAGAAGGAGCCGGATCATTAATCTTAGAAGAATATGAACACGCAAAAGCACGAGGAGCTAAAATTTATGCCGAAGTTATTGGTGGAGGTTTATCTGCTGATGCATATCATATTACTGCGCCACATCCTGAAGGACTAGGTGCAAAAGCGGTTATGGAAAACTGTTTAAGAAATGCAGGTATTAAACCAGAAGAAGTAGATGCTGTAAATATGCATGGAACTTCAACCCCACTTGGTGATGTTGCCGAATTGAAAGCTATTATTGCTGTATTTGGTGAACATGCATACAACTTAAACATTAACTCTACCAAATCAATGACGGGGCATTTACTAGGTGCTGCTGGAGCTATTGAATCCATTGCTTCAATTTTAGCTATTAAAAATGGCATAGTTCCTCCTACCATTAATCATTTTACTGATGATGATCAAATTGATTCAAAATTAAATCTTACCTTTAATAAAGCTCAAAAAAGAGATGTAAAAATTGCAATGAGTAACACCTTTGGTTTTGGTGGTCATAATGCATGCGTCTTATTTAAAAAACTTGAAGATTAATAAATCAATGAATATTATTCGCAAACTAAGAGGTTCTCATTCTGCTAAGGATGAGGAATTTATTTATGCGATTAAAAAATTATTAGGGTTCAAACCTAAAAATATTGATTACTACCAAGAAGCTTTTACACACAGTTCCTTAAAAAAAACGAATGAATTAGGTACCCCAATAAATTATGAACGACTAGAATTTTTAGGCGATGCCATTTTAGGTGCTGTTATTGCAAATTATCTCTTTAAAAAAATTCCGAAAGGAGATGAAGGAAACCTTACGCAAATGCGCTCAAAAATTGTTAGTAGAGAACATTTAAATGAACTGGGAAAAGATTTAGGTTTAATTAATTTTGTAAAAAGTGCTACTCCAAATCAAAATTTTGGAGACAATATTCATGGAAATCTTTTTGAAGCATTAATTGGCGCAATTCAAAGAGATAAAGGGTATATTTTTACAGAAAGATTCATTTTTAAAAAAGTAATTGAACCTTATGTTGATATTGAACGTCTCGAAGGTAAAATTACAAGCTATAAAAGTGTGCTCATTGAATGGGGTCAAAAAAACAAAAAGAAGGTTAAATACCATGTATACGAAGATACTGGTAACGACAATTTAAAACACTTTAGCGTTAAATTACTAATCAATAATGAATTAATGTCTAAAGGGAGAGCGACTTCAAAAAAGAAAGCCGAAGAGATTGCCTCTAAAAGGACTTACTACAAACTTCAAAACCAAATTAATAAATAGGTTTAACCTTGTTTATTTACGTCTCATCGCTTCCGAAAACGTTTTCGTAGAAAAACTGTTCATCATAACAAAACTATCTTTATTTTTGTAACGTTTTTATTTACTCAAAAAAATAAATAGTGTCAAAAGTTCACCCCTTTAATTTTGAATTCGATCACGATTATACTTTAATCGGAATACATTCAATATTAGAAGATTATAGAATGGCTTATTTTTTAAATAAAAACTTAAAAGTACATTTAAAACGATTTAAGGAAGATTTAGATTTCCCTTCAAAAAATTGTAGTTTTCCTTTTTATGCTTATGAAGATAAAATTACATTCACTTCGTGGTCGTTAATTGCCAATAAGCATACTTTTATTGATCATGTAAAGGTTATAAATAACAATTTATTCGAAGAAGAAACTAAAACATCTTTTTTAATTTCTGAAAAGAAAAAAGTTGATTATTTTATCAAAATAAATGGAAATATTAATGAAAATGATTTGCAAAATATTTTGCATATAATTAATAATACACCTAAGGTAATAACTTCATATACAATTAATCCGTATGATTTAAAATCTAGGGATTATCTAATTTTTTAAAGAATGAAAATAAGAAAAAAAACTAAAATTGTTGCAACTTTAGGCCCTGCTGTTGATAGCCTTGAGACTATGGAAAAAATGATGTTTGCAGGTGTTAACGTATTTAGAATTAATTTTTCGCATGCAGATTATGACGATGTAGCTCAAAAAATTAAAGACATTAGAAATCTTAATAAAAAGAATAATTTTAATGTTGCTGTACTTGCAGATTTACAAGGCCCAAAATTACGTGTTGGTGTCATGGGAGAAAAAGTAAAATTAAAAAAAGGAGATGTTTTTACTTTTACTACTGATGAATGTGAAGGCGATAAAGAAAAAGCTTTTATGACCTATCAAAATTTTCCGAAAGATGTACAAGCTGGTGAGTTTATTTTGGTTGACGATGGCAAGCTTTTGTTTGAAGTTATTGAAACCGATAAAAAATCTAATGTAAAAACCAAAGTTTTACGTGGTGGAAAATTAAAGTCTAAAAAAGGAGTTAATTTACCTAACACAAAAATTTCACTTCCGGCATTGACCGAAAAAGACATTAGAGATGCCAAATTTGCTATTAAACAAGAAGTAGATTGGATGGCACTTTCATTTGTTAGAACACCCGAAGATTTAATAAAATTGAGTGACCTAATAAAAGAAGAATCTTCTTATAAAATTCCAATTATTGCAAAAATTGAGAAGCCAGAAGCTATAACTAATATCAACCAAATAACTTCTTATTGTGATGGCTTGATGGTAGCCCGAGGTGATTTAGGTGTTGAAATACCAATGCAAGAAGTACCAATTATTCAAAAAATGCTAGTTCGTAAGGCTAAAGAAGCTCGTATTCCTGTTATTATTGCTACACAAATGATGGAAACAATGATTACCAGTCAAGTACCAACAAGAGCTGAAGTTAATGATGTGGCAAACTCCATTATGGATGGTGCTGATGCAGTAATGTTATCGGGAGAAACATCTGTTGGTGAATTTCCTCTTGAAGTAATCCAAACCATGAGAAACATTATTGAAAGTGTTGAAAATTCTGACTTAATTCATAGCCCTGTTTCTTTTGTACAATGTGTAAATGATAGATTTATTACGAAAGCTATTTGTCGTCAAGCTGCTTCTGTTGCTGATGAAATTGAAGCTACAGCAATAACAACATTAACCAATAGCGGCTATACTGCTTTTCAAATTTCTTCATGGAGACCAAAATCAAATATTTTAGCTTTTTCTGATAATTCAAGGGTTTTAGCGCAACTAAATTTACTATGGGGAGTAAAAGCACAATTTTATGATAAAATGGTTAGTACCGATAATACCGTTGAAGATTTAAACAAAATAACATTAGAAAAACAATATGCCGAAAAAGGTGATTTTGTTATCAATTTAACATCAATGCCAGTTAAGGCTAAAGGCATGGTAAATACATTGCGTATTTCTCAATTGTAAAAAATATAAGCCTAAATAAGTAAATTAATATTGTTTATTTAGGCTTAGTTATTAATTCAATTCCATCTTCTATCAAATGTTGTATCGGTTTTTGTTTCGCTAATTTATTCAAATATTCTAATAGCTTTTCTGTGAAATTATTCTCTTTTTCATTGTAAACAATTTCATAAATTTCAAGAACAAGTAACCAATCATTTTTATAAGAGGTTTTTAATTTTTCAAAAATAGTTTTTAATTTTTGGATATCTTTTTCACTATTATTCCTAATATTTTTTACCGTTGTATATAATGCATACAATCTTTTTTCTTTATCGTTATAATTAATTTTATGTGTCTTTTCCTTTGGAGGATCAAAATGCAAACCATAACTATTAGGGTCTGCAATTCCTGAAAAGGCAGAAACAATTGATGCACCAACTGCCATATCAAAAACACCCCATGACGGATCAAATAGTATTTCATCTCCTCTTTTTACAGTACATTTTTTAAATGATATTAAAATAATTTTTCCCTGTAGGTTCCTCTTTCCCGTAATAATTTCTCCTGCAACATGTATTCCTCCTTCAAAATTTAAATTACATGTTTTCCCTTCAAAAATCCCATAGGCTTCTAAATCCATAGGCGACATATCTTCAATTGCAATATTAATTCCTTTTAATTTACCTATTGGCGAACCAAATCCATCGCAATGATATTCTTTATCATGACCAATTATTTCTTTATTTTTATATGCAAGCGCGGTAGGTCCCTTGGTATTTATATAAACTGCTTTTTGATTTTCATCAGAAATAACTCGCGTAAACTTTCCAGAAATTTGAATTCCAGTACTCAATTCAATAGTCCCTAAATCATTAGAATCAATCAATTTTTCAACTCCTGTTAAACCTCCTGTTCTGAGAGCCATTGTATTAGCAAATTCTTCTAAAACAAAACTCAAATATGCAAAATTAGGGGTTACAAAAAGTTGTGGTTGGGGTTTGGTAATATCAAAACCAACATTTGAGGCTTCAATTGTATAAGCTCTTTTTTTTACCTTACCACCAATACACCATTTACTTTCACCAATTGATGATAGTAAACCCGCGCCATAAATCTTAGGGTTTTTCAAATCACCAATTAAACCATATTCAACGGTCCACCAATGCATATTTCTAATTTTTGACATTTCACTAGGCTCACCCATATTTTTAGAAATTTTATCGATACGCTTTTCAGCGGATAAAATATTCTTTTGAAGCGTATTTGGATCTTCTTTTATAATAGATAAATGTCGAATAGCTTCATATAATTCATAATCTTTTGCAGAAGAAATTGCTTTAGATCCTATTTCTCCAAAACGACGTAAATATTCAGCATATTCAGGGTTAGCAATTATAGGTGCGTGACCTGCTGCTTCATGAATAATATCGGGTGCAGGGGTATATTCTATATGTTTAACAGTTCTAATATCAGCAGCAATTACCAAAGTATTATAGGCTTGGAATTCCATAAAAGCATTTGGTGGAATAAACCCATCAACCGACACAGCTGCCCAGCCTATATCTTTCAATATTCTGTTCATTCCTTCCATTTTTGGTATTTCTTCTAAAGAAACCCCTGTTTTATTCAATCCTTCAACATATGACTCATGTGCTATTTCTTTTAAATAATTCCTATTTTTTCTCATCACATAACGCCAAACGGCTTGGTTTTGTGCTGTATATTCATCATAAGGTTGCCTTAAAATAAAGCTCCTTAAATGATAAGGTAACTTCTCTAAAACACGATTTGAAATATTATTATTATTCATAATTTAAGTCTTGTTGTAAAGTTAGTACTTTTAAATAATTTAGGTGTTTTAGATAATAGTCAAAACACGATACATAATTTTAATATTTTTGTAACTTTACATTTCAATTTTTATCAATCTAAAAATATTATTATGAGAATGAGAGGAAATATGAAAATTAGACTTTTAATTGGCGCTGCAATTATTTTATTTTCATACGTTAAATATTGTTCTCGATCAGAAACGAATGAATATACGGGTAAAAAACAACATATTTCGTTATCTACAGATGAAGAAATAGCCATTGGGTTACAAAGTGCTCCAGAAATGGCAAACCAGTATGGAGGTTTATACCCTGGACAAGATGAGCAAAATAAAGTTAAAGCTGTAGGTCAAAAGCTAGTAGCAAAGAGTATTGCAAATAGTACTCCTTACCGATACGAATTTCATCTATTACGTGATCCCGAAACTGTAAATGCTTTTGCATTACCTGGAGGACAAGTATTTATAACTTTTGGACTATATAAACGTCTTCAAAATGAAGATCAACTTGCTGGAGTTTTAGCGCATGAAATTGGTCATGTAGTTGGTAGACATTCGGCTGAGAGAATGGCAAAACAAGACCTAACAAAAGGAATTATTTCAGGTGTTACAGCTGGAGCAGATATGGGAGCTGGGCAAATTGCAGCTGTTGTGGCAAATTCTGTAAATATGAAATATGGCAGAAATGATGAATTAGAAAGTGATAATTTAGGTGTTAAGTACATGATTGATGCAGATTATAATCCTTATGAATTTATTGAGGTAATGCATATTTTAGACGCGGCTTCTGGTGGTCAAGCACCTCCTGAATTTCAAAGTACGCATCCTAGCGGGCCGCATAGAATTGAGGAAATTAAAGCTGCTATTGAAGCTAATGGGTATCAACAATAGTTTTTAAAATGAAAAAAACATACTTATTAATTCTTCTTGGCACCATAATTTTAACTTCTTGTAACTCGATAAAAATTATTGACAAACCCGTAGTTTTTGATAAAGAAAGAGATAGCTTAACACTTGAATATTTAGAAACTAGATATGGTTTGGTTCAAAAAACCCCCACAATTACACCAAAAATGGTAGTTGTGCATTGGACAGTTATTCCCACACTTGAAAAATCATTCACAGCATTTAACCCTGCTAAACTCCCAAATTGGAGACCAGAAATTGCTAATGCTAGTGCCTTAAATGTATCCTCACAATTTTTAGTTGATCAAGATGGAACTATTTATCGGTTAATGCCCGAAACAAACATGGCAAGACATGTAATTGGCTTAAATCATTGTGCCATTGGTATTGAAAATGTTGGAGGAACAGCCGACAATCCATTAACAAAAAAGCAATTGAAATCAAATATCAAAATAATCAATTATTTAAAAAAGAAATATCCCAATATTGAATATGTGATTGGTCATTTTGAATATACTAATTTTGAAAATCATGAATTGTGGTTAGAAAAAGATGATGGCTATCGTACTGAAAAAACCGATCCAGGGGTTGAATTTTTAAATAAGATTAGAGATGCCACCGCAAAATACAATTGGAAACCTGTTCCTCAAAAATAAACTTCTTTCCTAACGCTGTATTTTCTTTGTATAACTTTGTTCAATAATTAAAATTGATTAAACAAATGAAAAAACTATTTTTCTTATTTCTAATAATCCCTTTTCTTGGGTTTTCACAACAAGAAGCAATCAGTAGTAATTTATTTACTAATTACGAATCTTATAAAGAATCAATTCTCACCAATAGACGATTTAAACATAGTGATATCCAACCATTGATTGACAATTTAAAATCTGACAAATATTTTAGAGTAAAGGTACTAGGGCAATCTATTGAAGGACGAGACATTTCGATGATTAGCATTGGTGAAGGTAAAACCAGCATTTTACTTTGGTCGCAAATGCATGGCAACGAATCAACCGCTACCATGGCTTTATTTGATATTTTTAATTATTTGAAAACTAATAAAGAAATACTCAATAATATAACATTGCATTTTATACCTATGTTAAACCCTGATGGTGCAGAAAAATTTACACGTAGAAACGCAATTGGCATTGATATTAACCGAGATGCTGTTCGTTTGCAAAGTCCCGAGTCAAAAATTTTAAAAGCAGCGCGTGATAGCTTACAAGCCGATTTCGGTTTTAATCTACACGATCAAAGTAAATATTATAATGCGGAACGAACTAGTAAACCTGCAACAATATCTTATTTAGCACCAGCCTATAATTATGAAAAAGATATCAATACTACTCGTGCTAATGCCATGAAAATTATTGTGGTAATGAATAATATTATACAACAATATGCAAAAGGTCAAGTAGGTAGATATTCTGATGATTTTGAACCTAGAGCTTTTGGAGATAACATTCAAAAATGGGGAACAAGCACAATTTTAATCGAATCTGGAGGCTATAAAAATGACCCGGAAAAACAATTTATTCGCAAACTAAACTACGTTTCTATTCTTGCTGCAATTCATACCATTTCAACCGGGAGTTATAAAAAAACTTCTATAGATGAGTATGAGAAGGTTCCAAAAAACGATAGAAAACTATTTGATTTAAAAATTACCAATCTTACATTTCCATATTTAGGTAAAAACTATACCGTTGACATTGGTATTCAAAATCACGAAAGAGAAAATAAAAAACATACTGAATTTTATAATATTGGAAGAATTACTGATCTAGGTGATTTATCTACTTATTATGGTTATGAAACGTTAGATGCAAAAAATCTAAAATTTAAAGTTGGAGAAACTTACCCTAAAATAATCTCCAATTTTGAAGATTTTGAAAAATTAGATATCAAAAAATTATTAGAACAAGGTTATACCTCTGTAAGTATTGACTCCTTACCGAGCGAAATTAAATTTGTAAATTATCCCATTAATATTATTGATGTTCGAAAAATTAAAATTCTTAGAAATAATACAATTCCAAAAACCCCCATATATCTTGGTAAAAACCCAACTTTTTTACTTACTCAAAACAATAAAGTTGCTTACGCAATTATCAATGGTTTTGTATATAATTTAGTAGAGAATAATAACCGGGTTAAAAACGGAGTTGTTAAATAACTTGTAAAACCATGAAATATTTATTTTCCATTTTAACCATCTTTTCTTTTCTTTTTGCATCATGCCAAAAAAACTCAAACATTTCACAAAATAAATCTATTCAATTCAAGGTAGAAACCGTTGTTGATGATTTAGAAATACCTTGGGGTATGGTATTTTTGCCCGATGGAACTATACTAATTTCAGAGCAAACGGGAGAGTTAATTCTTTTTAATAAGGGTAATAAAACATTCATTAAAGGTGTTCCTGAAGTTTACAATAATAATCAAGGAGGACTATTAGACATCGAATTACATCCCAATTATGCTCAAAATGGTTGGATCTATTTTTCCTATTCAAGTAATATTGAAAATGAAGGAAAAGGAGGAAACACAACTATTATGAGGGCCAAACTTTTAAATAACAAATTAGTTGATCAAGAAGTTATATATAAGGCCGTACCTAATACTAAAAAGGGACAACATTTTGGTTCAAGATTAGAGTTTGATCGTGATGGTTTTTTATACTTTTCAATCGGTGATAGAGGCAATAGAGATGTTAATCCTCAAAATATTAAAAGAGATGGTGGTAAAATTTACAGGATTTATGATGATGGAAAAATTCCTGAAGACAATCCTTTTTATAATAAAGATGGTGCTAAAAAAGCCATTTACTCCTATGGGCATAGAAATCCACAAGGCATGGCTGTTCATCCAGAAACTGGAAAAATATGGATCCATGAACATGGTCCAAAAGGTGGTGATGAAATCAACATAGTAAATTCGGGTAAAAATTATGGCTGGCCAAAAATTACTTACGGTATTAATTATATCGGCACCAAAATTACTGATAACACTTCCTTACCTCACATGGAACAACCTTTACACTATTGGGTGCCTTCGATTGCGCCTAGTGGAATGGTATTCGTAACTAGTGAAAAGTACCCTACTTGGAAAGGAAATATATTGGTGGGTTCTTTAAAATTCAAATACCTAAATCGAATTGTAATTGAAAATAATAAAGTTATAAAAGAAGAAAAACTATTAGAAGGCTTAGGTCGTGTTCGAACTGTACGACAAGCCCCAGATGGTTATATTTATGTTGCCATCGAACAATTGGGAATTGTAAGAATAGTACCTGAATAATTCATACTAGCCCATATTTTAATAAACAAATCGTTATGCTAATTTACCCTAATTCTAAGGTAAAGCTTTTATAATTCTGTATCTTTACACTTTAATTTTTCATTGAAAAAACTATGCAAAAAAAAGTAATTTTAATCATTCTTGATGGTTGGGGAGAAACCCAAGACCCAAATGTTTCGGCAATTTATAAGGCTAAAACTCCTTATTTTGATTCGTTAATTAATAATTACTCCAATGCAAGTTTACGTACCGATGGTTTACATGTTGGTTTACCAGAAGGCCAAATGGGAAATTCAGAAGTTGGCCACATGAACCTTGGTGCTGGTCGTATTGTTTATCAAGATTTTGTAAAAATAAATAACGCTGTTGCGGATGGTTCTATCGCTAAAGAAAAACCTTTAGTTGATGCATTTACTTATGCCAAAATAAACCATAAAAAAGTACACTTTTTAGGCTTACTATCTGATGGTGGAGTGCATTCGCATATCAATCATACCAAAGGCTTATTAAAAGCGGCTAAAGAATTCGGCTTGACCGATGTTTACCTACACGCATTTACTGACGGAAGAGATGTTGATCCAAAATCTGGCAAAGGGTTTATTGCTGATATTGAAAATTACATGAGCGAAACTACAGGTAAATTAGCTTCGGTATGTGGTAGATATTACGCCATGGATAGAGACCAACGTTGGGAAAGAGTCAAATTATCTTATGATCTTTTAGTAAACGGAATTGGCGAAAAATCGCATGATGCAGTTGCTAGCATGCAAAAAAGTTATAATAATGATGTAACTGATGAATTTATCAAGCCAATTGTAATGGTTGATGATAATGAAAACCCAATTGCAACAATTCAAGAAGATGATGTGATTATTTTCTTTAATTTTAGAACCGATCGTGGTCGTCAATTAACCCGAGTTTTAAGTCAAGAAGATTTTCATGAATTTAATATGCATAAAATGAATTTGCATTATGTTACCATGACTAATTATGACAAATCGTTTAAAAACATTGATGTCATTTACCCAAAAGATAATTTAACTGAAACTTTAGGTGAAGTCCTAGAAAAGAATAATAAAAAGCAAATCCGCATAGCCGAAACAGAAAAATATCCACATGTTACATTTTTCTTTTCTGGTGGAAGAGAGGAAGAGTTTGAAGGCGAAAAACGTTTACTTTGTCCTTCACCAAAAGTGGCAACCTACGATTTACAACCCGAAATGAGTGCCAAAGATATTCAAGATGCAATTATTCCCGAATTAAAAAAACAAGAAGCCGATTTTATTTGTTTGAATTTTGCCAATACCGATATGGTTGGTCATACAGGTATTATGGAAGCAGCCAAAAAAGCTGCCGAAGCTGTTGATGCATGTTTAAAAAATGTGGTAAATACTGCCCTGGAAAATAACTATTCGAGTATTATTATTGCCGATCATGGTAATAGCGAAGTAATGATAAATCCTGATGGTTCACCAAATACAGCGCATACAACAAATCCTGTACCCATTATTTTAGTAGAAAAAAATAAAGAAAATAAAATTACAAATGGTGTTTTAGGCGACATTGCTCCAACTATTTTAGATTTATTAAAAATTGAACAACCTGCTATTATGACTCAAAAAACCTTATTAAAATAGCTGGTTAAAGTGTAATTTTTATTAAATTTGTTATCTATGATAAATAAAGTACTACCTAAAAATTCGTTACTTATTGCTGTTGATTTTGATGGGACTATTGTCGATGATGCTTACCCAAAAGTTGGTGCTGCAAAAATATTTGCTTTTGATACTTTGTTAGAGTTACAAAATAAAGGGCATCGTTTAATTTTATGGACTTACCGCTATGGAGATAGACTACAAGATGCTGTTGATTTTTGTAAAAAAAATGGCTTAGAGTTTTATGCCGTTAACAAAAGCTATCCGGAAGAAAAATTTGATGGCAAAATAAGTAGAAAAGTTAACGCAGATGTTTTTATTGATGACAGAAATATTGGTGGATTGTTAGGCTGGGGCGAAGTTTATCAGCAACTTTTAAAAACAGAAAAGCCAAAAGAACACAAAAACAAAAAAGGTCTGTTTGGTTTTTTAAAAGGCTAGTTTTTTTCTATTATTAACGATTTTCAAACATTTCTCTTTCTATTGCTTCTCTATGATTAGGATGTGAAATATTTAACAACGCTTTTTCACGTTGCTCTAAAGTTTTACCATATAAATTGGCAACACCATATTCTGTAACTACATAATGTACATTAGCTCTTGTTGTAACAACTCCAGCCCCACGTTTTAAATAAGGTACAATTCTACTAATTCCTTTTTTGGTTGTTGATGGTAGTGCAATAATTGCTTTTCCTCCTTCACTAAGTGATGCTCCTCTAATAAAATCTACTTGACCACCCACACCAGAATATAATTTAGTGCCAATAGAATCTGCACAAACTTGTCCAGTTAAATCAACCTCAACAGCCGAGTTTATAGCAATCATCTTCGGATTTTTTCTTATAATAGCAACATCATTTACATAATCTGCAGTACGCATTTCAATAAATGGATTATCATCTACATAATCGTATAATTTTCTAGTTCCTAATAAAAAAGTAGCCATGGCTCTTCCTCTATTCACCCCTTTATAATTTCCATTAATTACATCTTTTAAAATTAAATCAACAACACCATCAGAAATCATCTCAGAATGTAAGCCTAAATCTTTATGATTACCCAACCTTTGTAATACTGCGTTAGGAATATTTCCAATTCCCATTTGTAATGTGCTCCTGTCATCAATCAATTCGGCAATATAACCACCAATTTTGTCTTCCACTACTGTTGTTTCTGGAATGTTGATTTCAAAAATCGGTTCGTTTACTTCAACAAAAGAATCCAATTCAGAAATATGAATTATTCCAGCACCATGCGTTCTTGGCATCTGTGGATTTATCTGTGCTATAACATGATTTGCATTTTCAATAGCTGCTAAAGTAGCCATCACAGTTGTCCCTAAAGAGCAATACCCATGTTTATCTGGTGGCGAAACTTGAATTAGCGTTACATCAATATCAATTATATTACGCTTAAACAAAATAGGAACTTCACTTAAAAAAACAGGTGTATATGAGCCGTTACCTGCTTGTAAAGTATGTCTTACATTCGCTCCTAAAAAGAATGAATTAACATGAAAACTATCTTTCAATTTAGGATCAGCATAGGGTGCTTCGCCTTCGGTATGTAAATGACAAACCTCAACATTTCTCAATTCGTCACTCCTTGCAGTCATAGCTTTTATTAATGCCTGAGGGGCTGCAGCTGCAGCTTGGATATAAATTCTATCGTTCGATTTGATTATTTTAACAGCTTCTTCAACAGAGACAGATTTGTACATTTTGATTGTATTTTTAAAAGTATAAAGTTACAAATTTGATTGTTCTTTTTTGATTATTTTATGACCTAGTTCCAAATATTTCTTTCGACTTTTTCAGTATCTTTGCAATATCAAATCATCATAAATGATAAAGATTAAAACACTTGAAGAAATTGAATTAATCCGCGAAAGCGCATTAATTGTTTCTAAAACCTTAGGAGAAGTTGCTAAAGCAATAAAACCGGGTGTAACAACTTTACAATTAGATAAAATTGCCGAAGAACACATTAGAGATCTTGGTGCAATTCCTGGTTTTTTAGGATTGTATGATTTTCCAAACACACTTTGTATGAGCCCAAATGAGCAAGTGGTTCATGGTATTCCAAATGATACTCCGCTTCAAGAAGGCGATATCATATCAGTTGATTGTGGCGCTTTAAAAAATGGTTTTTATGGAGACCATGCTTATACCTTTGCTATTGGTGAAATTGCAGAGGAAACCAAAA
>DAOUTI010000127.1 GCA_030626795.1 Flavobacteriaceae bacterium
AGTCAATTGAATGGCTTTACCAATTTCAAATTTTTGATCTTCAGGCATAAATACTGGTACAGCAGGACGACCAAAACGTAAATAAACAGGGCCTTCATAATCTGCAATAGCAATAGTAGCAGCTTTGGTTTGGTTGTAATCACAAGGATTAATAACGACCATACCTGGTAACATTTTCATTAAACCAATATCTTCTAATGTTTGGTGGGTAGCGCCATCTTCACCCAAAGTTAAACCCGCGTGTGAAGCACAAATTTTTACATTTTTATTAGAATAAGCAATAGATTGTCTTACTTGATCATAAACTCTTGCGGTAGAAAAATTAGCAAAGGTTCCGGTAAACGGAATTTTACCACCAATAGTCATACCAGCAGCAATACCCATCATATTTGCTTCGGCAACACCAATTTGAAAAAATCTTTCAGGATTTTCTTTGATAAATTCACCCATTTTTAATGAGCCTACCAAATCAGCACAAAGTGCAACCACATTTTTATTGGTTCTTCCTAATTCAGCCAAACCAGCTCCAAATCCAGAACGGGTATCTATTTTTTTAGTAAAAGTGTATTTTTTCATATGAGTTTTTAATAGAGTCTCTATTGATTTAAATTGCTAATTAACATAAATTTAGAAAGCGCAAAAATAAGAATTAAATGGTAGTATTAAAACCCTTTTAATAATTCTTTGTAATTTTTATAGTTTCATAATTTCTTGATAAAATTTATGTGTCGGAAATCCCATCACATTAAAATAGCTACCTTCAATTTTTTCAATGGCAATATAACCAAACCACTCTTGAATACCATAACTTCCCGCCTTATCTAGTGGGCTAAAGTTATTGATGTAGTAATCTATTTCTTGTTTGCTTAATTTTTTCATTTTCACTAAAGTGGAATCATTAATCGTTATTTGTTTGCTTTTGGTCGTAATACAAATTGAACTGATTACCTCATGTGTTTTACCAGATAAATTGGACAGCATTTCTTTGGCGTGTTCTAAATTTTTAGGTTTTCCTATCGCTTTATTTTCTAGCCACACAATGGTATCGGCAGTTATTAGAATGTCATTTTCTTTTAACTCTTTTTTAAATGGTTTGGCTTTTAGTTTTGATAAAAAATCGGTTATTTGATTTCCTTTTAAAGTGGTTGGATACACTTCGTCCACTTCTTTTAATCTGATTTCAAAATCTAAGCCCAACTCTTTTAAGAAGTATTGTCGCCTAGGTGAACCAGATGCCAAAATAATGTGTTTGTTTTTTAATTTTTGGGATAACATATTAAAATAATAAAATAGATAGGATACCAAATAACATGATAATTTTTAATAAACTACTTAAGTTATGATATTCTTTTTTAGTGTTTGCCCTTTTAATTTTAAAAACAAAATAGAGTAGAGGTAAACTGATAAAAGCAATAAAAAATACAGCTAAAAATAAATTATTGGGATATAGTGTAAACGCAAAATAGCCAATTGCCATAAACGGAATCAGAGCTATAAGCATTAGAATCGTTTTTGTTTTTTTATCACCAAATATAATGGGTAATGTGTTTGCATTTATTTTTGAATCTCCTTTTTTATCTTCTAAATCTTTAGTAATTTCTCTTAATAAAGTAATAAAAAAAGCAAAACCAGCAAGTAGTAATACTAGTTTTGTCACTTCAAATTGTATAAAACTGTTAAAGCTATTTGTTGCAGGTACAATATCAAAAAGTATGATAAGTACAACACTTAAGAAAACAACAATTGAAATAACAATATTACCTATTAATAATCTCTTTTTCAAATCAATAGCGTATCTGTATAAAAGTAAAGAAGTAATGATAAATACAATAAAAAATGAATTTTTATTAATATAAATAGATAAGTAAAATCCTAAAAGTAACCCGATAGAATTAATAATTACAAAAAGATTATTCGCTTTTTTTACAGATATTTTTTTACTTACATATACTTTGTTTGGTTTGTTTATTTTGTCAGCTTCTATATCTTGAATATCATTAATAATGTATCCTGCAATAGCAATGCAAATAGTCGACAAGACTAAAATACCAAAGTGCAAGTTGTCTAAAGCTGTACTAAGTTCAAATTTTTGAAATAAAACAAATTTGATAAGTACCTGGATTAGGATAATTATCAATAAGTTTTTCCATCGAAAAAAGTTGAAGTAATCTTTTAATTTCATTAGTAGTTTTTCTTTAATCTGGCTAATGATTTTTTGTTGTCGCGATCTTTTATTACTTCACGCTTATCATATAGTTTTTTACCTTTACATAAGGCTATTTGTAATTTTGCCCAACCTTTATCGGTAATAAATAAACGTAAAGGTATGATGGTCAAACCCACATTTTGAACTTCTTTAGTCAACTTTTTTAGTTCTTGTTTGTTGAGTAAGAGTTTTCTTTCGCTTTTTGAATAATGGTTGTAAAAACTACCATGGCTGTATTGTTCAATAAACATATTGATTACAAAGAGCTCTCCTTTTTCATTGAATTCGCAAAAACTTTCGGTAATTCTAGCTTTGCTTTCACGAATAGATTTTATTTCAGTACCCGATAGTTGAATACCAGCAATGTACTTGTCTAAAATTTCGTATTCAAAGCGCGCTTTTTTGTTTTGAATATTGATGTTTTTTTGCATATAGCAAAACTAACCTTTTTAGCTTAAAAGTGAAATGATAAAAATGAAAAACTTGTAAGTAGCAATATATAAAAAGAGTTTTTTTTATTAAATAGAAATTTGAAATTAATAAATTCCTTTCCATTCAATCCTTACATAACCTGCATCTGATAAATTTTGGTAATTATTTTTAGAACTTTTACCTTCTTTAGCTTCGTACATAACTACCAAATTATTTAATAACTCATTTTTTTGAGTGGAAGAATTTTTTATACCAATTTTTGCTGTATAATCTACGGTACGAAATAATGAAACGTTTTCTAAAACAATAGTTTCCCCTTGGTTTGGCCCAGCAATTGTAATAGTAGCAGCGATGTTTTCAGCATTTATATTGAAACTGTGGTCGCCAACCTCATTAAAAACTAATGTTCCCGAAATTTCTTTTACATCGTTAGTCGAACACGATATTGTTGAAATAATTGCAAAGCATAAACTGATAATTAAAAAAGTCTTTTTCATAGCCCCCTTTTTTTAAATTTAATTTGTAATTTACTTAATTACAGATTTATAACGTTTGAAAAGAGGGTTTTAGTATATAAGGTTAGAATTATGCCGAATTTCTACTCGCATTGATATTTCCAAATAAAGAACGTGTAATTATTTTTTCATAAACTTCCAATGCTTTTTTATTTGGTTTTTCTTGCTGATTTATTTCGTGCACCTTATTAAGTGCATATTGTTGTATGGTTAATAGAGGCAAAACAATAGATTCTCTAACTTCAATAGATGCTTTCCCAATAGGATAGTTTTGCATTAACTCTGTTAGGTTAGCTAACTTTAAGGTTAATCGTTTTGCATTTAAAAATTCTTCATAAATAAGTGTCCAAAAATCACCAAATTCTTCATTTTTTTCCATGTACCTTGTCAGTTCAAAAAACGATTTTTTCATGGACATCATACTATTGTCAATCAAACTTTTAAAAAATTTAGAATTATTATAAAGACTTATCACTTTATCAAATTCGCCAGCGGTTTCATATTTTTGTAAAGCCGTACCAACACCATAAAAACCAGGTACATTTTGTTTTAACTGGCTCCAAGATCCTACAAAAGGAATCGCTCTTAAATCAGCAAAATCTAATTCTTTAGAGTTACTTCTTTTAGAAGGCCGACTACCTATATTTGTTTTGGCGTAATATTTTAAGGTACTCATTTGTTCTAAATAAGGTAAAAATTTTGGGTGGCTTTTGAAATCTTGATATGCCTTGTAACTTGTTTCAGAAAGATCATTCAAAATGTATTTTTGATCTTCGCTTAATTTATTTTTTGCACTATCAAAAAACTCATTGCTAACACCCGAACTAATCAATTGTTCTAAATTGTATTGTGAAGATTCAGTTGTACCAAAATTTGAGCTTATAGTTTGACCTTGTACTGTTAACTGCACTTCTTTATTTTCTATACTCGGTCCAAGTGATGCATAAAATTGATGCGTTTTTCCGCCACCTCTAGCTGGAGGGCCACCACGCCCATCAAAAAATACAACTTTGATATTGTGTTTTCTTGATATCTCGGTAAGTTTTTCTTTGGCTTTAAAAATAGACCAGTTTGCCATTAAATAGCCACCATCTTTTGTTCCGTCAGAAAAACCTAACATAATTGTTTGCTTATTGTTTCTATTAAGAAGATGTTTTTTATAGGTTATATTGGTATATAATTGCTCCATAATTTGATCGGCATTTTCCAAATCATCAATAGTTTCAAAAAGAGGAACAATATCAACAGTTAAATCTTTTTCAAATGCAGTTAGTTTAAGCATTGCATATACCTCCATAACATTTAATGCACTTTGATTATTGCTAATTATGTACCTATTGGCACCTTTTTCTCCATTGGTTTTTTGGATTTGTTTTAGTGCCTTAATCGAACCTAAGGTTTTTACAGTCATTTCATCAGAGAAATCAGTTGGATTTATTTTTCCATTGACATGGGAAAGGATTTTTATTTGTTCATTTTCAGATAATTCTAAATAATTATTAGGAAAAATAGTAATATTTTCCTTAAGTGTTCCCTTAACAATTTGTGTAAAAACTTGATGGTGAATTCTACTATCTTGCCTTATGTCAAGCGTTGCAAAATAAAACCCAAAAAGTCTTACTTTGTGTATTAAATCTTTTACTTCTGTCAAATAGAGTGATTGGTAATTGTTGATTAATAAACTTTTTATTTCTAACAATTGGCTTAAAAATGTATCTAAAGATATTACTTCCTTGTTAGGATTAACAAAGCTTTGGTATATTTTGTTTTCAAGTTGTATTACAGTTTCTGCAACATTTTTAAAAGTAAGTTTTCTCCTTAACCTTCTAAGATCTCTATAATAATTTTTTAAAACAGCTTGGCGTAATTTTTTGGCAACTGTTAGTGTTATTTCAGTGGTTACAAAAGGATTTCCATCTCTATCGCCTCCTGGCCAAAACCCCAAACTAACAAATTCATTATCAACTTCATTTTTACCATAGATATTACTTTCTATATAATTGTAAATATTACTAGCCGAATAGTAAAAAACATTTTCTAAATACCATATTAAGTTGATAGCCTCGTCTAATGGTGTTGGTTTTTCATCTTTTAAAAACGGAGTAATACCCAATTGTGCCAATATTTTTTTGATATTGATTAAATCGTTTTCTTCAATGGCTTTAGTCAAATCTGTAATAATACCTAAAACTGTTCCTGGGTAAAATTGAGTTGGGTGCGCAGTTAAAACAATTTTAACTTTAAATGCTTCTAGATACCTTTGTAAGGCTTGTTTTTTATTCTGAGCAAAAGCTTCTTCTTTGGTGTTTCTTAAGGTTCCTTTACCATCCATATTATGGATAATAGGAAAAGCTGCATCTTCTATTGCGTCAAACAAAACAACCTGACGTTCAATGTATTGTATGAATTTAAATAAAAGATCTATCTCCTCTTTTTCGGTTGGATTTTCTTGGTATTTATTGAAAAAGGTACCTATAATTTCTTTGGGTGTTTGTCCATTTTTAAAACCAGCTTCACATACTTTATTAAGTAAAGGCATTAAAACTCCAGTATTGCTAATATTATCAAACGGAAGTGTGGTAAAAATGCTATTGTAAATTTGATATTTGGTTAAAATATGTTGGTTAAATCTTTTTGACTTGGGTTGTGTAATCATAATTATTTATTAAAAAATGGAATAGCAAATTTAAAAAGAATAGGTGTATAATACTATTTAAACTAAAGATTTACGTACTTGTTAATATTTTCAATAAATAATATAAATAGTGTAATTATTGAGGGTGTAATTGATAGTTGTTTGTTTATTTTACGAAAAGAGGTATAAAATTCAGGGTTAATTTGCGCAATGCACACAAAATCTGCTTTGAGGCACTAATAAAACTCTACCTAAAGGTATTTCATTATTACAACGTTTACACTTACCAAAATCAGTATCATTTCTATTTTGAAATGCTATTTCTAAACGCTTTAATTTTTGTACTGCCTTTATTAAAGCAGCATCATTTATGGTTTTGTTATTGATCGCATCCATACGACTTATTCTTCCAATGGCACAATTAGGTGCTATCGGTTTGGTTAGTTCTTTAAGCTCAGCAATGGTATTTTTAGTATTTTCAATTTCTTGAAGTATTTTGTTTTCAATTTCTATTTTTTGCTCCTTATTTACTGTCATTGTTAATGTGCTTAATAATTAAAACTGAATTTTGAGATTAGTTAAAACTAAGTATAAATTTTAAAAATAAAAAGATTTATTAAACTTACTTTTTAAAAGGAGTTTAGTATTTTTGCAACTTTAAAACTACAAAAGATGCCTACAATTAGCGAATTACAGAATTTTTCTACACAAATTAGAAGAGATATATTAAGAATGGTACATGCTGTTAACTCTGGTCATCCAGGTGGTTCATTAGGATGTGATGAGTTTTTAACAGTTCTTTATCAGGAAGTAATGGATTACTCTAGCGATTTTAATATGGATGGAACTGATGAAGATTTGTTCTTTTTATCAAACGGACATATTTCACCACTTTTCTATAGTGTTTTAGCTAGAAGCGGATTTTTTCCTGTAAAGGAATTAGCAACATTTCGAAAAATAAATACGCGTTTACAAGGACATCCTACAACACATGAAGGTTTACCAGGAATAAGAGTGGCTTCTGGTTCATTAGGCCAAGGATTATCTGTAGCAATTGGTGCTGCCAATACAAAAAAACTAAATGGCGATGATAAATTAGTTTATACTTTGCATGGAGATGGTGAGTTACAAGAAGGTCAAATTTGGGAAGCTGCAATGTATGCTGCTGGTAAGAAGGTAGATAATTTGATAGCAACAATTGATTATAACTTACAACAAATTGATGGGGCAACTGATGATGTAATGCCTCTTGGTAATTTACGTGCTAAATTTGAAGCTTTTGGGTGGACAGTTTTTGATATTGAAAAAGGAAATGATATAGAAAGTATTATCGCAGGACTTAAAGAAGCAAAAGCAGCAACAGGTAAAGGAAAACCAGTTTGTATTTTATTACATACCGAAATGGGTAATGGTGTTGACTTTATGATGGGTACACATGCATGGCATGGTAAAGCTCCAAATGATGAACAATTGGCATCTGCTTTGGCACAAAACCCTGAAACTTTAGGTGATTATTAAAAATAATTAGGTCGAACTCGAACAAATAAAAAATTATATAAAACCGATTATTATAATCGGTTTTTTTATGCCATGAATTTAAGGTTTGGTATAAAAAGTTGGTAATTGTAATTTAAATTTTACAGCAATAAGCCTAACAGTTATAACCATTAGCGTAGTTAAGATGTGATTGATATTTTGATCAATTTGAAATTGATTAAGTATTAAGTAAGTAACTGCACCAACAATACAAGCCGTTGCATAAATTTCTTTATGAAATATTAATGGGATTTCATTACTTAAAGTATCTCTAATTACACCTCCAAAAGTAGCTGTAAGCATGCCTAAAGAAACAGAAATCATAGGGTGTAAATTATTTTGAATTCCTATTTCAGTTCCAATAATAGTAAAAATACCTAGACCAATAGTGTCAAATAAAAATAAAGATTTACTTAGGTAAGCGATTTTTTTTCTAAATAAAATAGCTAGTGTAACAGCAATAAAAATTACATAAATATAATTCAAGTCTGTCATCCAAGCTACAGGA
>DAOUTI010000084.1 GCA_030626795.1 Flavobacteriaceae bacterium
ATCTGCATCATACAATAAAATATCGGCAGCCATCAACATGGGGTAAGTAAATAAACCTGAATTTACATCTTCTAACCGATCTGCTTTATCTTTAAAACTATGTGCTAAAGTTAAACGTTGAAACGGATAAAAACAACTCAAATACCAAGATAATTCAGTTACTTGTGGTACATCACTTTGTCTATAAAAAACAGTTTTTTCAACATCTAAACCAAAGGCTAACCAAGTAGCAGCTGTACTATATGTATTTTGTTTTAAAATGTCTGCATCTTTTATTTGAGTAAGCGAATGCATGTTTGCAATAAATAAAAAAGATTCTTCTTTTGCATTTTTTGACATTTCAATTGCTGGAATAATTGCACCTAATAAATTTCCTAAATGTGGAGTTCCGGTACTTTGTACACCTGTAAGTATTCTTGACATTTTTATTGTTTTATATTCGCAAAAATAAAGGAAATTTTGTCAGTAAAAACCAAAATAATTGTAAATAGTAAATCGAAGGATTTGTAAATAAATATTCGCTACTTTTGACCTCAATGAATTTGCTTAAAAATACTTTTATATTACTTTGGCGCATTTGGTTTTACCTTTGGGTTATTAGCACCATAATTTTATGTTTTCCTTTTTTAATAATTATCATTTCTAAAGAAAGTTGGTATCCTGTTTTTTATAAAATAGCACATTATTGGGCAAAAACAACACTTTTTGTAATGGGGTTTTCTCCCAAAGTTTTTACTGAAGAAAAAATAATGCCCAACGAAAGTTATATGTTTTGCCCGAATCATACTTCGATGATTGATATTTTTTTAATTTTAGCAATAACCAAAAACCCTTTTGTTTTTATTGGTAAAAAAGAATTGGTAAAAATCCCAGTTTTTGGATATATCTATAAACGGACTTGTATTTTAGTAGATAGAAATGATATAAAAAGTAGGCGAAATGCTTTTACTGAAGCACAAAAAAGACTAAAAAAAGGACTTAGCATATGTATTTTCCCAGAAGGAAAAGTTCCCGATGATGAAAGTATTATTTTAGATGAATTTCAAAAAGGTGCTTTTCGATTGGCAATTGAATTTCAAATTCCATTGGTTCCAATAACTTTTTACGACTGTAAAAAAAAATTTTCCTATACTTTTTTTAGCGGTGGCCCTGGAGTATTACGAGTAAAAAAACATCATTTCTTAAAAACAAAAGGCTTAGCTCAACAAAACAAAACGCATTTAAAAAACGAAACTTATCAAATTATTTATAATGATTTGGTAAATGACATGAAACAAGTTGAATTGGCAACAGTAAAAACAAAATAATACATGTCAAATAAAATTACATATTACGATTCAAAAGAAGAAAAGCTTAATGTAATTACACATTTTATCGGCTTAATTTTAAGCGTGGTTGCATTGGTGCTTTTAGTGGTATACGCCTCCCTTTACGGAACAGCAAAACACATTACCAGTTTTGCTATTTTTGGAGCAAGTTTAATTGTTTTGTATGCTGCTTCAACCGCCTATCATTATTCTCAAAGTCCTAAATTAAGAAACCGATTAAATATTTTTGATCATGCTGCAATTTATGTTTTAATCGCTGGTACATACACTCCTTTTGCTCTAATTGTGTTAAAAGGTTGGATTGGTTGGACTATTTTTGGCATTTCGTGGACTTTGGCTTTCGCCGGAATAATTTTTAAATTATTCTTCATCGGTAAATACGATAAAATTTCAACCATTACCTATGTATTAATGGGCTGGGTAATTATTTTTGCTATAAAACCACTGATTGAAAATTTTTCTACAAATGGTTTGTTATGGTTATTGGCTGGAGGTTTGTTTTATACCATTGGTGCTATTTTATACAGTATTAAAAAAATAAAATATAACCATGCTATATTTCATGTTTTCGTATTGTTAGGAAGCTTTTCTCACTTTATGGCTGTATTTTTTTATGTGCTACCCGAACAACAATAGGCAATAGGCAATAGGCAATAGGCAATAGGCAAAAATACTTTTTCTTCTAACTACTTACTCTTTTTTACTTTTTATTCTAAACCTCTTCCTTTTGATGTAAATACCGAGTTAATTGCATCGATAAATCTAACAAAATAATTTTTGCATTTCCGTTTCTTTCAATATGATAAATGGCATCATCAAGCGCTTTGTTAATGTCTTCAATATTACCTCCATGAACAAAGGGAGCAAATTTTTTCAAATCAAAACCTAAAGTTTGCGATTCGAAAAAAACCAAATTTTCTGCCTGATAATTAACCAATAATGCTTGGCGGAAAAACTCAGAGCAATAATGTAAAAATCTCTTTTGTGATTCCCTTCCTGTCTTTGCAATTTCTTCACTCCAAGTAATTAAATCTTGAACTACACTTGCATTTCCTTTCGCTTTAAAAGCAGATCTTATCCAAGTAATAAACCATTGTTCAAAAACCTCTTCATTATCATTATGATGTAATAAATGTAGTGCTTTATTTAAATCTCCATGGGATTGATGCGCAATTTTAGCTGCTTGGTTTTCATCAATGCTATGCTCTATAATTAAGCTATTGCTAATATCACTTTCGTTCAATGCTTTGAAATGTAAAACTTGACATCTTGATAAAATGGTCTTTATAATTTGCTCTTCATTTTCGGCAATTAGTAACAAAAGTGTTTTGTTTGGAGGTTCTTCTATTAATTTTAATAATTTATTTGAAGCGGCAATATTCATTTTTTCAGCCATCCAAATAATCATTACTTTATAACCTCCTTCGTAAGATTTTAAAATTAATTTCTTAACAATCTCTTCTGCTTCATCTACTCCAATCTGACCTTGTTTATTTTCAATACCTAATTTTTGGTACCAATTAAACAAACTCCCGTAAGGGTTATTTGTGATAAAATTACGCCACTCTTCTAAAAACAAATTACTAACAGGGTGTTTTTTAACCTTATCATTTGTGGCAACCGGAAAAGCAAAATGTAAATCAGGGTGTACCAATTTATCAAATTTTAAATTGCAAGCCGCATTACCTGTATTGTTTTCGCCTTGCGTATTTTTACATAAAATATATTGAGCATACGCAATAGCCATAGGCAAAGCACCGCTTCCTTTTGGAGCAATAAAAAGTTGCGCATGCGGTATACGACCATTTTCTACTGTTTGTATCAAATGGCTTTTAATATTTTTTTGACCTACAATATCTTTAAAAAGCATGTTACAAAGAAAATAAAATTTAGCGAATTCCTTAAGCTTTCTGATACTTATTATTCCGTTAAAAACAGTATTTTTGCCAAAAATCAAAAACTAATATGCATTGGGTTTGACCTCAATTGTTAAAACAAACTTCTTTAAAAATTTAATTTTTAAATTCAATAATGGTTATTATTACATTACAAAGAAAGAAATGTATCGGTTGTAATTACTGTGTTGAATTAGCGCCTAAGCAATTTCAAATGTCAAAAAAAGATGGTAAGTCGGTACTGCTACACGGTATAGATAAAAAAGGTTTTTTTACTATTAAATCGCCAGATATTTCCATTTTAGAAAATGCTACAAAAGCAAAAGAAGCATGCCCCGTAAATATTATTAGTGTAAAGTTAAAATAGGTTATTTAGCAATATTGAGTATATTTACCTAAATTTTTTTCGAACATTCATTGAAGTTTTATTTAAACATTTTTTATTGATGATTTAAATGATTAACCGCTAATAGGTAAAGTTTTACTTGGCAGAACAAATTATCATACAACTAATAAAATTTCAATTAAAAATATAAATATATTATGAGCTGTAAATCTTGCTCAACCTCTATAAATGGATTGCCTTTAGGCTGCAAAAACAATGGTGCATGTGCCTCTGGAAGCTGTGATAAACTTACCGTTTTCGACTGGCTTTCAAACATGACTTTACCAAATAACCAAGAACCATTTGACATGATGGAAATCCGTTTTAAAAACGGTCGTAAAAGCTTTTATCGCAACTCAAAAAAAATGACTATTTGCATTGGCGATATCGTTGCAGTTGAAACTTCTCCTGGTCATGATATTGGTGTGGTTTCCCTTACTGGGGAATTGGTTAAAGTGCAAATGAAAAAGAAAAATGTTGCTGTAGATAGTGAAGAGATCAAACAAATTTATAGAAAAGCTTCTCAAAAAGACATTGATATTTGGACCACTGCTCGTGGAAGAGAAAAAGAAGTGCAAAGAAAGTCTCGTTTAATTGTTAGTCGATTAGGTCTAAAAATGAAACTTTCTGATATTGAATTTCAAGGTGATGGCAATAAAGCAACCTTTTATTATACGGCAGATGAACGTGTAGATTTCAGACTTTTAATTAGAGAGTTAGCTGGTACATTTAGTATTCGTGTTGAAATGAAACAAGTTGGCCTACGACAAGAAGCAGCTCGTTTAGGAGGAATTGGTTCTTGCGGTAGAGAGCTTTGTTGCTCTACTTGGTTAACCGATTTTAGATCGGTAAGCACATCGGCAGCGAGATACCAACAACTATCATTGAACCCTCAAAAATTAGCAGGACAATGTGGTAAATTAAAATGTTGTTTAAATTATGAACTAGATTCTTATCTAGATGCTTTAAAGCATTTTCCGAAAACAGATCTTTGGTTACAAACCGAAAAAGGGACTGCTGTTTTTCAAAAAATGGACATATTTAGAGGCTGGCTTTGGTATGCCTACAAAGAAAATCCTGCGCATTGGCATAAATTAACGGTAGAGCAAACCAACCAAATTATAGCCTTAAATAAAGACAATAAAAAAGGACAAAGCTTAGAAGAATTGGCTTTAGATCTAGAAGTTGATACTCCAGAAGAATCTCATTTTACTGAACTCGTTGGTCAAGATAGTTTAACAAGATTCGATAAGCCTAAATTTAAAAAGAAACGTAAAAAAGGCAGAAATCAACGCAATAAAAATTATAGAGGCAACAATAAAAATACCCAAAATAAAAACAAATAAGACTTGTAATGCAGTACCTTAAAATAGCTTTCTTATTTATCGTAATTATTTCTATAAGTTCTTGCTCCAAAAATACGGTGTTTGATCAATTCCAAAACATTGAAGATGCAGAATGGCATAAAGATTCAATTATAAATTTTACAATAAATTCAGTAGATACAATTAGTAAAAACAATATCTATATCAATCTTAGAAATAATAAAGATTATGAGTTTAGTAATTTATTTTTAATTGTTGGTATAAAATTTCCAAATAACTATCAAATTGTTGACACTTTAGAGTATGAAATGACCTCACCCGAAGGTCGTTTTTTAGGAACCGGAATTACCGATATTAAAGAGAATAAATTAGAGTATAAAACCAGTGTAAATTTCCCTGTTAAAGGGGATTATATTATTAACATCCAACAAGCGATGCGGAAAACTAGAAATGTAGAAGGCCTAGAGTACCTTGACGGAATAACTGATGTTGGATTGCAAATTGAAAAAGTAAATTAATAATGGCTAAAAAAAATAAAAAAACTACGACTTCAAAATATACCAAATGGATTTGGGGAATAATTCTTGGAGCTATCACTTTTGTTTTTCTTATCTTTTTTTTAACCTCTATTGGGCTTTTTGGTGGTTTACCAACCTTTGAAGAATTAGAAAATCCTGAAAATAACTTAGCTACCGAAGTAATTTCTGTTGATGGAGTTACACTAGGAAAATACTATCGTGAAAATCGAACTCCTGTAAAATTTACTGATTTACCAGATAATTTAATTGAAGCCTTGGTTGCCACAGAAGATGAGCGTTTTTATGAGCATTCAGGAATTGATTTACGAGGGTTAATAAGAGCTATTGTAAAACTTGGTAAAGGTGGTGGTGCTAGTACAATTACCCAACAATTATCCAAAATGCTCTTTACTAAGAGGGCTTCGGGCAATATCTTTAAACGCTTAGCTCAAAAGGTGAAAGAATGGGTTATTTCTGCCCGTCTTGAGCGACAATACACTAAAAATGAAATCATTACAATGTATCTTAATAAGTATGATTTTGGGCATAATGCAGTTGGAATAAGATCGGCTACACGAATTCATTTTGGTAAAGAACCTATTGATTTGACTATTGAAGAATCGGCTATGCTTGTTGGAATGCTCAAAAATTCTTCATTATATAACCCAATACGCAGACCCGAAATGGTGCAACAACGGCGTAATGTGGTTTTAAAGCAAATGACTAGAAATGAATTTATCCCTGAAAGTGTAAAAGATTCGTTACAAAAATTACCATTAAAATTAGATATGAATTTAGAAGGTCATAGTGATGGTACGGCAACTTATTTTAGAGAGTATTTGCGTGATTTTATGAAAAAATGGATGAAAGAAAATCCGAAACCAAACGGCGAAAGTTATAATATTTACCGCGACGGTTTAAAAATTTATGTAACCTTAGATTCTCGTTTACAAAAATATGCCGAAGAAGCAATGAGTGAGCACATGAGCAACTTACAAAGCAGCTTTTTCAAACAACAAAAAAGAAATAAAACGGCTCCGTTTTACGATTTAGACGCCAAACAAATTAACCGAACCATGCTTTCTGCAATGAAAAGATCTGATCGATGGAGAAAGATGAAAAAATCGGGAAAATCTGAAAAAGAAATATTAGCCTCTTTTCAAGTAAAAAAAGAGATGAAAATATTTTCTTGGAAAGGAGATATAGATACCTTAATGACACCTTACGATTCTATTAGGTATAACAAATATATCTTACAATCGGGTTTGCTCTCAACCGACCCACAAACTGGTCATGTAAAAGCTTGGGTTGGTGGTATTAACTACAAGTATTTTCAATACGATCATGTAAAACAAGGCAAGCGCCAAGTTGGTTCTACGTTTAAACCTTTTGTTTATGCAACTGCTATTAATCAATTAGGCTTATCACCTTGCGATGAATATCCAAATACACCATATACAATTCCGAAAGGAAAATATGGTTTATTAGAAGATTGGACTCCTCGAAATTCGGGCGGAGAAAAAGATTATGGAGGCATGAAAACTTTAAAAAATGCTTTGGCAAATTCGGTAAATGTGATTTCTGCCAATTTAATTGATCAAACCACACCTCAAAATGTAGTACAATTGGCAAAAAGTTTAGGTATTGAATCTGATATTCCAGAAGTTCCATCAATTGCTTTAGGAACAATTGAATTAAGTTTATATGAAATGCTTGGTGCTTTAAACACTTTTGCCAATAAAGGCATGTTTGTTAAGCCCATGATGATTTTACGTATTGAAGATAAAAATGGTACTGTTTTAGAAGAATTTACACCAAAAACCAAAGAGGTTTTGAGTGAAGATATTGCTTACGCTGTAATTAATTTGATGGAAGGAGTTACCAGATTTGGATCTGGAGTAAGGTTAAGAACTTCTGGAGGAAAGTATCCTGATAATATTACAACGGGTTACCCTTATCTATTTAAAAACCCTATTGCTGGTAAAACTGGTACAACACAAAATCAATCTGATGGGTGGTTTATGGGTTTGGTGCCTAACCTTTCTACTGGGGTTTGGGTTGGAGCTGAAGATAGAGCTGTTCATTTTACAGATTTAAGTAGAGGGCAAGGAGCATCTATGGCTTTACCTATTTGGGCTTTGTATATGCAAAGAGCTTACGCCGATAAAGATTTAGATATAAGTATTGATGAGTTTGAAAAACCTGAAGATTTATCTATTGAAATAGATTGTAATAAAAATAAAAATCCTGAAAACAAAGAGATTGATAAAAATGCTATTGAAGAAGATCCTGAATTTTAATAAATAAATATTATGATTAATAAGGTTGTTAAAAACGTTGAAGAAGCTTTAAAAGGAGTGAAATCTGGTATGACTTTTATGCTGGGAGGATTTGGTCTTTGCGGTATTCCCGAAAACAGTATCAATCAATTAGTAAGTTTAGGAATAACAGACTTAACTTGTATTTCGAATAATGCAGGTGTTGATGATTTTGGACTAGGATTATTATTACAAAAACGTCAAATAAAAAAAATGATTTCCTCCTATGTAGGAGAAAATGATGAATTTGAGCGCCAAATGTTAAGTGGTGAATTAGACGTTGAATTAATCCCGCAAGGTACTTTAGCTGAGCGTTGTAGAGCAACTGGAGCTGGAATTCCTGCATTTTATACACCAGCAGGTTACGGTACAGAAGTAGCTAATGGTAAAGAAACACGTGAATTTAATGGTAAAATGTATGTTTTAGAACATGCTTTTAAACCTAGCTTTGCTTTTGTAAAAGCTTGGAAAGGTGATACTGCTGGTAATTTAATTTTTAAAGGAACTGCTCGCAATTTTAACCCAATGATGGCAATGGCAGGTAAAATTACAGTTGCCGAAGTTGAAGAGTTAGTAACTGCTGGCGAATTAGACCCTAATCAAATTCATACACCAGGAATATTCGTACAACGAATCTTTCAAGGTAAAGATTATGAAAAAAGAATAGAACAACGTACTGTAACTTCAAAATCATAACCTATGGCTTTATCTAAACAAGAAATAGCACAAAGAATAGCGCAAGAGTTACAAAATGATTGGTATGTAAATTTAGGTATTGGTATTCCAACTTTGGTTGCAAATTATGTTCCTAAAGGAATTGATGTAGAATTTCAAAGCGAAAATGGACTTCTAGGTATGGGACCATTTCCCTTTGAGGGAGAAGAAGATGCCGATATGATTAATGCTGGTAAACAAACTGTTACCGTTTTAGATGGTGGTTCTATTTTTGATTCGGCTACAAGTTTTGCTATGATTCGTGGTCAACATGTGCAATTAACTGTTTTAGGCGCCATGGAAGTTGCTCAAAATGGAGACATTGCTAACTGGAAAATACCTGGCAAAATGGTAAAAGGTATGGGTGGTGCAATGGATTTAGTCGCTTCTGCGGAAAATATTATTGTTGCAATGATGCATACCAATAGACAAGGAGCTTCTAAATTGTTAAAAAAATGTTCTCTTCCTTTAACAGGAGTTGCTTGCGTAAAAAAAATAGTTACTAACCTTGCTGTTTTAGAAGTAACCGATAAAGGGTTTAAACTACTAGAAAGAGCACCTGGAGTTACTGTTGAAGAAATTAAAAACGCCACCGAAGGAACCCTAATTATTGATGGTGATATTCCTGAAATAGATATTTAAACAAAAAAATAATTTAATCTCTACTTAAAAATGGAATTTATTAAAAAGTACCATTCTTGGTTTTTTCCAGCGATTTTTTTTCTTATTTTTTTGTTTTTAGATAAGGTATTTAATATGGAGAGTCTCTTTTTAAAAGGAACCATCTCTGGCGTAGTAGGTTTTTTATTATCGCCAAGAAAAAAGAAAATAGAAACACAAAAAGGAACTAAAACACAATTAACTTGGATTTTTCTTAACAAAGCAATTTTTATTGAAGACTAAAATCTTTCCCCTTACGGGAAAATAAAAAAAAACTAATGAAAATCATATCTTATAACGTAAACGGAATTAGAGCTGCAATAAAAAAAGGCTTTTTAGATTGGCTACAAGCTGCAAACCCTGATGTGATTTGTATTCAAGAAACCAAAGCACATAAAGAACAACTTGATTTACAACTTTTTGAAGAAGCTGGCTACCCATATCATTATTGGTTTTCTGCACAAAAAAAAGGGTATAGTAGTGTTGCTATTTTTTCTAAAACCAAACCCAATCATGTGGAATATGGAACAGGAATTGAATCGATGGATTTTGAAGGAAGAAATCTACGTTTAGATTTTGATAACATTTCTATAATGAGTTTGTATTTACCTTCTGGTACCAATGATGCTAGGCTAGATTTTAAACTAAATTACATGGCAGAATTTCAAGACTATGTAAACCATCTTAAAAAAGAAATTCCGAATTTAGTTATTTGTGGTGATTATAATATTTGTCACGAATCCATCGATATTCATAATCCTAAAATGAAAGGCGTTTCAGGGTTTTTACCTATTGAGCGCAAATGGATTGATGAGTTTATGCAAAGTGGCTTTATAGATACTTTTAGATTTTTTAACAAAGAACCTCATCATTACTCCTGGTGGAGCTATCGAGCAAATTCAAGAAACAACAACAAAGGGTGGCGAATTGATTATTGTTTAGCGAGTGAACCTCTTCAAAACAATTTAAAACGAGCCTTTATTTTACCCGAAGCGAAACATAGTGACCATTGCCCTATCGGTGTAGAATTGGAGTTTTAATTTATTGGTGAACATCACGAATAAATCGATGTCTAGTTAGAATGAGAAACCTCTTAGCTAGCGAAATAAAATGAAGCGAGCTCCTTTAATTTAACTTGAGTAACATGCCTAAACCAAGTCCTAAAATTACCATTATTGTAGCTTTTTTTGCCATTTATGTTATTTGGGGATCTACTTATTTACTAAATAAAATTGCTGTAAATGAATTACAACCATTTTTTATTGCTGCTATTCGATTTACTTCTGCAGGAGTTTTAATTTTAACTATAGCAAAATTCCTAAAATTAGACTTAAAAATTACCAAAAGGCAATTTACCAATACTACCATTGCTGGATTTTTATTTTTAGTATATGGAAATGGGGTATTTGTTTGGGCATTGAAGTATGTTGATAGTGGTTTTGCAGCACTAGAGGCAGCAACACAACCTTTATTTGTATTGCTTTTAATGCGCCTTATCGATGGCAAAAA
>DAOUTI010000240.1 GCA_030626795.1 Flavobacteriaceae bacterium
AAGAAGTAAATATCATTTTTTAAATTTTTGTATAATTTTAATACTTTTTGTTTCGTGTGGCACAAAAAAATCTTTAAAAAACGAGCCAAATAAAGCCGATTTTATAATTGAATCCATACCCAAAAATAAGATTACTGATTCATTATTATTTAAAGGAACCAATAGCTTGAGAAATAATCAATATGGTCAATGGGAATTGATTGCATCTGGAGACCCAATAAATCTTGGAAATAATATTGGTGATTTAACAACCGATTTGGTACAACAACAAGAAGCATTATTTTTTGATAAGGTTGAAGAATTGGTGCCATCAAAGTTGAATCAGCGATTTCTACGAAAATTTTTATCTTGGTACACTCGAAAAATGTATCAATATGTAAATGAAGAGTATCAGCAAGAGATTTTTGGTATTTCTCAATATTTATCTGATAAGTATGATTTTATTGCAGATAATTATCAAAGGAGTTTGTATTTACATGCAGCTCATGACATAGGGCATGCGATGCAAGATTTGGCCTTGGTTGGCTGTTCTTCTTTTGCCGTTTGGGGAGACAAAACCGTTGATGGAAATATATTAATTGCAAGAAATTTTGATTTTTATATTGGTGATGATTTTGCTAAAGAAAAAATAATAACATTTATTAATCCAGAAAAAGGATATAAATTCATGTCGGTTTCTTGGGCTGGATTTATAGGCGTTATGTCGGGTATGAATGAAGCGGGTTTGACAGTAACTATAAATGCGGGGAAATCAGATTTGCCATTAGTTGCTAAAAATCCAATTTCATTAGTGGCAAGAGAAATTATACAATATGCATCAAATATTGAAGAAGCAATTGCGATAGCAAAAGAAAAAGAAGTGTTTGTTTCTGAGTCTATTATGGTTGGAAGCGCAAAAGATAATAAAGCAGTACTTATTGAAATTTCACCAGAGAATTTTGGAGTTTTTGAAGTTAAAAATTCTTCTGAATTGATTTGTTCTAATCATTTTCAAAGTAAGGCTTATAAAGATGATGAAAACAATAAGCTGCATATTGAAGAGAGTCACTCTAAATATAGGTATGATAAAATGATTGAACTTTTAAAAGATGACTCTAAAATAACGCCTAAAATTGCTGTAGATATTTTAAGAAATAAAGAGGGTTTAAACCATGAAAAATTAGGGTATGGTAATGAAAAGGCTTTAAATCAGTTAATTGCGCATCATGGCGTTGTTTTTTTACCTCATAAAAAAATGGTTTGGGTATCTGCTAATCCATATCAATTGGGTGAGTTTGTGGCTTTTCAATTGGATAGTGTTTTTGAAAATTTTGAAAGAAAATCGAGTACTTTATCTCTTCAAAAATACCTTATCAATAAAGACCCTTTTTTAGATTCACAAGAATTTAAAAACTATGAAACCTACAAATTAGAAAAAAAGAACATTCAAATTGCCATTGATAATAAAGAGACGCTAGATGTTAACCGATTAAATAACTTTAAAGAATTAAACCCATATTCATGGGAGGTTTATTATATTGTGGGCTTGTACTATTATCAAAATAAATATTATCAAGCGGCTTTAAAAGAGTTTGAAGAATCTTTATTAAATGAGATTTCAACAATTCCTGATAAAGAAAAAATAAAAATTTATATTAAAAAAATAAAAAGGAAATTAAATGATTCCTGAAATAGAAATAAAAACCAAAGCTGAAATAAAAACCTTTCAAGAGGAAAAACTGCAATTATTAATGGCGTATTTGAATGCAAATTCTCCTTTTTATAAAAGATTATTTGCAGAGAATAATATTGATATTGGTAATATTAATAAATTAGAAGACCTTGTTAAAATACCTGTTACCACTAAAGATAATTTACAAAAGTTTAATAACGATTTTATTTGTGTGGATCGTTCAAAAATTGTTGATTATGTAACCACATCGGGTACTACGGGTAAGCCCGTTTTTTTTGGTTTAACCGATAAAGATTTAGATAGATTAGCATATAACGAAGCAATTTCTTTTGCTTGTTCAAAAGTATCAAATAAGGATACTATGCAACTAATGACTACCATCGATAGACGATTTATGGCTGGTTTGGCCTATTTTTTGGGAGCAAGAAAATTAGGTGCAGGAATTATTAGGGTAGGAGCCGGAATACCAGAATTACAATGGGATTCTATTCAAAAATTTAATCCTACATATCTTATTGCCGTCCCATCATTTTTATTGAAGCTGATTGCGTATGCAGAGGATAATAATATTGATGTCAACAAAAGCACCATCAAAGGTGTAATATGTATTGGTGAACCTCTAAAAAATCAAGATTTTAGTTTGAATGTCTTATCTGATAAAATTAAAAGTAAATGGGATATAGATCTGTATTCTACTTATGCTTCTACCGAAATGGGTACTGCTTTTGCCGAATGTGAATACCAACAGGGAGGTCATCAACACCCCGAATTAATTATTGTAGAAATATTAGATGAAAATGATAATCCTGTTAAAGAAGGTGAAGAAGGAGAGTTGGTTATTACTACTTTAGGTGTTGAAGCGAT